>JBCBRY010000030.1:0-82040 GCA_039819485.1 Bacteroidota bacterium | reverse complement strand
ATAAAATAAAGAGCGCTAAAAATGACACTTTTATTTTGTCAAATGTTTGATTTCCAAATCTTAAAAACCTTTTTCAGGCAAAGGAAAAGTGTCATTTTTTTCAACCACCAGCTTACCCACCTATAATTTATTTATTTGATTGGAACCAGTTTGGTTTTAAGTTTTAAACAACTTCGACCAAAGAAAAACAACGGAGGGGGCTAAGGGCAAGCGATATTTATCGGGAAGAGATTAATTTTATTAACGGTATTTTTTTTCAATTTTCCTCAATTATTTAAAGTTGCTCCGGCGTTTTTTGCTTGAGGGCTAAAGGATAAGCCGACCTTAAAAAAAGGGCCATTTTCCGGTGTTCTGTCAAGTGTTTCTTCTGCTACGTCAACAAACTCCAACCTTCTGCCGACAGCCATGCCTCCCGTTAGATGTACCCTAATGGCATCTTGCAATTTAAAGGTGATGGCAGGCCCTATATTTAAGCGACTATAACCTGCTTTGTCAATAATGGTGCTGACGTTTTGGATTTCACTATTATTATTAAATAAACCGCCGTCCAATTTAGCCTCCAAACCAAAATTGACAGCTTGGTGCGTGTTAAACATGACAGATAGCTTATTGGGTAGCAGCATGTCCAAAACCATCTTTTCGGTTTTGTATTGAACCATTCCAGTGGGAATCACCAATTGCCGCCCAAAGCGGGTCGTATATGCCAGTCCAAATCCATACTTGAATTTTCTGCTTTTGGTTTTCATCGCTATTGCACTTGCCTGAAACAACAAGTCTTCATCATTTAAGGATTCGGTAAAATCCGAAGCAAGCGTTGGATTGGCATTCAGAAGGAGCCGCCACGTTGGACTTAGTGTTTGCACCAAAGTAAAAGTGTAGGAAATAGTGTGATAATAATTTGTTGCTTCTGCCGAGGCATTGGCAGTGCTTCCTTCTATATCAACCCTCAAATTACTGTATCCCAATTTATGGATCAGTACTGTTTTTTCGTTTTTTAATAGCTGTGGAATAGCAAGTTGCCCATTCCATTCCCAAAAGCCGATTTCTCCATCTACTGCAGATTCGTTTATTGTCTGCTTTGGATAATAAGCGGACTGGATTTTAATGAGTTCAAAGTCTTGAGCCAGCACATTGTAGCTGAATAATAATAATAAAATGGTTGTTCCGTATTGAAAGGTTACCTTCATTTTTAATACTTGTTTAAGTTAGTTAGAAGCAAGCAGGTGGTCAAAAAAAATGACATTTTTCCTTTGCCTGAAAAAAAATTTTGAGGCTTGGAAATTAAACATTTGCCCAAATAAAAGTGTCATTTTTAGCGCTCTTTATTTTTGTCCAAATACTAAATTGTTCTGTCATAAGAAAATAAACACCCTTTATTTTTACGGTTGTCAAGGAGTGATAGTGCTTTAAGTTTCAGCACTATCACTTTTGTGTTTTTTAAGTAGCTTAATCCTCCACCTTCTGGTAAGAATTTTCCAATTCATCTTGAATGACGATGGCTATCCCATCGGCAACTAACTCCAAATCGGCCGACAGTATTTCTGCCTGGAATGTCCACCCTGAAGGTAGATTCAGGATGGAACCAAGAGATGCCAAATCGTCAATCGCCAGGTCGGGGTTTATCTTTCTGCTGTAGGACTGCATCACGTATTCTTCCCCCTGTGGATTGACCAGCTTGTATACTTCATTTCCCGCTTTGAAAAGATAGGTCGTGGAGCGCTGAACCCCATTTTCTGAATATGGGCCTTCATTATGTGTTCCACTTATTGTTGCGGCTAATCCCATTTGCAGATTCCCAAAGGTCGCTATTTTTTCAAAATCACTACCACCACTGTTGCTTGTGAGCCCGTTTGTTAGCCAATGTCTTGGTCCGTTTAATCTTACACTTAATGCTCCCAGCTGGTTTTTTAAGACATCAGCGTTTAGTGCATACCAATCATCTTCTGGACAGTCATTGAAACTGATTGTGGCGTACACTTCTGTGACCAATCCACTACCGCATTCAAATGTGGGAAGTACTTCTCCATATCTGAAATTTCTTAGATCTGAAGGAAGTCCCAACATTTGTGTTCTTTGTTCATTCTGAATCGGGCTAGCAAAATTTGAACATGGGTCTGTGGAGGTGTTCTCCCAATCCGTCGCATAGAATTCGACGAGTCGACGGGCGATCTCTTCGCCCTGGTCACTCTGTAGGAAATGTCCAGCTTCGTCAAGCCTTACGTGTGGTTTTCCTTCAGCCCCAGGCACATTTTCTATAAAAGTTTGTTGCGCCTCACAAGTTCCGAGTGAGCCATCATCGTTTGTTCCCCATATTGTCAGAAAAGGCTTGGTGTAAGCGGTAAGTCCCGCCCATGCTTCCATGTTTACACCTGCCACTTCATTGACCAATGCAGGAAATGTACGAGTACCTGCCATGTATGCCCTACTTGGAAAGGGGGCATCATAGGCTGCCTCTACATCGTCTGAGAGGTCAAACCAGGTCAGGGCTTCTACCACTTCAGATGCTTTGTAAGAGGCTCCCTTCATAGAATAGTAAGCCCAGTCATCAAATTCAAAAGAACTCCCTCCGGCAATCAGCTCGCATCCTTCATAGTAGGGTTCCTGTTGTTCGGGTATGCTGGCAAAAGGTGATACCAACTCTTCAATTTCATCCGGATTCTCAATAGGGGTCATTGGCTGGATGCCTTCAGGAATAACGGGCAGGGCACCATTTCCGACACTAATCGTAGCAAACCGGTCAGGGTTAAGTCCTGCTACTCTCAGGCCAATAAGGCTGCCCCAATCTTGCACAAACAAATTAATATCGCTCAACCCAAGTTGCTGGATAAATCGTTCTAATCGATCGGCATGTCCCAAATAGCTGTATGCCGAAATGTCAACCGGTTTGTCAGAGCGTCCCATTCCTAAATGGTCCATAGCAATGACTCTATATCCGGCATCCGCCAATACCGGAATCATGGTTCGATATAAATAAGACCAACTGGGTTGGCCATGAAGCAATAATACCACCTCGCCGTTGGCAGGTCCGGCTTCCGCATATGCTTGTCGCAATCCGTCAATTTCAACATATTGGTAGTCATAAGACCAATCGGGCAGGTTTTGAAAATACTCCTCCGGCGTTCTGACGAATTGTACTCCGTTAGAAGCGGTCAGGGTGTCAATCAGTTCGTCTTCGAGATTGTGGTTGTCTGTAGGAAGGTCATCTTCCTTGTTGCAAGCAGATAACAGAAAGACTGAAAAAAATAATGTGGTTACAAAAAATCGAAAAATCATTTTATTCATTTTTTAATGGTTTTAATTTTAATTCAAATGAATAAAGATTTCGAGTGGCTTAATGCGAAACTTAATGTGAAATGAACAAAATGGAAGGTGTATTGGACATACAGAGTAAAGGAAATGGAATGGAAAGAGTTAAAAAATAAAATCACTCTTTATTCGGTTAGTGGTATATGTTTTATTTTAGGACAACAATAAGGTAATTGCAGCCGATTATTGAAGGTCAATGGCCTGTGAATGCCACAAACAGAAATATGGCGAGGCATTTTATAAATACGATTGTTTTCCATTTTTATAATACCGACCTTAATAAATAAATGGTTAATAGCATTATTTTTTGCACGGTATATTTTATTCCAGTCTTCCGTGATTTCCTCTTTTTCTAATTCCGGATTGTCATAGCAAAAACCATGATTGTAGTTAATGGATATTCCTCTAATACGATTAAAATAATCTGTCAGGAAATTTCGAATATTTATATCACAGTCTGTTTTTAATTCAGCGTGGCACTTTGGAAACCGGAGTGTGAAATTCTCAAAAGCCCTGGGAGAAATAAATGAGGCAATGCCGGTTATATTTTGCAGCAAATAGGTCGCTCCTATATTTTTTCGAGCGTACCAATTTCCCAATCTCCAAATAACATTGCCTCGGTACCCACTTCTTTTCATCGCCTGTCCAAAATGAAAAATGTAGTTTGGGCGATTCCAATTAGCTTCCTTATGTTTGATTAAATGGTAATAATTTACGCCTTGAATAAGGTCCCCTTTTTTAATCATCACAATGTCATACCCATAGTCTTTTTCCAACCTGTCCGCAATAAACTTTGGCGAAGCCGAATTAAAATATCTGTAAATCAGCGCTTTCAGTTGCTCAGATTCTGAATGATTGAGTTCAGTTACTTTTTTTTGAATGATTTTCATTGTGAAAGAATTTTATCCGGGGCGGGCGGCTGTCTCATAAAAAAATTAGCCGGTTTAATTTTTATAACTGAACTGAATCGTCTACTTCAATTTTTTAAGCGTGAAAATTTTTGCCATCAATAATTTGTCTGACTTTCGGTAGAGGGAGCTTGTTATCTTAACGATGCCCCGCTTTACTTTTTCTATTTTATTTAAATGGTAAATAATAGTGTCGGATAATTCGCAATTGGCATAATACATAATATCTCTTGCTAAAGTGAAATAATGCTGTTCCCACCTTCTGTCAAACTGGTTGTTCACTTCGTTAAAATAATAGCTTTCACAGTTGTCGCTAATAGTCGGATAGGCAGCGAAATAAATTAATCCAACACCATTTACATCATAATAAGGATTTAAATTATATTCTTTTTCAAAAACCACATCATCGTCAATGGCAAAGTCATAACCCTTTAAACATATTTGCTTTGTTTTTTGCTTTTTTATTTTTCGGTACTCCATGCCGAATTCAGGCATTGCATTTAAGGCCTTTACAATAGAGTTGTTATTTTTTACTTCGCTTCGCAATAGTTTTTGGTTGCCCGCAGATTCCCTGGCAGAAAAAACAGTCATTAATTTTGCGCTTAAATTTTTGGATTTTTCTTCTTTGGAACTAAGCTCAAAATTACTGAAATACATCGCATTTCCATACCGCTGAATTTGCCCATTGAACTGAATATGTTCGTTTTCTTTAAATGAGTTAAGCGGTTGTTCCGCGTCGATTTTAATTCTTACAAAAGAAGCATACAAACGGTCTCCCTCTGCATTTTGTAAATGAGTTGAATCCGTTCCCAAACCACTGCAAAGCATTGCCCAGTGGTTGGCACCAAAGTACTTAAACAACCAATTTTCGGATAAGCCATCAATACACATCTGCGGCATACTGATTTTTTTTTCGGCTTGGTGGGCCGTTCCTGTTGAGTTAGCTGATTTATCCATTTGCACTGTGTTTTGAAACCAGGTTCACCAAATCTTGAAAGGTTTTGGCAGCCCTGATCGACCTGTTGCTAAGCACTATTCCAAAGGTCAACTCGATTTTTACGGTCAGGTCTACATAGCCTATTGAGTCCAGTCCTAATTCATCTGCTAAATGATCATCTGCATTAATAGATAATTCCTCTTCCAGCAGACTTGCTCGAAGGATGTCTTTCAATTTTTCCACGTGTTCGTTGTTCATCGTTTTATGGTTCGGATATTTAATGCTTTGAATAATCTTCGACTTTAGTTATGTTGGTTTTTAGCTGTATGGACAGAAAACCTTGTATTATAAAATTCTCTGTGAACTCCGCGGTCTCTGCGTGGAAATTTGCCGGTAATCACGCAGAGACCGCAAAGCTCGCAGGGAACTAAATGTCACAAGTTTATTTGTCACTACAGCTTACGGCTAAATTATTTTCCTTCATATTTTGAAAGGATGATGCCACTGTTGGTACCACCAAAACCATAATTCAAGGAAACTAATTGATTGATTTCTTTTGCCAAAGATGAGGTAGGCAAAAGGTGTCTGAATTCAGAGACCGTCTTCATCGTCCCTTGCCAATTATCGCTTTCCTGGACGGGCTCCAGTGTTTCGGCGAGCCAGTTGGCATTGAGGCAGGGTGTTGTCTTTTGCTTTTTAAGCATTAACAAGGATGCAATGAACTCAACGGCTCCCGCAGCCCCTAACATATGTCCAAATTGAGATTTGGGTGCCGCAATATGATAGCCGGTCTCTCCAAGCGCATCAATGGTGCTAAACAATTCGATGCCGTCTCCTACCGGGGTTGAAGTGCCGTGCACATTAACTACCTCCGGATTTAAATGCGGGACTTCTGATTTCAATCCATTCCACAAGCGTTGTTGCCCATTGAAGGAAGGGGCGAACATGTCCCCGTCGCCATCGGAATTATTAAAATAACCGTCGATGATGGCGATAATGTTGGCACCTCTTGCTTCGGCAGATTTCAATTCCTCCAAAGCGACAACGGCCCCTCCAAAAGAACAGACAAAACCATTTCTGGTACGGTCAAAAGGCCTTGAACTTTCTTCAGGTGAGTAACTGCGGCTTAATACCGCCATTGCATCAAATCCGGTAAAAGTTTCCAGGGAGGTTCCTTCTACCCCTCCGGCCAACATCCGATCTTGTATGCCGAATTTAATCAAACGATAAGCATAGCCTATATTGCCCAAACCGGTTGCACAGGCAGAACCTATTGCCTCACATACGCCCTTGTTTTTTATTAAACAAGAAACATTTGCGGCATCTCTATATCCCATCGTACGGTCTACTCCATGTCCGCCAATGGCCCGAGATTTTTTTCCCAGATGAAAAAAACTATTCCAGGCCTGCCTCAAAACGGTATGGCCGCCCCCGCCTGAACCGATGGAAACGCCCGTTCTTTCAGATTGCACTTCACGTGCATTCCAATTCGACATTTCAATGGCATCAAGAGAAGACAGCATTGCCCAGACACTGCCAATATCTGCGGTTGCTGTATTTTGTATTGGAATGCGTTCGCGCTTATCCAAATATATTTCCGGATACTCCTGGTTTGAACTGGAATAACAGGCTTCCAAACCGGCCTCTTCCAGGGTAACGTACCCACAAACGGACGACCGAAGTTTTTTGCCATAATTTTTTGCTTCTTCCCATTCCCTGATTAAGCTTTGGTTGGTAAAGAGTTTTTCCTCAAATTCAGATAGGGAAGAACAACTGGGAAAAACGCCGCCCATACCAACGACTGCTACCTTTCTGTCCATCATTTAGTTAGCTTCTGCTGTTTTAATTATCAGGTCAATGGTATCTTTTACTTTTGAGCCCAACTCATCCACATCATCATCATCGAACTCCAACCCAAATTGGTCTTCTGCTTTCGCAATAATGTTGATGACTTCCGCGGAAGGCAAGCCTAAATCTTTGATGAAATCACTGTCTTCACTAATATTTGCCAATGCTTTTTGATTGACCAATCGAATGGTTTTCAGGATTTCTACGATGTTGTTTAATGCTTCTTCTCTTGTCATTTTTATTTGTTTTAGAAATTAGGAGGTTAGATCGCTGCGCTGTCAGGGGTCAGACCGCTGCGCTGTCGGAGGTCAGACCATTTCATTGTCAGAGGTCAGACAGCTAAATAGTCTGACTTCTGACAGCGCAGCGGTCTGACCCCTGACAGCACAGCGGTCTGACTTCTGACAGCACAGCGGTCTGACTTCTGACAGCACAGCGGTCTGACTTCTGACAGCGCAGCGGTCTGACCCCTCAAATTATCTTATCGATTTTGATGGCTCGGCCCGATAGCTTTTTAAAGTTGGCTACTTCACTGAAAGTATCGGGAAGTGCTTCCTTCTGAAAATCCACTTCAGAAAAGGAGTTAAAAAAATGGTGGTAATCAAAGTCGTTGGGGACTTTATAGAGGCTTCCGTCCAAGGTCATTTGCCGAAAACGGTAAGAGCGGATTTTGCCGAAACAGATCAAGATCTCTCCAGCTTTGGCCATTCCAGAAAAGCGGCATTGATCCACTCCCAAAAAGACAAACCGGAAGTTTTCGGCCAATTCATCCCGGGTTTTGTTTTGTTTTTTACCTTCTAAAGCGGTACAGGCGGAGGTGCCGGCTTGTCCGAAAATTTCGATCATATCGACGCCTCGAAGAATACCAAAATGACCTTCGGTATCATGTTCTTTAACCTGGTAAGCCACTACAATACCCGCATTTTCCTCAAACCATAAATATTCGTCGATGAACATTTTATTCGGTCCGAATATCAAGACTTCTTCAGGTGTTTTGCCGACTAATAAATTATCAATAATTGTCATAAAAAGCTTTTGATTGTTGGATGTACTGTTTTTGTTCTGCTTCTATTTTTTGCCAATCGGGTTGATAGTAGGCGGTACTTTTTTGATGAATGTTCAATTCTTCCTTTAGGTAAAACCCCATTTTACAATTTTCAAAGTGATAGATGGTATTGGATTCATCGTCCACAGCGATGCTCCCGGAGAAGAAAAGAATACGTTTCTTTTTCAAAAACCGTTGAATATCAATTCGATAAAAGACCTTGGAATTACTGGGCAGTATTTGGCCAAAAAAATTGAACTGACCTGCCAGAGCCCTCGGTCGACCGACGATGTTGCATCGGATGGTACTCCACAGTCCGGCCAGTTGAAATATCACATCTTGCCCCTGAGAACCAGGCATGACCGGGTCGCCCAAAAAATGGCAAACAAACCACGGGTCTTCCTGTCGAATGGTATAACTGGCAGTGGCATAGCCCTTTCCATATTTTCCCTCTCCTTTCTCAAAACTGATAAATGCTTCATTGATGGCCCGGATGTAGGGAATAGGCAATCCAAAACAATCATCACGGGTAAATTCAGGATGCTCGGAGAGCAACCAAATTTGCATGGGGTGCTGCTTCAGACCAATCGCCTCAATTTCGTCAGGAGGCAGGTGGATTTTGGTGCTGTTTCGGTAGTCTTTACCTGCCGAAAAAATCATAGATGTTTCATTCATTGCTGATGAATTCATAAGATACCTCCATTTATTTTGATGTCACTGCCATTGATATAGGGCGAGTCTTCACTCATCAAAAAGGCAATTAAATTGGCGACCTCTGCTGTATTTCCAAATCGATTGGCGGGAATGGATTCGAGGTATTTAGACTGAATTTCTGCATTCAGGCCCCGCGTCATATCCGTTTCGACAAAACCGGGAGAAACGGATAAAAAACGAACCTGGTGCTCGGGTGCCAGCTGTCCGATTTCCTTTGCCCAAGATTTGGATAAAGCGACTAAGCCAGCTTTGGTGGCTGCATACACCGATTGAAAAGCATTCCCCATTTCACCAATGCAGGAAGCAATATTGATGAACACCCCTTTCTTCGTTTTTATAAAATGTTTCATAGCATATTTTCCAAGCAGGACAGGTGTTCTAAGGTTGATTTGAAGCATGAGGTCAATGTCCTTTTCAGGTTGATAGGCAATAGGCTTGTCGAGGGCGATCCCTGCATTGCTGATGATCCCGAAGAGGTCTTTGTGTGTCTTTTTTAAAGTACGGATAAACTCTTTGACCGCTTCGGGTTCCGAAAAGTCTGCAATAAGTATGTTATACGGTGTTGATGTTGGTAACATTTGAATGGTATTCTCCAGATTTTCTGCCTTTCTGGCATGCAAAACCAAGGAATAACCGCTCCTGGCCAACCGAATAGCTATGGCTTGCCCAATGCCACGGCTCGCCCCTGTGACCAATATTTTGTTGTTCTTCATTTTTTATTGTTCTAAAATTCTTGTCATAGGAATGGCAGATTATGCGAATCAAGGGTAAAATGGAATACCTTATAAATGGGAGGGCTTGATTCGCATAGATTATGAATACAGAGGCATAAACTTCTCCATGGTTCTCTTTCTAAATCGTTTTAACCGCCTCCTGATATATTTTTTGAGTAAATTGTTGCTTTCATCTTTCTCCAGTGAAACATAAAAACAACAGTTAAAATCAAAACCTTCCTCCCGCTTGACATAATCCTTGAACAGTCGAGCTTTTTGAGAACCATCATCTATGTAGTTCGTGTTCTGAGTGATAAAATCAACCTTTGCGCCCATCCGTTGAATGATATAATAAATGCTCTTCCAAGTGCTGACTATCCATTGATTCCTGCCTGTTTTCATGGTGAACCTGTAAGCAGCGTAAATTAATAGCAGGAAAATCATTCTATCCATACTTTGATATTTAGGTGCAATGATTAAGCGCGATAACTCATATGTTTTTTTAGGGTCATAATCAAATTTCGTGGTCAGATAAAAATCAGATAGAACTGGCTGCTGTTGCGTCAAATCCATCAACCGCATGCTTCCGATGAGTTCCTTTTTCTTGTAGATGCCAAAGCAAACGGCAACGCCTTTTGGATAAATTATCTCTTTATTCAGTTGCATTGGCTCGAAACCATAAACATTTACATAAGTATCGTTCATCAAGTCGAATACGTCTTTGTATTGCTTTGGCAAGGTGATATTTTTTATTCTGTAGCCTTTGCAGAGACAGTACAGTTTTACAAATATGGCGCTCCCGTTTACCTGCATGGTCATTTTTAGATTTACTAATTATGACCGCAAAAGTGCAGGTAGTATTTTTCTCAAAAATTGAATTAATTCAAGTTTTACGTTTCAAATGAAAAAATTGGAAAATACCTGAACGCCACAAGAAAATGGTCGGCCCCAGTTATCCTTGTTCACGGGCATGTAGTACCGAAGAACAGCGCTCTCTGTCCACCTTTGCTGCAATTGCTTGTCCAGTACCCTGGCTTGCACCGTTGATTGATATTTTGGTATAATTCATCTTGAATTTTTATCTTTTCCCAATGACCGTTACGCCTTTTGTGCCCCGGAATTTCATTGTTGGGAAGGCATTGCTCCATCGCTTCCAAAGCTGCCGCTTCTTTTTGCTGAAGTATTTTTTCAGAATTACCTTATCGTATTTTTTGGGCAGGGTCACATAATAACAACAGTAGTCATTGGCATTTCCATTTTCCAGATAGTTTTTCAGAAAACTGGCCTTGGGCGAACCATCATCCACGAATCCCACCTCATCGGTAATGAACTGTGCGATGCCTCCCATCCGTTTGATATACTGATAAAGGCTTTTCCAGGTGCTGGCCAGCCAGTATTGCCGACCGTTTTTTAAAGTAAACTGAAATGCGTAATACAGCAGGATAAAAAAAATATGGCTGTCTGTGCTTTGTAACTTGGGCTCTACCACCAAACCGGCCATTTCATAGGTTTTATTGAATGGTTTGTCCAAGTTGGGGTTTTTGTAAAAAAAAGAAACAAAGGGTGATATTTGAGTAATGTCCATCAAACGCAGGCAGCCAACCAGTTTCCCTTTTTGATAAACGCCTACATAAAATGCGAGGCCCTTTGGCCGAATTACCTCTTTTGTTGGCTCAACGGGTTTGAAATGATAGACTTCCTGGTACACTCGATTTCGTAGGTCAAAAGCTTCCTCCAGTTCTCCATCGGTTGTTAATGAACGAACTTTCAGTCCTTTTATCAGGCAATAAATTTTAATTATTGGTGATGTCCAATCCATGATGAACTTGGCTTTATAAGTGACTTTGTTAGGTTTTCATCTGAAGGCCGTCCCTGTCGTTGTCCATTGATAGCAACTCCAATAGTTCTGACCATTTTTTTTCGCTTGAAAGCAGGTAATCTGGTTGGCAAAGTGGATGGTCTTCCCCTACTTTATGAATGATGCTTTCTTTTCCTAAACCAATGATTACCCCCGCAAAACTTTTACAATTTATTCCGATTGCGGGCAGCCGGGATTTTCCGCACCTCAACGTGGTGATTATTAGGTTTTGAATGTTGGTGTGCAAATAAATCTTTTGACTATCGGTTATTTGGATGTGGCTGCCTTCTACAAGGATGCTCAGCGATTGAATGTGTTTCGCTTTTCTTTTGTAAAACACGTAGATGTTTATCAGGACTATGGCAAGCACTGCCCATGAGGCCCAAAAAATGAATCCTGTCAATTTAAATAAATTGAATAGGACAACTCCTCCTAACAGCATTGGCAAAAACAATATACCGTAAGTAGCAAAAGCCTCCTGTGTGCCACTTTTTCGGGTGTTTGGCTCCAACTCAAACCTGTGTATGGCATATTGTGATTTTAATGAATAGGACATCGTTTCAAATGATTGACGATGCAATGATAGAAGCGGTGGATTAGACGAAACACAGCAACAATTAGCACATTTAAGGCATTTTCTGCCAAATGACTATTCCGTTTTGAGCATTTTAGATCGTTTTGATCATTTTGACGAAAATCGGAACTGTGTTTACCTGCCCCTTTCTTAACCTTTCAACTCTTCAGTGGGCATTATGCCGTAGGCCTGTTTGTACATTTTGGAAAAATAATAGTGGTTCTCAAATCCTAAATGAGCGGCGACTTCAGAGACGGTACGGATTTCTCCGCTCTTGAGCAGGGTTCTTGCCTGGGCGAGCTTGACGGAACGTTCGTATTGTTTCGGTGACAAACCAGTGATTTGTTTGATCTTTCTCTGAATATTGCTGTAAGATTGGTGCAGGTCGTTGGACAAGTCGCTGAGTTTAAAACCTTCGGTGCCCATATTTTCCAGCAAGAGTTCTTCAACTTCTTTTATCCATTTTTGGTCCTTGGCAGAAAGTGTGGGCTGGTCGTTGGGTTTTTGAATTGATGCTGCCTCCAGCCTGCTTTGACTATTGGCAATCAAATTTTTCATTCTGGCCATCAATTCTTCCCGCTGAAAAGGTTTGGTCAGGTAATCATCTACGCCGATTCGCAAGGCCTCCAGTTTTACTTTCATATTTTGCCGGGCAGTCAGCATGATAACCGGGATATGTCTCCATTTTTCTGATGTTTTCAGGTGGTTCAACAATTCAATTCCATCCATTTCCGGCATCATAATATCGGAAATGATGATGGTTGGAATTTGGTCTTTCGGTGCTGTTGTCAATGTATCGAGGGCTTGTTTGCCATTTTCGGCGGTGGTTATGTCATATTCTTCTTCCAGGGTCATTTTCAGGAAAGTGCTCAGGTCCGGATTGTCTTCAACGACCAGGACCGGGGGGCGGTATGCGCCTGTAACGGGTGCAGTATCAGCAGCCATGAACGGAACAACAGGCGGCAGGGCTACTTTATCTTTTCTGTCCACTGCTTTCATGGAAAACGTTTCAACGAGGGGGATTTCCAGGTAAAAATGACTGCCTGCGCCAGTCTCGCTTGTTGCCCATACCTTCCCGTCCATGACTTTTGCCAGTTCCCGGCACAGGGATAGCCCGATACCGGTGCCCCCTTTCCCAAGGTTTTTTGGACTTTGGTAGAACCGGTCAAAAATTTTGTTCAGGTCTTCATCGGAAATGCCGACACCTGTATCGCTGACCTTGATCCGCAAGCTATTTTGGGCTTTCGTTGCTGATAAAATGATTTGCCCTCCATTGGGTGTAAATTTTAGTGCATTGTCCAGATAGTTAGAAACGATTTTCTCCAATTTGTCCTCATCGGCCATGATCTGGATTTCTTCTGGCAGTTTAAAATCAAAAAGTAACTGGATTCCCTTGAGGTTGGCGGCACTTTCAAAAGCAGAGAGGGTGGTTTTAAAAAATGGATAAAGAAAAACGGGCTGTTCCTTTATTTCCAGTTTATTGGCATCCAGGCGGGATAAATCAAGCAGTTCATTGATGCGTTTTAAGAGCTTTTGGCCATTCTGGCGCATCAGCATCAATTGGGTAAATTGTTTGTTCGTGTAATTGTTTGAATTGAAAAAGTCATTTAGCGGAGCTAAAACCAGGGTGAGCGGTGTGCGCAATTCGTGGGAGATATTGGCAAAAAAACGAGATTTCAATTCATCTAAATCTTTCAACTGCCTGGCTTGTGCTTCGATGACGTTTTTGTCTTTTTCAATCTGTGCCGTTCGTTCCTTGACCATCCATTCCAATTCTTTTTGTCTTTGGTTGAGTTGTTGGATTCGCCAATAATAAATTTGAATAATACTCAAAACAATAAACACAACGGCTAACGTCGTGAACCACCACTGCAGATAGAATGGCCGCATCACTGTCAACGGCAATTCCAGTTCCTGATTGGAGAATCTCCCGTCCGCGGCCTGTCCCCTAATCTTTAGATTGTACTGGCCATAAGGCAATCCGTTGATCTCCAGGGTGTTGCCCTGAATGGGCTGGTACTCGTCCAACCAGCCTTTTATTTTATAGCTATACCGGATATTTTGTGCATCGAAGTACTCTTGCATGGATACACTCAGCCTGAAAAAATGATCGGTTGGAGAGAGGGTGATTTTTTGTTGGCCGTTGATGGCCGATGTCTCATCTACCCATTTATTCATCTCTTTGTTGTACACCTCAAATTGGGTTGCCACAATCGGACTATTCAGGTCGGATGTTCGGATAACTTTATCCGGGTGAAACCCCGTGATGCCTTTGAGCGATCCGAAAAAGATCTGACCGTCCCAGCCTTTGGCGTAAGCATTTCTATTGAATTCCAATTCTTCTATTCCATCCTTTTTATTAAAGATCTGAATATTGTCGGTAGCTGGATCAAGACAAGTGATTCCACTGAAAGTACTCATCCAAAGCCGTTTGTCGCCATCTTCTACGATCGTGTAGACAGTATTGGAGGAAAGCCCGTCTTCGACTGTATAATGTTTGGATTCGATTATTTCCAATTGCTGGTTGAGGCGGAGTTTCATGATCCCACCGCCCGAAGAAGTGACCCACAAAAACCCCTCTGCATCTTTGAATATGAACAAAATATGGTTGAAAGGAATACGATAACCTTCGGGAGCATCTTTGAAGAAGCGCCCAACAATGCCTTTTTCCTTGTGAATACAAAAAAGTCCGTTTCTGGATGCGGTCCAAATATGCTCGCCATCCTCCATTAAATGGATGGCACCGGTCGGCTTATCAAAGCCGTTATAATTATCGAAAAAATGGAACCCATCCTGATCGACCGATTTATAAAATAGGCCATCCACGATGGTCCCGCCCCACCAGTTTGCTTGTTGATCTCTTAAAATGCACCAGAACCGTCCTTTCTTTTCGTTCATATGGACCTCCTCAAGGATTTCCATGGTGTTGGTGTCAATTTTGGCTATTCTGAACTGCCCTCCATACCAGAGCTCATCACGAATTCTGGTCTCTACATTATTGAAATTATAATCGCCAGTCGCTACTTCAACGATTTCTCCGGTTGATATTGAAACCTTATTTTCTCTGCAAAACAAATGTTCATGGTTTACCCAAAAACCCCTGTTGGAACCGAACGGTGGAAATTGCCGAAATCTTTTGGTATCCAACCGGAGCAATTGAACCCGCCTTCGATTACTGACCCAAATGATTTCCTTGGGGTCTATTTCACTTATGGAGTTAAAATTTATGACCGGCAACTCCAAGGATTCAACAGGGATCATGGAGTTGTCTTTTAGATCAAGTACATAAATTTGATCATCACTAAATTTAGCCAGGAAGACATCTCGGTCAGGCAAATAGCCCAGTGCCCTCCAATAGGGGATAAAAGGCACAGGCGCCTCATAAGAAGTTAATAACTCTAAACTATCACGGTGGGCAGTGTAAAATGAAAGCTGGTTATTGTACACTTTCCAAAAGAGGTCTGATTTGGTATAGGTGGGTACAAGGTTGGGTCTCCCGATAATGTTTTTCGAAAGGTCTTTTAACATTTCTCCTGTCTCCAGATCATACTTTGTATGCGCACCTGTTCTGTCATGTGTCCAGACAGTATTTCCTTTTAAGGTAAAACCTGGATGTTTTATATCAATATCTAACTCTTTGAAGCCCTCTTTAAGGTTATATTTTATCAGCTTATCTTTTCCATACAATTTGAAAATAATAGACCCATCCTGCGCTTTTTCTATGATGTCCATATTCAGGTACTGGGTCGCATCCGGAAATTTTTCTTCAAAATGAATAATTTCAAAAGTTGAATGGTGCAATAAATCCGCAGTGTTTTCTCCAGGAATCCAAATGTACCCCTCTTCGTCTTCCACCATCTTCCTTCCCCTGGTCAAGAGGTATCTTCTGAGTTTGCTGTTGATGGTATTAAATACCTTAAACTGGTGCCCGTCAAAACGTGTAATTCCACTGGCACTGGAAATCCAGATAAAACCATCACTATCTCTAAAAAAATCTTTGATATCAGCAGCAATGGCATCGGTCGTCTCTAGATCAGTGACCGATAGAGTATATTCCTGCCCCCTCAAGTGCTGCTGCAACAGCAACAAAAGAAAGACTGAAATATGAATAATTGTTCGGCGCATGAATTATTAACAAGGAACGAAAGTAGAAACCTTATCAATAACCGAAAACATCGAACATCACTTTTTGATCTTTGAGAAAAGCATGTTTTGCCGGAGGTCCGGTGGAGTGGGGGTGCCTGGTAATCATTTACCTGTTGGAACCGCTCAATCGGGCATAGAGGAGGTGGAAATCAGGCTGGCCTTGAAATCGCAATCGCTCCGTTCGTTCCCCCAAACCCGTAATTCAGCGCAACGATCTGTTGGATGTCTTTTTGCACGGCTCGCTTGGGCAATAAATGTTCAAAGGCGGCCAGGGGTTCGTTGGTGCCTTGCCAGTTATCGCTTAGCTGAATGGCCTCGGGAGATTCATTCAATGTTTGCAGGTTCAGGCAAGGGCTGACTTGCTGATGGTTGAGCATCGCCACACTGGCGACAAATTCCACGGCACCTGCGGCGCCCAGCATGTGGCCAAACTGAGATTTTGGAGCAGAAATATGGTAGCCATCCGTTCCAACGTTTTCCACAATGCTAAACAGCTCGATCGCATCACCAACGGGGGTGGAGGTGCTGTGGGCTTTGACCACGTCGGGTTTTAGATGGGATACTTCATTTTTTAACCCTTGCCACAACCTGTTTTGCCCATCAAAAGAAGGAGCAAACATATCCCCATCTCCATCGGCATTGTTGTGGTAGCCATCAATAACTGCCAAAATATTCGCTCCCCTATTATTGGCCTGTTCGTATTCCTCTAATGCCACAATGCCGCAACCGAAGGAACAGACAAACCCATTGCGTTGCTGGTCGTAAGGCCGTGAACTCTCCTCCGGGGCAAATTTTCGGCTCAGCACCCGCATGGCATCGAAACCGATGAAGGTCTCCAACGCTGTCGGTTCTACCCCACCGCAGATCATCCGGTCCTGTACACCAAATTTGATCATGCGATAGGCATAGCCGATATTGCTCAGGCCGGTGGCGCAGGCCGAACTGAGCCCTTCACAAATGCCCCTGTTTTTGATGAGGCAAGACACGTTGGCCGCTTCCCGGTAAACCATTGTCCGGTCTACATTGTGTGATCCCGTGAAGGTAGAACGCTTGCCTTTTTGGAAAAATAACTCCCAGGCATGACGCAATACCACATGACCGCCCGACCCCGAACCGATGCTGACCCCCGTTCGTTCAGATTGGACTTCTTTTGCTTTCCAATTTGCCTGCTCGATGGCCTCTTGTGCTGACAACATGGCCCAAATGGACCCCACATCCGCAGTAGCAAGATGGACGTTGGGTATCCTTTCCAGCTTGTCGTAAAATATATCAGGGTAAGCGTTATCACCCGTTCGGTTGCACTCCAGGTTCATTTCCTCAAGAGAAACGAACCCACTCACCTTAGATCGGATTTGCCTGCCAAACTGTTCAGCCTCGTCCCAGTTTCTGACCAGGCTTTGGTCAGAAAATAACTTGTGTTCAAATTCAGGCAGGTCGGCACAAGTCGGGAAAACACCGGCCATGCCGACTACGGCTACTTTTCGAATTTTCATAAAATTTTAGATTAATTGGTGTGGACTACACTTGACCTTGTTCGAAATTATTTTGCAAGGCAAGCGGCCTTACCGATGGCAGCGGTAACACCGCTCGTCCCTGAAGCGCCTGTCCCGAATTCATACCGATGTAAAATCGGCACAGACATTCGGGGTGGCGAAGAATGCCAGGTGACTTTTGTTATCCAGCGTTTACCGTTTTCAAGACTAAATCAATGGTGTCACTGACTTTTGAGCCCAATTCGTCCACATCGTCGTCATCAAATTCGAGGTCGAACATGTCTTCCGCTTTGGCAATAATGTTAATGACCTCTGCGGACGGCAGTCCCAAATCGGCAATGAAGTCTTTTTCTTCGCTGATGTTGGCCAATGCCTCTTGGTTAACCATTCTCACATTTTTTAAAATTTCTGTGATGCCGTTTAATACTTCTTGTCTGGTCATGGTAATTTTTTTTACAGGAGCCAAGGGGCAGGAGTCAGGAGGCGAAATTTTTCTGACACCTGACACCTGGTCCCTGACTCCTAAGCGGTTACTAGTTTAGATAATCTAATGGCCCGTCCTACCATGTTCTGGAAGGTGGCTATTTTTTTAAATGCAGCGGGCAAAGATTGATTATGAAAATCCTCACCCGTGTAGTTTTGAAAATACTGGTGATAGTCGAAATTTTGATCGACTTTGAATAAGGTGCTGTCCAGCGTCATTTGACGGAAGCGATAAGAGGTAATTTTTCCAATCGAAATGAGTACATCATCCTCGATAGCATAATCGAAAAAGCGGGACTCGTCCACCCCCAGAAATACAAACCGCATGTACTCTCTCAATTCGTCCCTTGATTTTCCCGTCTTTTGGCATTCCAGTACGGTACAGGCCGAAATGCCAGCCTGGCCACAGGTTTCCAACATGTCCACTCCTCTAAAAATATTGAAGTGTTCTTCAACATCTTTCTTCTTTACCTGATAGGCCGAGATAATGCCGTGGTGCCGGTCAAACCAAAGGTATTCGTCGATGAGCATCATATTGTTGCCATAAATCAGCACCTCGTCCGGGCGTTTGCCGACGATTAGATTAGGGTTTTTCATAATACTGTTCTGCTTGGTTGATGTAGTGTAATTGTTGTGTTTTTACCTGTTCCCAATTGGGTTGGTAGTAGGTGTGGCTTCGTTGTTCGATGCCCAGTTCTTCTTTGGTATAAAAGCCGATTTTACAGTTGTCAAAAGTATAGATGAAGTTGTCTGCCCGGTCAACGGCGATGCTCCCCGAAAAAAATAAAATGCGTTTCTTTTTCAGAAATCGCTGAATATCAATCCGGTAGAATACTTTTTTGCTGTAAGGAAAGATTTGACCAGAAAAATTGAATTGCCCTGCCAAAGCCCTCGGCCGGCCAATGATTTCACCCCGGATACTTCCCCAAACACCTGCCAATTGAAAAATGGCATCCTGCCCCTGAGAACCAGGCATCACGGGATCTCCTAAAAAGTGGCAATAAAACCAGGGGTCATTTGGATTCACTGCTAAAGTTGCCGTGGCGAAGCCTTTACGGTATACCCCTTTTTGCTCAAAATTCATGTGTGCCTCGTCCAGTGCCCTCAGGTAAGGCAACGGAAAACTGAAGCAGTCGTCTTTCGTCAGTTCAGGATGTTCGGTCAAATACCATTGTTGCATCGGATGCTGTTTTAACGTCAACTGCTCAATGTCTTCGCTGTCCAGATAGATTTCCAGCTTGTTTCGATAATCTTTATTAGTAGGAATCATTGTTTTTATTTGAGTTCCTGAAAAGCCATGCACCGTTAAGCAATCCCTCCATTGATTTTTATTTCGCTTCCGTTGATGTACGGAGACTGTTCACTCAGGAGAAAAGCAATTAGATTGGCCACCTCTCCCGGATGGCCAAATCGATTGGAAGGGATGGATTTTTTGTACAAAGATTTTATGGCTGGGGTTAATTGATCTGTCATGTCTGTCTCAATAAATCCTGGTGAAACGGTCAGAAAACGCACTTCATGATCAGGCACTAACTGCCCGATTTCCTTGGCCCATGATTTGGAGAGGGCTGTTATCCCTGCTTTTGATGCACCGTATACAGACTGGAAAGCATTGCCGATTTCACCGACGACAGAAGAGATATTGACAAAAAAACCCTTCTTTGTTTTCATAAAATGTTTCATGGCATATTTGCCCAGCAGAATGGGCACTTTGAGGTTAACCTGTAAAAGCAGGTCGATCTCTTTTTCAGGTTGGTAAGCAATGGGCTTGTCCGACGTTATTCCCGCGTTGCTGACGATGCCGTACAGGTCTTTGTGCGCCTTTTTCAAGGCTGAAAGAAAACCTTTTACCTGGTTGGGGTCAGCCAAATCTGCGGTGATTGTTTCATATGCAATTCCTTCTTTCAACTGCGAGATAGTTTCTATTAAGCTTTCATCCTGACGGGCATGCAGTACCAGGGAAAAGCCTTCCTGCGACAGCTTCAAAGCAATAGCCTGACCTATTCCCCGGCTCGCTCCAGTAATGAGTATTTTAGCATTCTTCATTTTTTGCTTGATCTTTTTCAGGAAATTAGGGCTCTTTCCAAATGTTGAAACTTAATTGTTGGGAAGCCTTTTTTCAAATGCTTAAAAAGCGGTTTTCCTTCTTTTGGTACTCGCCCATTCAACATGGAGAAACAATTGCTTCCTCTGTCGAAACTTCCAAAATTCGATTGTGCCCGTATTCATCTTTGCCGTGTACCTGAATACAGCGAAGTGGAAGGGTTGAGTAGGATTTATATCCTTCGGGTGTTGCCATGATGTCTCTTTCCATTCCGTCAAATACTTTGACTGAATTGGTCGTAAATCTTCCGACAAAAGCAAAACGGGTATCTTCTTCCGAGGTGTTGGGATAGGAGCCGTGCATGTTTAAGGAGGTAAAGATGATGGCTTCCCCGGCCCGCATGGTCAAATCTTCAATGATGTTATCTTCCAAAAAATTGCCTAACTGCGCCAAAGATCCCCTAAAAACGGCCTGGGCTTTAATAAACTCATTGGAACCAAATAAAGCAGCCTTAAGTACCAAATTTTTGAGTTTGGAATCTAAAGAGGCAATGAAATCAATTCTGTGGTTGACGGCAAACTCATAATATTTTTCCAATCGTCCGTCCTGAAAAGAGCCTGGAATCATACGCATCGCCCCATTTTCTATCGTGACGTCTGTAAGGGCTATCCATGCAGTCAATTGAACAACCGGCAGGCAATAAGACTCAGTTGGTGTCAGTTTCCGCTTTTTAGAACTCTCCTGAAAAGCTACGTTTTGATGCCAAAAAGTACCTTGAGTCCCGGGCTTTTTCACAAAAAACTGATTGCGCCAGCAAATCACGTCTTCGCCCAAGATGCTCGCAAGGCGATGACTGATTTCAGGTCTTTCCAATAAGTTCCGTAAAGCTGAAATGTTTTGGGCTTGAAACAGCCCAGATTTTTCCAGGCCCCATGCCTGATGTTTTTGAAATGCTTTTTTGGCGTCTGCACCAATGTAGTTGACTCCACCGAAATCATTAGCCTGCGCTTCTTCTACTAACTCTTTGATTTCCTTTGCATTTTCTTGTGAAATTACCCGAAATGGCTGGGTAAGTCCTCTTGCTTGAAATGCTTTAATTTCATCTTCAGAAAGGTAATGATTATTGGGGCCCGCTTGCAGGTTGTGTTCAGGTATTTCAATGGATAAATTGACGCGTTTTTTTAGGTCGGATTCCAGTTTCAAGAAAAGCCCTTTCCGAAAGGGCAATACCAATAATTGGTAGATCGCGATGAGGAATTGATAGCCGAACAGTTTGAGCCGATTAATGGGGGAAAGGTGCAAGTTTCCGGCAAATTCCTCTAAACTTTGAAACCCATTGAGCATATCTTTTAAGGTATCGGACTGATTGTTCACTTTGATGAAATTTAAACTGATTATGGATAAAAACGGAGGTTTTAACAGGGGGCTAAGCCCCTCATCTATATTTGGAATTTTCGAGCGATAGCAAAACTGTACCGCAGCAGTTTGACCTTAAATTTTGGCCTGATTTTACTCCGCGAAAGCAGCCTTCTGAGATAAAACATGGCCCCGTTAAAGTAGTCCGTTTGGCTGACATCAATCAAAAAAGGAAGGGGACGTAACCCTTTCATCTGGATGCGATCGTTTTCCTTTCGGCGTTCCTGAAGTTCTTCTGCCAAGAGGTTTTCCCTGATGGCTTCCTTAATCACCAAATTGGGATTGATGGCCCTAAACATTTCGACTTTTCGCAGGGTAGATATGCCAATCCAATAGCGGACTTGGTTTCTGGAACACCATTCCAAAGAGGTAATGAGCAAAGAAATAAACACGAATTTCAGCCCACCTCTGTGAGTTTTATCAATTGCCAATCCTCCGATTTCTACCACCTCTTTGGATTCCTGTTTTTCGAGCAGATTGGGCTGATAAAGCTCCGTTGTCAGGCATCCACCTTTCACCTTCACCATACGCATGGTGGCGATGGCTTTTTTACCTTGATAAACAAGGAGAATAACCGACTTTTGGTCATACTGGTCGGGGTAAGGATTGGTTTGGGAGAGGACTTCTTTCTGATAAATTCTTAACCTGAGCGCAAATGCATGCTGCAATTCTTCTTCTGTCTCGGCAATTTTGATGCGATAGTTCCGAAGCGTTGCATTTAACCGAACAAAACCAATCATCATTTTATTAGTGAGCAGGAAATTTCTTTTCATCGTTCGTTTAAATTATTGTTGAATACAATTATCCCTAAGCCTCTGCCATCTTTAAAGAAGGATCTCAGATTGATTAAAATTGTCAGTGGCTTGCTCATTCGTGTAAATCAGGAAACGATCTTGCACCCTATTTTTACCGTTACTTCCATTTCTGAAATTTTACCTCTATAGTGGCATGGTCGTACCTGCCTGTCTCCGTAATTTAATTGTTGGGAGGCCGTTTTTTATCCTCCTCAATAGCTGTTTTTTCTTCTTTCGAAGGGTTTTTTTCAAGATAAGGCGATCATAATTTTTCGGTAAAGTGACGTAATAGCAGCAGTAGTCACTGGCATTTCCATTTTCTAAATAGTTTTTCAAAAAGTTCGCCTTGGGTGAACCGTCGTCCACAAAATCCACCTCGTCGGTGATGAATTGTGCGATGCCTCCCATTCGTTTGATATATTGGTAAAGGCTTTTCCAGGTACTGGCCAGCCAATATTGTCTGCCGGTACTTAAAGTAAATTGATAGGCATAGTACAACAGAATCAGGAAAATGCTGCTGTCCTTGCTCTGCAGTTTGGGTTCAATGACCAGCCCTGCCATTTCATACGTTTGGTTGAGCGGTTTATCCAGGTTTGGACTTTTGTAAAAGAAAGAGACAAAAGGGGTTATTTGAGTGGGGTCCATCAATCGAAGGCAAGCTACCAATGATTCATGCTTATAGATTCCAACAAAATAAGCCAGGCCTTCCGGTTTAATCGTTTCTTTCGATGGCTTAACCGGTTGAAAACTATATACATCCTGGTAGATCCGATTTCTCAAGTTGAATGCCTCTTCAAACTCCTTCATATTGATAAGCGTTCGAACCTTCAACCCTTTTATCCGGCAATAAATATTAATGATCCCTAAAGTCCAGTTCATATCACCAAATCATTTTTAATTTACTGATTATGATGACAAATCTGAATCTTTAGAACTATTCGAAATTTACACTTGATTAGCTCAAAGTGTGTTGATCAGAGGAAAAATTAGCTCAAAGTGTGTATTTACGTTTTGAAAATAGGTGATTACCACAAATAAATATTTTTATGGATCGTTTGGCGGCTGCACTGTCTTGCAATAAGCCAAATAACTTTTGTTGCAGCGTGTTTGTGAATGTGCCCCATTTTATTAGTCACTTCAATTCTCCTGACGGCATGATCCCAAACTCCTCTTTGTAGATTTTAGAAAAATGGTAGTGATTGTCGAACCCCAATCGGTAAAGCACTTCAGAGACCGTTTCCACTTCTCCACTTTTAAGGATGTCCCGGGCCTTGTTGAGCTTGATGGACCGTTCGTATTTTTTGGGACTCAGCCCCGTTATTTTTTTGATTTTTTGCTGGAAGCCATTGTAGGACATATTGACCTTTGGAGCGATATCTTTGAGTACAAAGTTCGGGTTAGCTATTTCCTCCACGATGATAGCCTCTACCTTTGCCAACCATTTCAAATCTGCCTCGGAGGTTTTGGGTTTATGATTGTCAGGCTTTCCGTTGACTAAAACCGGGGCCGCCTCGATTCTGCTCATTGTGTTGTCGATCAAGTTGCTGACCCTTGCGAGGAGTTCTATTTCATTGAAAGGTTTGGTGATATAGTCATCTACCCCGATGCGCAATGCTTCTAATTTTACCTCCATATTCTGACGTGCGGTAAGCATGATCATTGGTATGTGACGGAGTTGGTCATCACTTTTAACGGCCTTTAGCAGCTTTATCCCATCCATGATAGGCATCATGATGTCTGAAATAATTAAAGCTGGGGCAGGTTGGTCGGGGGCCTGGAGGTAGGACAATGCTGCCTGGCCATGTTCCTCCGTTTGGATATTATAATTTTCCTGTAAAATGCCTGCGATAAAATTCCTTAAGTCCGTATTGTCTTCTACCACCAAGACCGTTGGTTTTTTACTTCTCCTGGATGGAGTAGGGACGATCGGCAATTCAGTTTCGTTGGGATACTCAATAATAGATGCCCTGGCTTTGACAGCAAACGTTTCCACTAAAGGTATTTGAAAATAAAAAGCACTCCCTTTCCCGATCGTACTTTCTGCCCAGACCTTGCCATTCATCACCTTGGACAGCTCCCGGCACAGCGCCAAACCTATACCCGTACCTGACGCCCCCCGAACATGAGGAGACTGATAGAAACGATCAAATATCTTTCCCAGTTCTTCCGGCAAAATGCCGATGCCGGTGTCGCTTACACAGAGTTGTAAAAGTTGCTGGACCCTTTCTGCACGGATGGTCACTGTGCCATTTTGAGGGGTGAACTTTAATGCATTGCTCAGATAATTGAAGACTATTTTTTCGACTTTGTCAACATCGAGCAAAACCTGTAGTTCTTCGTTCAAATGATACTCGAAAAGCAATTGGATACCTTTAGCGTTGGCGGCACTATCTACCGATGCAATGATGTTTCGGAGCAAGGGGTATAAGAACGTCGGGGTCTGTAACACTTCAAGTTTGTTGGCATCCAACCGGGATAAATCCAGGAGTTCGTTGATGCGTTTTAGCAGTTTTTGCCCGTTCTGTTGCATCAGTTTAAGAGAGGTGAAATCTTTGTTTGTCAGTTCATTCCGACGCAAAACGCGCGCTAAAGGGCTGAGGATAAGCGTCAGAGGGGTTCGCAATTCATGGGAAATATTGGCAAAAAACCTGGACTTGACCTCGTCCAGTTCCTTCAGCTTTTTGGCCTGATCCTCAATTACCGTTTTGTCTTTTTCAATCTGGGCGGTCCGTTCCCGAACCATCCATTCCAGCTCTTTTTGTCTTTGGTTGAGTTGTTGGATCCGCCAATAATAAATTTGAACAATACTTAGTGCAACGAAAACCAATGCCATTACAATGAACCACAAACGCAAATAAAAGGGGCGCTCCACCTCCAAGGGCAAGACCAGTTCTTGATCAGAAAACCTGCCATCCGCCACTTGCCCCCTGATCCGCAGGTCATATTTTCCATATGGCAATCCATTGATCTCCAAGGTGTTGCCCTGCAAAGGCTGATACTCTTCCAACCAGCCATCTATTTTATAGCTGTAGCGAATATTCTGGGCATCGAAGTACTTGAGCATTGAGACATTTAAACGGAAAAACTGTTCTGTAGGCGAGAGGACTATTTTCTGCTGGTTTTTGATGGACACGGTCTTTTCGCTCCATTGACTACTTGCTTTGTCGTAAATCTCAAATTGAGTTATTACAATGGGGATGTCGAGGTTTGACTGCCGAATCACTTCATCCGGATGGAAACCGGTAATTCCTTTGATAGTGCCGAAATATATTCGCCCGTCGTTGCCTTTTGCGTAAGAGTTCCGGTTAAACTCTAATTTGGTCAATCCATCTTTTTGATTGAATACCTGCAAGGCTTCGGTATCCGGATCCAAGCACATCAGGCCATTGTAGGTGCTGAACCAAAGCCTTTTCCGGTCGTCTTCTACGATACAGTAAACGGTGTTGGAAGGAAGTCCGTCTTTTACCGTAAAATGTTTCAGGTCTACAATTTCATGATGTTTATTTAATCGCAACCGAACCATACCGTTGCCTGAAGAGGTGATCCAATAGCTGTTTTTCAGTTTCAGTACAAAATGTATATCGTTGAAAGGAATTCGAAAAGAGGAGGGGGCTCCTGCCCAAAATCTTGCTGTAACACCTTTTTCTTTATGGATGAGATACAACCCGTTGTTGGAAGCGGCCCAAACAAACGCTCCATCGTCCAGCAGGTGAATGGCACCTGAGGGCGGGGCAAAGCCATTAAACTTTTCAAATGGATAAAACATCTCCTGATTTGGCGCCTTCCGATAGATTCCATGTCCCAGTGTGCCTCCCCACCAGGTGTCATTTTGCTCCTGCATTAGCGACCAGTAAATGGGGCCTTGATTTGGAATTCGGCTAAGCGAGGATATTTCATTTGAAATTTCAAAAGTACCTGTATCAATTTGTGCAATACCATCCCATCCTCCATACCAAAGGTCATCGGAATTGTTCCATTTGATCTCTACAACCTTGTCGAGTAATTGTGGCTTTACTAATTTCCCGGTTGCAAGCGATACTTTTCCTTGTTTTGTGAACAGGTATTGGTCATTTACCTGGAACCCCCTTACCGAGTAAAAAGGCAAGTATAGATTAAACTGATTGGTATTTAATTTTAGTAATTTGATTTGTCTTCGGTTGTGAATCCAGACCACCTCTTGCTGATCCACCCAGGATTTTCTGTAATACTCTAAAATCGAATTATCGGAAAATGAAACGGGGGTAATGGACTTCTGGTCGATGTCGATGATTGAATAGGGACCACCTGACGAGCTAAGGCATGCCAGAATTAAATCACTTTTTGGCAGATAGTGAAGTTTGGACCACCACATATCCAATGTAGTTTCAAGGTTGAACGTGGCAATTTCTTCAAAGTCATTTTTATGGGCTTTCAGAAAAATTAATTTGTTGCCAGTGTTTTTGAAAAATAAATCGTACTTCTCAAAATTTTCGACATAAAAGATCCTCGATTCATTGTGGTTGGTAATTTCATTTAGAACAGTTTTCTGGTTCAGGTCGTACTTGAAAAATTGATGGTTGTCTTGGATGATCCATAGCAGGTCTCCCTGCGGGAACATTTCAGGGTTCCTTAAATCGGGAAGAAATATGGGTTCAAAAATGTTCTCTGGCGTGTACTTATAAAATTTTTTTGTTTCCGTCGTTAGAAAGATGATCGTACCACTATCGGTCTGTATAATCCGCTTGATGCCACCTTGAAATGGCACATTGGGATAACGCTCTTCAAATGGAATAATTTCGAAGGTGGCATGGTGCAATAAATCGATGGTGTTTTCTCCTGCAATCCAGAAATAGCCGTCTTCATCAATGACCAGCTTGCGCTTGTCACCCAATAGAATACTTCTTAACGGGGTGTTCGTGGTATTGAACAACTTGAATTGATGTCCGTCATACCGGGCAATTCCGTTAGGTGTTGTCATCCAGACAAACCCCGAGGGGTCTTCCCGAATGTCCCAGATGTTCACATCAATGATATTGTTGGTTTCTAAGGTAGTAGCCGAAAGGATGAATTCTTGTCCGCTCAAGTGTTGGACCAGCAGCAGCAAATGGATGAAAACAATATGAATGGGTCGGTTAAACATATTAGAAACAGGGTATAAAATTATAAACCCCTACGTGAATACGGAAACGGTTAATTGTACTGATTGATCAACTTAGGGCCAAATGTTCGCTAAGTTGGCGCCGCAGTCGGCCTATCGGCCGCTCAGGCCCCTCCTCCGCGCGGCGCTGCGGAGCAGCGACTCGGACGGCTGCCATGTACTGCAAAATTGTGGTGGAATGGGCAGAATAGCGGGGGCTTTTGATTTTTTAAAACAACTCCTTGTTCAGCAATTTCTCTTTACCGCATGATCTTCCCTTCTTTTTCATACTCCCTCTTGACTCCTTTTAATAGAATTTCCTCGGAAACGGCAGGTTGTTCCAGTTCAAGGGCTTGTAGGCAGGCATAATGGATGATGTTCATGATCTCGCCACCTGAGAGTTCGTACCGTTTGGCGATGGATTCGAGGGAGACTTCCGTGGCGGGGCCGAGGTCTCTGGGGAAGGCCCGCTGCCAGATGGCCAGCCGCTCTTCTGCGTTGGGCCGGGGGAAGTGGATGATGGACTGGAAGCGGCGGATAAATGCTTCGTCGATGTTTGATTTGAAATTGGAAGCGAGGATGACCAGTCCGTCGTAATGCTCCACGCGCTGCAATAGATAGGAGACTTCCTGATTGGCATATTTGTCATGAGCATCTTTGACGTTGGTGCGTTTTCCGAACAAGGCATCGGCTTCGTCAAAGAACAAAATCCAGTTTTTGTTTTCTGCTTTCGCAAAAAGGTTGGAAAGGTTTTTTTCCGTTTCACCGATGAATTTGGAGACGAGCATGGACAGGTCAATCCGGTAGACGTCCCGACCCGTGTATTTCCCCAGCAATTTAGCGGTCATTGTTTTTCCGGTGCCCGGAGGCCCGTGGAACAAGGCCCGGTATCCTGGGCTCAATTTTTTGCGCATCCCCAGTTCATTTAGCAAATGGTCACCGTGCTTGATCCAGGTTTCGAGTTCTTTTATTTGAGCATACGTTTTGGCATTCAGGATGAGGTCGTCCCATTCTTGTGCTGTCTCAATTTGTTGAGCGGGGAATTTTAAACCGAATTTAGGTCGGGCGACTTTGCCGGTCGTAAAGAGGTCGACGTACTCCTGCGACATGATGATTTTTCCGCTCATGCGCGGTTCGCCCGGAGGTGGCTCTTCCAGCCAAAGGATTCTTTGTTTGGCGAAAAAGTGGTCTTCGTCAAAATAGCGCTGGATTTCCATCCTTTTTTCGAAGTCCTCCCCGGCCAGAACGAAGAGGGCTGTTTCGCCGGTGGGGATAAAGCCCCGGAAGTTTTTGCCGCGCACACCGCCGATCTGTGGGAAGTCGCCGGCTTTGGGGATGGTTTGCTGGATTACCTGGTCGAAGAAATGGGACTTGGCATGTGGAACCAGCACCATA
Source organism: Bacteroidota bacterium (assembly GCA_039819485.1). GTDB lineage: Bacteria > Bacteroidota > Bacteroidia > Chitinophagales > Saprospiraceae > UBA6168. Next base: position 53,250 of record JBCBRY010000030.1, on the reverse strand, counting down.
AGCAGTAAAATAAATTCTTCTTCGCTTAGAGCTGCCCGCTGGACAAAGTCGAGTAAAGGCGACTTCAAACCGTTAAACCGCGGTTTTGGGAAGGCATCAAAAATAGGTCTGGGCGTTGCTTCATCGAAATGTGACAGCAGACAATTTTTAATGACTTCCGTCAAATAGATGAAAGCAGTTTGTAGTGGCTGTTTTTGAACCGTTTGAATCATAAGTAAATGGAGGGGCTAATAATTTTGTAACTGAATTTTTGAAATTTCTGAATCCGTAGTTTCGATTTCCTGGAGGAGCAGCTTGAGTGCAGTCAGGTCGGCCGAGCCGAAATCAATGTTTACAGAAATTTGTTTTCCATCGTTACTCTTCTCGATGTTGCCAATTTTGTGGATCAACCCTAAAGCGGTTTCATCAGCATTCCAATTTTTATTGAACTGGTTCATTAACTTTTGAATTGGGTCTATATCTATAATATTGGATGCCCCCAGGCTTAACTTCACATGTGGCCATACGATCAATTGGTTATCTATTTTAAAACGTGAACTGAAATTGGTTAATTCGGAAAGAAAGTTAGGTGCATCTGAGAAAAGCTGGAGCGGTAATTTCCCCCACCAAAATTGGATGTCCTCATTTTTGAATTTGCTTTTTGTATTCATGTTCTTAGCATGTTGCCAGTAGATATTTATGCGGTATGCCAGGTTTTGGATAAGCAGATCGCCTGAGACGTAAAAGAATTCATCGACTTGCTTTACGGTAAAAGTTGCTGGTAATGGCTCCAACAAAAAAACACGGTCGTTCAATTCTGTTTTGGTAATGTCATAAAATTGTTTGCTCAATTGCGCATCCATCGCTCTCAAAAAAGACCCGCTGGGCGCTATTTTTTTTTCTAAATATCGTAACCAATCAATAGTCATCTTAAATTCTGTTTTTAAATAGCTCCTGAATTAAATCATCCGCATGGCCACCCTGACCAATGCATAGGCAGCAGCAAAGCTAGCGGGGTCATCGGCTATGCCAGCTCCCAATGTTACAATGTCTTCAATTATCGTAGCGACTACAATAACCACAGCAGCGGCGATCAGTGCACTCGCGGCTATGGTTTCGATATAATCCACGACCTCGGGGTTTTCTTGTAAAAACCTTCTTGCTGCTTCGTAGGCGTCCTCTCCCGATTCCACAACATCTTCGATAAACTCTTTTACCTTGTCCAAAACGGGTACTGGTGGAGTGACAGGAACTTTTATCCGTGTCCAATAACCAATCACTCCCGGAGCAAACAGGTAAGAAACGATTTCCAGGTTTCCGGTAAATGGGATGACCGAAGGCGGGTAAATTAAACCTGCATGCCAAAGGGTCTCCGGGTCACAATGAATGTTTGCCTTGGCCACATAGTTGAGCACCTCCGGAACAGCACTGGCGGCAAATGGAAAAAATTTAGCTTCGTAGATGCCCCCGGTCAACGGGTCTACAATGTCGGCATAGCCCGGACCTCCTCCGGAGCCGCTATTTGGAATGAAATATTCAATCTCTGCCAGTGGGTTTATATGGGTGATATAGTGTTGTTGAATAGCGATATGTTCTAATGTGCCGGGGTAGCTTAAATTTCCAATTCTATTGGTACCATGACATTGGGAAATCGGCGTTGCTTGTTTTTGAATGGAATCGTCGTTCGTTTTTGATTGCTGCACCACGTGCGTCAGCTCGTGTGCCAACAACCTTTTCCCTCCACCATTTTCGGGTTGGTATTTCCCCGCATTAAAATAAATATCCTGGCCATGTGTAAAAGCCTGTGCCCCCAGTTCCTTGTTCATCTGCACGGCGTCGGCGTCGGTATGGATGTTGACCTGACTGAAATCCGCCCCGATGCCAGCTTCCATTTCTGCCCTGATTTGGGGGGATAGTTTTTGCCCGCTACCTGCTTTGCTCTTAATTTTTTGACTTACTTGTGGACTGGCGGTATTGGAGGCGGCAGCTGATTTCATCTGGACTTCTTCCTCCTCTTCGTCCCCCATTTTTTGCAGTTCCGGTTTTTCCTGGATCAATTTGTCTTCCTCCATTCTTTGTTCCGCGGTGCCTAATTTTTCATCCTCTTGTGGCGTGGCCAAAGTAACCCTTTGAATACTGCTGATTTCTTTTTGCTGGACGGCAGGCGTAGGCCCGGCATGATCGACGACGGCATCGGCCACCGCATCGGCCTCCTGCTCGTATTTGTCGTTCGGCTGGCCAATGGTCAGTTTGGGTTGGAAGAATGCATCTTCCTGCCTGGCCTGGACAGTGTCAGACGTTTTTGAGAAAAAAGGCTGGTTCTTTTGCGGGTCTTCAGACCGGTGGTTCTTTTGCCGTCGGGACCGGCGGGTACTTTGAAAAGCCATGGTGTATGAATTTAGTCGCAGATAAAGTTAATCAATTCCCTGAAGCCAAACACCCCTTTTGCATTTCCCAGGCCGTTCGGCTCCCATTTTGGGTGTTGGACCAAATAAGATTTAGGGTCATTTTTCAAAATAGAAAAAAAGACTTCTCCAAAAATACGGCTGCCCACGGGGCCGAGGTGTTCGCCATCATGCATCAGCTCCGCTTCTTTGAGGATGTAAAACCAGAGGGGCGTTCCGGGCAGACACAGCTTTTCAGTTTCCAGAATTTGCAGGGGCTCCAGGCACAGCCGCTTGGCAACGCTTTCGCCGGAAGGCAGGCCGTAGACCACGCCCCGTTTTAGATTTCTGAACGGCAAGGAACGGAGCCGGACATCTGTTTCGTTCCTCAAAAAGGGAATGTCGTGGAAGGCCGGGGCAATCTTGGTATCTATCTTTTTGGCAAATTCCACTTTGCCGTCGCCGCGGTCAAAAAGGTAGGACCAATCGACATAAACATTGGTAGGCTCGAAGGAGCCCAGGTCAAAAATGCCGGCAACGGTCGTATCGTTCAACTGGTTGACATCCCTCGATTGCGAATGGCCGATGCGGAAGGCCGCTCCCGAAAATTCAAGCGGAATAAAATTGGGCTGCCGAAAATATTTCGCCCCGTTCCTGTAAATGTCGTCGCATATTTTTTTGTCCAGTACTTTGTACAAATAATGGTGTACGATCAGCCAGTGGTAAAACCAGGTGACCCGCAGCCGGGCTTCCCAGAATTTTTCTGCTTCCGAATATCCGTCCAAAAACCGGCGGATGTACTGGTTGTGAAACAACATGAACAACACATGAATCCGCGAAACAATAATACTTTCATCGTCCCGGGGATCGGGGATTATGGCGGTGCCTTCGAAATTGCGGGGTACGTCGCACCAGCTGTACAGCCTGTCTGCGTCCTGCCGCCCTTGCAGCAATAAATGACTCGACTGCTTTTTCTGGTAATAAAAGGATTCCGTCCGCAGCCCATATGTGCTGTCCAGGTCCAGTCCGATGCTCCGCTCGTTGGCCAACGCAGGTGGCTGAAAAGATTTCTGAAAACTCGACACATTTTCAAAGGTCATGTCGTGCGCCAGCAACTGCCCAAAGGTGGCTTCACCGTTGGTGATGTTGTGGCTGTCGGCGCATTTTTTCCGCTCGACCATTTCGCGGGACAGTTCCCAAAGCTGGTCGTCGCTCAAATGGAGTGGGGCGAGCTCGGGGAAGAGCTTGCGGAAGGCGGGGGAGGGGGAAGATTTTTGGCTATGCATACTGATTATTATTTAGGGTCATTTAATTTGATGAATTTATTTATTGAAATAGAAGCTGTTTGAAAACTCCTTGTTGGCCGCAAATCCTATCATTTTCGACTCAACAGGAATTTTCAAACAACTTCATATTTAAATACTTATCTGACAGAATGTTTATGATCTTTTTCAACTAGTTTTCGATAGCTCAGTTCTCCCAATAAATCCAATAATTTAGGCTCCATATTTTCACTTACATGTGGTGTAGCATGAATAAGGGCGGCATATAATTCTTGCATTTGTTCCTCGGATGTTTTGGCAAAGAATGCCGGGTAGAATGCAATATTTTCACCTGGCCCCATGTCCCACACTACTTTGTGGGCCAGCGCATCGGTTGAAATGTTTTTGTTTTCTGTGAACATTGATATTTTCATGGCCTCTACTCTTTCCCAAAGAGCGGCGACGGCGGTTAAATCTTTTTGGGTATATTTTACCATTCCATCTTTGTCTGAGGTAGAAACTAGGCCGGTGATGTCTGCTACTTTCTTCAATTCTTTATGATCTGTTTGTTGATGAGGCTCCGTTTCGTCAATTAGAGATGACATGGTCTCGTACATAGTAGCAATTGCCAGGAGCTTATCCAGCAACTCGGTTTCCAATTCAGCAAGGAGAAAATCAATGGTTGCTCGTTTTTCAGGTGAATAACAAGTTGCTTCTATTTCATCATTTTCGTAGTAAATATTGGTGCCGGGATCTTTAGGGCTAAACAAAGATCCTACAGCATACTTTATGAACATGACGTAACTGTCGTTGTTATTGAATGCCTTTTCTTTTGGCAGTATAGCGAGCTTCCTGCTGCGGTCATAGGCCCAGTCTTGTCCCTCAATATTCTTGGCGCCATGAATTGCTTCATGGATAATAGTGTATACCCTTTCAATATAGGGTGCTTCCCAAAATCCAGGGCATAAGACCATCACGGCCTTAGTCCAGATACCTTTATTGTAAGCATAGGCAAGGTTGCAGGTATCGTCACAATAGTTGTGATTTTTAATTTTTTCTCCTACATACATGTTCAATTGCCCTTTTATTTCCTTCAGTTTTTTCCTTAGTTCATCAATTGTCCAGTTCAGGTCTTCCCCTTTGCTCGGATCATGGAAGAATTGATCCACAAGACCCAGGACTCGGTCGGACGGATCTTTTAATAGAGCTATGGCTTTTTTAACGTCTCCTTTGGCATGCTTTAATGTTCTTCGAATTTCTTTTCGTTTTTTTCCATCTGATGGAACTTCCTCTCCCGCTTTACAATCTATAAGGTTCGAAAGAGAATAATTGCCAAGATGAAGCATCTCAACAGCTCTAACCCTGTTGTACAAAGGCATTTCTTCACCTGCCTGATATCTGTTTTCAGTATTTATTATTGCGCCGGTATATCCTAAATCGTCCAAGATTTGCTGTACTGCTGCAAGGCGTCTGTCCACCAGGTCTTCCTGGTTTTTTTCATTTTTACTTGCCGCCCCTCGCAATGTTAGCTCCGAAGGATTTTGGCGGATTATTTCTGCTATTTTATAAATTTGGGAATTAGGTACTTCCGAACTGTTGAGTTCAAAAAACAGGGTGCCTGGCATCTCATTTATATAAGGGCTGTCATCATAAATACTGACTACTTCCGCATCTAAATTTGCACGTGCCTGGCTGATCGTTTCCGCAGCGTCTTTGGGCCAATCCACATTTTGGCATTTATTAATTCGGTCAATTAAAATTCGACATGTTTCCAGGCCTTCTGCGGCGGTGACGGCCGTTCCCTCAGGAGCGCTTTCAATATCCTGATATTTTCCGCTCTCCACCATCATGTTCTGATATTCCTTTGATTGTCGAATTAAGCTGTTGGGAATTTCGTAGGGCGACTGATCAGAGTAGTTAACAGCAATTTTCTCAAGCGTAATTTCTCCTTTGCGAAATATACTTTCCAAAAAAGACAAATCTTCATTAGTCAGGTCAGTCGCCGTTCGATCAGTTAAACTCTCCGTCCATATTTTTTTCGCAAGAGCATATTTTATTTTCGGACAATGGTCATAATCTCCATTTCTAAGGCTTTTCAGTATATCTTGCGAACTGTTGAGCGGCTCTTCCAATTTTGGAGAATTGTTGGTAAAAACATTTTCAAGAAGCATTAGATCTCCCGTGTTCAGGTCAATGGTTTTCACGGGCAATGTATTGCCGATCCATATTTCTTTTGCAATGTCGTACTTCAATTCCGGGTCGTTGTCATAATCTCCCTTTTTGAGTTTTTCCAGCTTGTCTTGTAAGGTCAAAATTACTGGTGCATCTTTAGGGAATCTATTTGGAGATCTTTGAATTTTTGGGTGAACTTTCTTTGATCCGCCCTGCTGCACCGTATGCACCAGCTCATGCGCCAACAGATGCTGGCCACTCGTTGAGCCGGTTTCGTATTTTCCCTTGTTAAAATAAATATCGCTCCCGTGCGTAAATGCCTGTGCCCCCAGTTCCTGGCTCATCTGCACCGCTTCGCTGCCCGTGTGAATGCGGACATTGCTGAAGTCGGTACCAAAGGCTTCACCCAGGGAAGAAGCGGTTTCTTTCGGCAAGGGAGCGCCGCTGCCTTTTGTACGGTTCAATCGGTTCTGCAGATCGGTGGAAGCGGTATTTGGCGAACTGGTTTCACTTTTCTCCTGGATCATTTCATCCTCTTGTTCACAGGTAGCGCACTTGCGTTGGATGCTGGCTCCTAAACTACTTGAAATGGCATTGTTGTTTTCATCATCATTGCTTTCGAAGATCGGCTTGCGCTGAATACTGATTTCTTTCCTGGAAAGCATTTCCTCTTCGCCTTCCATTTTTTGGAGGCGTTCTTCCCCTTCGCAGTCGGCGCATTTGTGTTGAATGGAAGGGGGCTTTGAACTCCCGACCTGCCGGTGCAGGATGTCGCTTTGCTCCATTTGGGCGGCGGGTTTTGAGTCTTCTGGCCGGGCCTTTTTGTTTGATAATCGTTGAACGACTTGGTCGGCCATCTGATCGGCCTCTATTTCGAATTTGTCATTGGGCTGGCCGATGGTGAGTTTGGGCTGGATGTTGGAAGGGGAGAAGAAAGGTTTGGTATCCCCCCTCCGGCCCTCTCCAGAGGGGGAGAAGCTATGCTCATCCGCAAAAAAATGGCTTTCCCCTTCTTTTGAGAAGAACGGGTGCTGCGCAGGATCGTTTTTGCGCTGGATAATGTTGGCCGTTGTTTTTGCTTCCGCAGTTTTCATCAAAATTTATTGTCATAAATTCAATCCCTAAATCTCCACATTTATGCCCAGTCCACTTTCAGGTAGTCCATCATCCACGGCAGTTTGATCACACTGATGCCCCAGGGCAATTGACCCAACAGGATGTCCATGGTCTGTTTGTCCATTTGTAGTTTCCAGCCGCTTTGTTCGTGCAGGAGTTTGCCTTCCCGCTGGAGGAAAGCTTGCTGTAAACTGGTATTGGATACCTTGCCCAGCGCCCCCCAATGATGAACGACGGCCTGCAAGAGGGCGTCGGCTTCTTCCATTTCTTCGGCACTCAACTGGATGTATTTTTTAACGGGTGTATTGAGCGGGACACCGCATAAAAATTTCAGCAAACTGAGATCGTATTCTGGAGGTTCGGTGGTGTGGGTGGCCAGGTAGTTCAAAAGATGGATGGCCCGGCTGGCGGCCTCGTGGTCTTTGAATTCCGCTCCATCCAATAAATCAATACGGTTGAAAAATCGCTGTAAAAAAGGATGCACCATGACGATGCCGGCACATTGTATGAATATTCCACTTTTGTCAATCCGGTCAGTCGTGGCACCTTGGTCTTCCTTTTGGTCGGAGGCAGGTTTTGCTGGAGGAGGATAGCTCTGTTGTTCCTGGTATTTTTTGACCAGGGTAGAGCTGGACCATTTATTTTTTTTGACGACAATTTTATCCAGGGTGAATTCCCAGAAATTTTCCTTGGCCTGCCGGGAAGGCAATGATTCGAGAAACGGGGCCAGCCCATTCTGTGCCTGGGCGGTAAGCGTCTCTATGACATGTTGTAGAAAAGTGGAATCATGCTGCAGCACCAGTCGTTTAAGGGCATGGCGGTTTTTTTTGAGTAAGCTGCTCAGGTCGTGGATTGACTGTACATGGGTGGCCAGGCTTTCCAAGATACGGGCCGTCCAATCTTTTGGTAAGTTCTGAAGGCTCCAGGGCAGGTAACCATTTTCAAGAAAAAAAAGCCATTTTTCAAAGATGCTTTTTTGGATAGGTTTCCGTTGGATGCCAGATGTTTTTACTTTGTTTTGCTGGAACCATTTTTCGATGGCCTGTTTCAGTAATGGTAATATCCATTCTTTCTGAAAGTCCACGTTTGGCAGCATGCCTATGTCAATTTCCAAGCGGTCGATTTCCACCACTTCCTCACTGCCCGTCAACTCATCGAACAGATCTCCCATCGCAGGGACCAAGTCCTGCCAATACAACTGGCTAAACCGATGTTGCAACTTCGCCGCTTCCCTGTCGGTACTCAATTGCAACTGAATGACCTGTTTGCCGATGACGTGTTTCATAGCTTAAATAATTGAAGGTACAGCTCGATGGCAGGCGCATCGTCGGTTATTGATTTCAATGCTTTGCTGTTCCAGTTCCTTTTGACCGCAGCAAGCGATATCCCTTTGTCTTTCATTTTTGCAAAGGCATGGCGGAATTCATCTGCATGAAAAACCTTTTCCCTGTTTTGCGCAACGAGCTTATCGAGGGTCAGGGCGATGGAGTCCGCCAGTAACCTGGTGTAAAATTTGTCGTCGCCACCGCCTTTTTTGCCAATGGCATATCGGATCGAATAGAGGATCACATCGTCCAACAATCGTTTGATCGTGGTTTTGGTCACTTTCTTTTTGGCCACCGTTTCGGCGTAAGCGAGGATGTTGGTATAGGTTTTTGACCTTAAAACATTGGCGTCCTTTACTGTTTTTATTTTTGATAAAAATGGCCGGGGAGTACCCGGATCGCTTGCGTTGTCGGCTTTCGACGGAGGAGTTGCCTTTGCTTTTTCCCTGGGAGCAGGTTTGACTGTAGTGGCTGTAGGCTGATTGGTTTTGGTTTTTGATTTTACCTCTGATTGGCTTTCGGCTTTCTCAGCAGGGCCGGTCTTTTCTTTCAAAGTCGCAGAGGGGCCTGCCGGGCTTACAGCAGGGGCAGGCGTTGCTGCCGGCGGAGAAAAGACAGCAGCTTCCGCTCTTAAATTGGCTGACAAGGATGCCTGAAGCTTGTTTCGGTCAAATACAACCTGATTGTCCGCTACCGTAAAATTTCTGAATTGACTGCCCAGGAAGGGGCTGTTGGTTTCCGTAATATTAAACAGTTGATTGATGCCTACAGCCTGTAGGTTTGCTTTGAATGTGGGGGTGTCGCATTCACAGTTCTTATCTCCTTGCTGTCCGCTTTCAGGGCAGCAACTCTTCAGGTTCATCAGGCATTTTATCAGATCGCAGGGCATGTCGGTTTCGCAAGCCTGCCGTCCGGCTTTGTAATGCAGCCACTGCCGGTATTGGTCTTCAAATTTGCAAAACTGCAAAGGACTTAGCCACAGTTGATTCAGCGCAACGTGTGCAGGTGCCTCCCTCAATAAGGTATTGGTGACATAGGTCCTGAAATTGGTGTCCTGGTACCGTTTCGACCAACAGGGAAAAATAGTGGTCGCCCAGAACGAATATGGGTCTGCACCCGGTACATAAGTCGGTTTTACTTCATTTCCATCTTCATCTAACTCTACTGGGATCAAACAGCGATCAATATCTTCTTCGGGCAAAGGGAATATACAGTCCGGATCAGGAGTGGCCAGCAAGGTACAGGTACAGTCAAACTTATCTTGGTCATCGGGGTCACTGCTGATTACTTTTTCCGGACGCAACAGAATATGCTCCAGCAAATGCATGCCCTCTGTGTTGATATGAGCTTTGGTCGCTTCAATGGCTGCCCACATATCTTCCTCGCAAGTATAGAGTTGAGGATGTTTGGCCAGGAGGCAATTGGGGTTAACAAGAGCGATGCCCGGGTTTTGTTCATTGAAATCCCCGGTGGGTTCGAGGTGTTCGTTATTGGTCAGGAGAAAATTGATGTTGCTCTCGTAACATTCTTTTATGGTTTTAAATCCGGCGTCATCTATTTCTTCCCGTGTGAACAAACGCGGTATTTCAAAAAGGCAATACTTATCTTTTAACGGGTCATCCGTTATGCTCCAGAGCAGATTAAATGGGTTGAACCCCGCAGGAGCATTTACATAATAAATGTAATTTTCTTCGACGATCTCGTCGGGCGTATTACCGTCAATTGTTTTATCAACAAAAGCACAAAGCTGAAGGGCATATTTGCCGTCGGGTTTATCAATTAATTCAAATTTGGTGTTTTTCCCTTTTAGCTGGTCGAAAATCCAGCCCATCATTTTGTCCCGGTCTTCCCTTGCGTGAAACTGATGAGGATGGTGGGCGAAAAAATAAGTGGCAGGTTCTACGACTTTAAAAGTAAAATAGCAGCTTTTTTTATCTTCAATAATGCAGGGTACAAAGGCCCCTTCTTCACAGGCAGCTTCCAATAAACGGTTCAGCCCTTTTGGGGTGTTGAATTCACCCTGACAACTACCGGGTGCCGTGCTACATGGCAATTCGATGATTTCCGGCTCCTCGCAAGGGCGGACAAGAGCGATTCGATAAAGGCAGTCATCGCCTTGCACCACCGTGGTTGTCAGTTCATTTTTACGAATGGTATCTAACAAGTCAATGCCTGCGTTTTCGGCATCTATTCTTTCTTCAAAAAAAGTTTCTCCGGTGAAATGATAGGTAAGCTGGTCACCATTTTTGGTGAATGTGTACTCAATTTTAAAATAATAGAAATCTTTACCGTCGTGATCCTCTATCGTTTCGATGGTCACATCGGGAGATAAATTGTCCGGCAAGAGTAGTTCCGCTATACAGCAGGCGTTGTCCAGGGAGAGAAAAACGTTTCGTGAATAAACAGGAGCCAGGTGTTTCTCTCCCCAGGCGCATAGTGCAGTGCTGTACCTGAAGCAGCTTTCTGCCAATACCTCCGTCACCGAAATATAGCAACAACAAGGATCACCGGTAGCAGGTGGTGGCACGGCTGCCATTTGGGATGAAGCAGTTTTTGAAACTCCTTTGACCGAAAAAGACGACTCGGTCACTTCTTTTTGCCATTTGTTTAAATAAGGCTTTAACTGTGGGCGATAATTACTTTTATTTTTCAGGAGGTTTAAAAAATGGTGGAAGTCTTTCCAAGCTTCCGCAGGTGAGTCATAACAAGCAGTGCTGATCCAGTCTGTTTCGCACAACGGGTTTTCTCCGGCGAGATGAAAAAAATACCCGGTGATGTTGTCGTCGTAGCAGAGTTCTCCAACCGGGGTGCCTTTTATACGGATCGGGAAGGAACACATTTTTTGGGCAACTGATTCTTTATCTGTAAAAATGGATTCAGAAAAAGTAGCCAGCGCATTTTCAATCTTTTTTCCTAAACAATATTTTTTTGAACCGTCCTTTAACGTAAGCTCCAGGTAATTGTTGATGTCCGAAGCGAGGTGTATTAATTTTAAATATTCATGATTAAAAGCTTCGACTGCTTCTTTTTTGGAATAATAACTTTGTTTGCTGGTAAAATATATTTTGTCGTCGGCCCTGTTTTTCAGTACATAATGATACCTGCCATTTAAGAGGCAAATCATTTTATTTCCCCGTAAATAAAATGCGGGAAATACATATTGCCGTTCGCAAAGTTCTTCCAAACGAACCCGGTAATCAGCCGACTTTGTTCCGTCTTGATTTAACTCAAAACAATCGCACGGATGAAATGCGATGGGATTTCCTTTTTTATAGACCCGATAAACAAATGATTCGATATCTGGTGATTGAGGGGTTGTATAAACACATGTTTGATCCGCCTCAGGTAAATTGAAAAATTGCAGTAATGATATTACATCATTGATGACCTCGTTGCCGGTTTGGGCATCAGGATAAAATGTTGGGTGGATTAAAACCTTTCCTCCATTTTTAATCTGAAATCCATATTTATCTCCCTTTTTTATTTGTGAAAACTCTAAATCGGTTTTAGCAGTTAAAAAATTTTGATAAGCTTCGTTGGCTTTTTTTTCAGTGTTGAATTGATCTTTGCTGTCGTAAAGAATAAGGGCTTTTCCATTTTTGTCCAGCCAAAAGAAACGGTGTCTCCATTTGTTGGCGGCGGGCGCAATATTTACCAGATAGGTATGTTCCAGAATGGTTTGCTGAAAAACTTCCAATTGATTTTCCAGGAATGGCAGTTTTCCATTTATTGAAAAAGTAAGTAGGCTCTGATGTTTTCCAAGTTCTAATGCGAAGGTGTTTTGTGCGCCGGCCCGAACGATGTGGTCCCCAATATTTTTTAATTGAGAAAAATAAAATAAAGCAGTTCGGCCTGCGCTCCTGGCCGCATTTGGATTGGGGAAATAATTGAGGGATCGGAGCAGTTCTTTTCCTTGTTGGTCCGCTAAATAAAATTTTGAAGCTGAGCTAAAGTCCAGAGGGATGGAAAAATCCTTTAAGGTTTTTTGGACGGCTTTAATTTCTTTTTTCCAATATTCCCTTTTTCTAAAATGTTCTTTTGGGGAAAATGCAATAAAATTCCCCTGTTCGTCAATTATGTGCAATTCTATTTTTGCCAGGTCTATTTCCCCGTCTGTAATTTCCCTGAATTTTAGTTTTTTATTTTTGTATTCTTCCAAAAAGCGGAAAAGGGCCCGGAAGGCATTTTCCGGATCGTCGTACCTGGTGAAGCCCTCCAACAATTCTTCTGTTGTATTTTCTTTGGTAATTTTAAAAGTGTAGGTGCTGCTTTTTTTAACGACCTTTAATTGGTCCCGGTTAGAAAGGATTTGTTCCAAAAGTAAAAAAGGATCGCTGGCGGGTTCACTGCTGGTCGCGATTGCCCGCCCTTTGCCATCTTTAAATTCGATGGAAAAACGGGACTCTTCATTTGGGACGATATCGTAATTGTCCAACTGAATGGCCTCTGCTAAATTTTGCACCAGGTTTTTATTTTCATATAAAACAGTGCTTTTTAAAAGTAGCCGGTTGGCGGCATTCCTGATTTCAAAACCATAAGCATCGCCGGTTTCTTTCAGGTGTTTTTCCGCTATCAGGTCAGCATCCAATAACTGGGCGGCTTCTTCTGCAATTAATTCCCCGGCGGTTTTTGAACTCACGGCCTGCTCCGCCAGCACCTTCCCATGCCCCGTCAATAACTGAATTGAATTTTCTTTAATTTCCCATTTTTTATTTTTAGTAAAAACTGTTTTTAAATAATTGTCAAAAGCGGTCGATTGATTGCGGACGTATTGAATGCCAGTCAGGATGGGCTTTTTGTCAATGCCCATAATTTGCCACCGGTATTCCGAATCGGCTACTTTTACGGAAGGGTTCACGGTTGACTTGTCAATTGAAACAGGCCGGTCGTTTACCCGCTTGGTCGTCAATTTTAAATTGGATAAATCCGCCCCGCCAATTGGTTGTTGATCCTTAATGTTTCCGACAAAATCATTTTGTTTGCTTATGGCAGCTTGTTCCGTCTTGAAACTGGTGTTGCTTTTTGCAACTGCGATCCCGGCGGCGGTGTAAAGTTCGTGGTGGTAAACAAAAGCAGAAGGATAAACATTGGTATGGTCAGGGGCGGCTGCTTGGTGGAATAAATTCCGGATAGCATTATAGCAAAGGTCTCGTTCCGTCGGATTGTCGAATGCTAAAGGCTCCAGTTTTTTAGAACCATTAAAAACAATTAAGTAACAATCTTTTAAATCCTTTTTAGCATAAAATGAATTTTCTGTCGCCTCGTCTAAAATAATTTTACAGATATTGATTGCTTTGTTTTCAGTGTCATAAACATTTTTGGTTTTAAAAATAGTTTTATCGTTGTATTTAAAATCAACCTGATATTCGGGTTGGTGCCGGTGTACTTCAAAATTGCAGAGATAATTTTTTTCCCAATTTTCCAATCCGGTAAAAGCAAGCAACCTTTTTTCCAGTCCTGAAATATTTTTAGCGCCCCAAATGGCCTCCCGGTCTAAATAATTAAATGCCTTTCCCCTGTTCCCGCTGATGTCAGGATAATTGGAAAGAAAGTTTGTTTTAGCATTGATGAGTGACTGGGAAACTTCCTCCTTGTTATTAAGTTGGGAAAATAACAATAAACTGTACTCCGTAAATGACTCTGAAAAACGAGCCAGTAAATGATCGAGAAAAAGATTTCTTTTATCAAGCTTGGTTTGTTTGGTCTCGGTCAATTCTTCTGCCAGGGATGTGTTCGTCGTTGGGGAAAAAACCAAGTCAAAGCTGTATGCCGGTTGAGAGGGTTTGTTGATGAGTTGGTAGTTGTCTTTTTTTGTGCCAACGTAACTAATGTTGTTCGCAGCAATTTCCGCTTCTTCTTTTGAGTTGAAAACAGCTCTTGCCAATAAAACAATGGGAAGGGAACTGGGCTGAATAATGAAATAAAAACATTGTTCTGTCGGATGAACCTCAATCGAATAATTTTCCTGAGACAGTTCCCGGACTAACTGATCGACTTGTATATCCCTGCCAAATTTATTTGTGGTCGTGTATTTTTTTTCATCAAAATCATATTCTAAAGGATTTCTGTTTTCCAGTACGGCCTGGACATTGTCAGGGGCAATATTTTTTGAAAAATCGTCTTGATGGACGGGGATTAAAACGACGGGCTGCTGCTGTTCGGTATTGTAAAACTGCAACAGTTTTTCCAGGTCCGGCACACTGTCCAGGGCACCTGACTGACTGATTTGTTCTACTTCGGTTTTAAAGGAAAATAAATTCCTTGCATTGGCGAGCTGGCTAAGATAATTGACCAAAAGTTGGTCGAAGAAGAGCAGGTAACCTTTTAACTGAAGTGCCTGGGCGACCCTTTTTTTGGAGGCCGAGTCAGGGAGGCCACCTTCACCGATGCCATAAACTGATGGAAATTCATTTTGTATCGAATAATAGGTTCCAAGGTCCGGGCGATACTGCCCGTTCGGGATGGCAAGGTCCAGGTACGATTTGTTTCCACGAGCCCTTCCTGAAGGACGAGTTTTTAAGTTTTGACTTTTAAGTCGTTGTATTTCAAATTCGTCCAGTTGAAATACGGCACCGTCCCTGGCTAATTTGATACAACTTTTCTCCGGTGAAAATACGGGGACATGATCGGTTGCCAAATGAAAGATCCAGGTTAGGCAGTCGTCATCGTTATGGCTTTCATGCGCCCCGTCCAGGGTAGTGCCATTTAAGCTGATGTTCTGTACGGAAGCTACTCCTTCCACTGCATTGATCACGCTGTACAAGTCGGACAAATGAATTTCCTTGCGAAGCGGGATGTTTTCCAGTTCCTCTACATCAATAAACCCCGGGCTGTTATAATCGGGGTCAAAAGGTCTGCCTTCAAAAACTTCTTCGATCAATTTTCCCTTCTCTTCCAACATTTCCTGTAGCGTATAAAATGCAATACGCGGGGAAAGAAATTGCTCAATGGCAACGATGAGGTCGATATACACTTTCTCGGGGTCTTGTCCGCGCTCGATATTTACATCTGCACAGATGCCGATTTCTTCTTCGCATAAAATTTTAATTTCCGCAAAATCTTCGCACAAGTTTCGGTGGGCGTGGAGTTTTTCCAGTACTTTTTGCTGTAGCTCCTGGTCACTCAAGGGCGTATTGGGTTCTTTTTGAATGCACACATTGTAGAGCCCGTTTAAGGTAAATTCAGTGGTATCAGTACTACTGGAAGAATCGGAGGGACAATCAATATTATGTTTTTTACAATCATCTAAAGTAAGGATAGGGGCGCCAATGATGTACTTTTCTTTTTGAGAAGGAATCAACCACGCGTTTTGCACTCCTTCTATGGCGATCAATAATTTTCGGTAATCCAGTATGGTCGTGGGGTTATTGGACAAGATCTGGGCAGGGGTAAAATAGCTATCGTCGGCCGAACCATTTGGGGAGGCCAGGATATCCTGGATGGGCAGTTGGGTCCTGTAGCCCAGGTCCATAAGTGCATATGCGACCATTTCCAAAATGGTGATACCGGGATCGTGCACGTTATGGTCAGTCCATATATTTCCCGATAAGGCGCCTATGTGTTTTAGGCCTTCGCTTTTGAGAAAGTCAAAATCAAAGTGGTCTTTCAGGAAACTTTGATCTTCTCTTTGCAATAATTTTATGGTGGTATCCTTCATGGCAATTTTCGGAATTCAATTAAGTTCATTCAAGTCGAAATGAATATCACGGCGGCTGTGCCGCCGGAAATCATTCTGGGAGGGAGGTGTTTTTTTTTGGCGCCGCGGCGCCAAAAAAAACACCTCCCTCCTAATTATATTTCACCGCCAGAGAGCTTGCACCGAACTCGCCTCGGGGCGGCGGAAGAACAGCGATGGCACATCGCAACCTGGATTTAATTAGTTACAGTGGCCTAAGGGCTTTTTCTTCCTTGCACAAAACCTGTCCGTCATAACTGTCGCAGTGGTTCTCTAATTCGCAGACCTTGATTTTTCCGGCAGTTAAGATGGAACGGGCAGTGAGTGGTGCTATGAGCGTTCCGCTTTCCTCTTTGGGGTCACAACAGGAAAGGGGTTTTTCCTGGCATTTTTCGCCATGGTCGAATTCATGTGCCCAATCGATCTGACAAATGAAATCGACATACGACAATGACTCCACAAATGAAATCAGATCAGACTTGGAAAGGGGCGCACCGAACCGCAGCCGGTCGACCTTTCCTTTGGTCCACGGAGCCAGGAACTGCTCGATGTCTTTTTCGAGGCGCTCAATGAAATACGGCCCCGTGTTGCCTTTCGTAAAATTCACTTTGATGGCAACATTGACCTTTTCGTAGCGGGGGTTTAAAACCTTTAGCTGCACAAATGGAGAATTCTTTTTTTGCAGCAATTTCTTGATTTCACCCAGCTGGCTCAACGGGACTCTCGGCTCGAGTGCATTCCCGGAATTTAGTTGCTGAATGTCCGGTATGACTGCTACCAAAACATGGCCAGGGGCAGCCACTTCCAGGTCGCGGACGAACCGGCTGCCCGGCAAGCCAAGGGCATGGCTGATCGTCTTGGCTTTGAATACCTGGGGAAAGTTTTCCAATACGATCCGTTCGTAATCAAATCCAGTGATGGCCCTCCCTTTGTGCCGGAGCCGTTCGCTGATGCGGCGGAAAAGAAGTTCCGTGGCTTCTGATTCCGGTGGCCGGCCATTGAAAGAAGGGATGGGCTGAGATACTTTTTTAATGCTTGTGTCTGCAACATCCAGGCGGTTTATTTTATCAGCAGCCAATGGCGCACTCAGTCTTCTGAGATCGTTCTCTGGCGCCAGGACAGCCTGTACCTTGGCGGCCTGCGTATGAATGGTGATGGTTTCGCAGACGGCCTTGCTGAATTCATTGGCAGCAGCCTTGATCCAATAAATATCTGACGGCATGATCGTATGCCCCTGCCTGCTGATATCGGCAGGCATGATGATTTCCACGATGCCGGTTTTGGTCAGGCCATTGGTTCCGTCATTGCTGATGGCGAAACCGGGGGCGAGGTCTTTCCATTGATTATTGCTGAGGTAGGACCACCTGATATCAGGCTTGCTCATCTCGGTATTGGCCGTGGCTTCTGCCATGTTGAAGAGCAAGTTCAAAGTATTGCCTTTGGTGATGTTGTCCAGGGCGATGAAAAGTGTGCCCTCGTCCGTGAAAACGGGGAGCAGACTTGGCTCGGCGGTAATATCTTCTAAGCTATAGGTATTTTCGAAAGGGTGCAGGTGTACCAGTTGAATATCGGTCTCTTCTGCTTTGGCGGTGTAGTCGAGCGAAATTTCTTTGATGATGGGTGTCCAGGGTTCTTTGGGGATGACGGCACCGGAGAGTTTCGCATTTAAAAACAGTTCTTTTCTTTCACACAAAAACAACCTGATTTCTTCAAATAAGTCCTGAATCTTAAGGGTTGCTACTTTCATGAGATAATCACTGTAGGCTGATCCCAGGGTGCCTTTGTCAGGAATTGGAGGGGAGCCGGGAGGGTCGGATGGAGCGCCGTTGATCAACAATTCTATATCTTCTATAACTTTTTTGTCAATAGCGTATTTAGAGGTAAAAGTATCCTCCAATATTTTGTCGATTACCTCCATGTCCAATTTAAGGACTAAGTCGTCAATCTCTGTTGAGGTAATGCCAGGGATACTACCAATAATTTCAAAGATTTTTTGCCACATACCCGTGATTGGAGGAGTAGCTCCAGGCCGATCATTTTCAAAGTCAATGTCGCTTAATTTTTCAGCTCCAAAAATGGCAGCTTTTATCTGAGCTAATAAATCATTTACCTGTTGGAACAAACTGTTAGCGACAGGGGGCATGGTTGTCTCACAGATTTTTAGCCTCGGAGGGGGAGGAGTGTTGATATACGGATCGGATCCCATTAAAAAGAGGTAGTCCGTAATCTGACCAACTGCATTGATTATTTCATCGATGCTTATTACACTGTCTTTAATGGCATTAAAAGCTCCGGTATTATTTTTTAAATCCCCTTCATGAAAATAAACGGCCCCAGGTACGTACACCGAATTTCCCTCTGGGTTTAATTTCCCAAAGGCCATCATTTGGCGAGCCAAGATGAAGGGGTATTGGCTGTGTTGGAAATCTCTCTTTGTAAGGGTCATTCTTACAAATGCATCT
This sequence comes from Bacteroidota bacterium, assembly GCA_039819485.1. Taxonomy (GTDB): domain Bacteria; phylum Bacteroidota; class Bacteroidia; order Chitinophagales; family Saprospiraceae; genus UBA6168. The sequence continues at coordinate 34,875 of JBCBRY010000030.1, read as the reverse complement.
CTTGACTCAGTAGAATATGGGGACAGTTTTTCCTGAAGCTCCTTTTTTCGGTATTGAGAACCAGGGAAATCAACGCTCCTTTCAAAATCAAAATTCCTTTGATAAATAGGGTTGATATCTTCGCAAATGTCAGCAGGAAAATTCCTGATGTCGGCAGGAGGAGTAGGGGGCGGTGGCGGTGGCGGCGGTGGAGGAAGTGGTGTTGGTGGACCGACCAGGTCTTTGTTGAACAAAAAGACATTGTTATCTGTCGCAGCATTGGAGGGTACAGAACCGTTGTGTGTGTACTCCTCCCATTTTCCATCTTCCAATAAAGCCGTCTTTATCTGAAAATCATCGCCCTCAATGTCACCAATATTTTTCGTCAAGTCTTTATATCCGACATAATGTTCGCAAAAAGAAGCCGGCTTGTCTTTCCAGTTGATATTGATCCAGAACTTTTTCCAGTTTTTACAAAACACTTCCTGGCTGCCGATGTAAAAATTGGAACCTTGTGCGCTGTAGGGAGCTGCATCGTTCCGTTCATAACGCGGCCTCGTCCCGAAGGGATAAACCAGCCCGTTTACGTCCTGCACACTCTCGTCATTTTGAACGATGAGGTTTTTTACGCCACATACTTCTACGTCAATACAGCTCTCAACAATTTCCAAATGCCTTAAAAAATGATAGGCTGAAATGGCGATGTCTTTTCCCTCCTGGCAGTGCAACAGGCTGCAGCATGGCTTAAAGTGAAAACTCTCACAGATTAATTGGTACTCGGGATCCAATTCCATTTTCATGGAAGGGTGGGTAGTCCCCAATTCTTCGCCCAGTACTTCTGCATCGGAAAAAGTGACTGCTGGAAAATCTTTCTTTAATGTGATGATGATGTTTATTTCAACTTCAGAGGTGCAGGTTTTCAAAGGGTCCCCACCTGTGAGCAGGCGGAAAGTAATATCTTCATTGGGCACTTCGAGCCAGCCTTCCTTGCCACTTAGACAAATCTTGAAGGGTTGTTGGTAAAACAAGCTTTTCAACTCGTCTATGTTGGAAAAGCCAATTAAGATAAAATCAATAAAGGTCAGTTGGGTTCTACAATTCAACTCGGCGTACAGATAGTCCCCGGTTTTTTCATCAATTTTTTCTGAGGCCAGTAATTCAATGACATCGTTAATACTGTACTCAAAGTCATTCTGATCTGGGTCCAGCCCAAAATAACTTCTGATTTCTGTTTGATTGGGTTCATCGATATAGGGCTCGCAGTTCCTGTCCAGCCTTTGAATCGGAATAGTTTTAGGGTCAGGGCAGATTCGGCCCAGTAAATTGCCGAACGGCGTTGAGTCAAGCTCTGCCCGGGCTGCCAATAGGCCCGCTAAGTCGACCCTAAAATAGCCTTTTACTTTATCGAGGGAGTCATCGTCTATATCATCTGGCAGGCTGCAGCACAACTTTACGTCGATGACCCTGTGCCCTTCGTTCAGAAACAAAACAGGCGAAGCCAGCACAAACCCAACCCTGGCCGGCGGGTGGTGCTGGTATTGGCCACCGACCAGCAACTTGCTTTCCTTGCTGCCTAGCGTAGCCCAGTTTTTTGGATCTTCCTTGAAGTCTTCTTCCACCCCATCCATGCTGTTGGCCTTGGGGGCGATGTACAGGCCTTCGGTAAATTTCTCTAAACTCCCTTCCGAGCACTTATCGGGGTCGGAGGCTTTCAGTAAACCATAAGTCGGGTTTAAATAGAGGGTCCTCAATTCTTTGATCTCTGCTTTGTCGAGGACGATGTCTTTTTCCAGGGCGAAAACAATGTCGGCTTTATTATCGTCTTTCCCGTCTTTTACTTTTGTTCCTTTTGGCAGGAAATAAGCATTCTCTACTTGTTTCTGTAACTCGAATACGATAAAGGCCTCGTCGGGGCGGGCGGGCTTGCCTTTGATATTTAAAACATCATTGTAGAAATACAGCAGATGCCTCCGGGTAATATCGTTCAAATCATTTTTGAACCGCTTTTGCAAATAAAAAAAGGCAATCAACAGACCAATGTGAGGAACAATTTTTCCCTGCTGGTCCTCTGCATTGGGGTAAAGGATCTGGGGGAGGTATTTGGCCGTTTTTATGCCCAGTGACCTTAGTTCATTTAAAAAGATATTGGCCGTTCGCTCAAAGGCTTCGATTAGTTCTGCCGTGGTGTTCAGGGCACTCTCGCCAATTGCACTGATGTCGGCGATGTCCCAGTTCTTGACGGTAATTTCACGGTTGAAATTTATTCCCCGGACGGCTTCCAGGGCCACCAATTTTTTGGTCAGGCCAATAAAGCTTTCCAGTGGTTCCCGCAAACTTGAACTCATTGTCCTTTGCAGAACAACACTGAACGGCGTATTGATTTTGCTGACGATGTTCAGGCTGTTTTCGAAAATCAGGATGGATTCAGAAAATATGAATTCCACCAGTACCTGGAGGTTTTCTGCCTCTGGAAATTGGCTGGCGAGTTGGACGATGCGGGTGAGGTTGGAGCTTAATTCGTCGACATCTATTTTTGTCAGGGAGGTTAACTGAAACGGGGCACTTTTTCTGAATAGCTCCTGCCAGTTGTGGACGCTCAGTTCATAAGGGTTGCGGCTGCTGCCGTTCCCGGTTGTTTTTACATCATAGAAATTAACGAACCGTGCATATTTATTGATGAAATGCAACACATCTTCCAAACGCTGATCATCAATTTTGATCGCTTCGGGGTTGAGCAGGGAAGGGTATCGTTCCGATTGGCAAGTGCCGGAATCAGACAATAAAGGATGTGGTATTTTAGTAAAGTTTGACATCTATTTTTAAATCCATTAAATGGGAGATGCATCTGCTTCTCTTAAATAAAAATCATAGACGAAGTTGTATCTCGAATTGGTTTCGGCTATTCTATAGTCCACCAGTACTTTAAAGCGGCCCTCAATCAGCTCTTCGGATTCGAGGGGCGTCACTTCAATTTTTTCTAAGGTGATCCTGGGTTCGTACAGTAAGATGGCTGTTTCGACGAGGTCTTTTAAATATCCAATCAATCCATTGTTCAACGGCTCGAACTGGTAGTCTTTCAGGTTGCACCCATAGTCGGGTTGCATCACCCTCTCGCCCAGGCTGGTGGAAAGCAATATTTCCAGGCTCTGGTCAATGTCCTGTTCGTTGGCAGCCATCGTTACGGTTCCCGTTTCCCTGTTGAACATGGGAGGGAAAGACCAACCTTGTCCCAAGAATGAATTTTCTGGCATTGTTAAAAGTTTTTGAAAACTCGAATGAAGGATCAGGTAAAAAATAACTTATAAGATTTCGCTGTTTCTTTTGAATGGATGCTGCTTTAAAAAAAAACGAATTGTTACAACTTATTCTTTATGTGATCCTGAACGGGTTCAACCACCGATCATCACCGTGGCCAAGCCGATCACTATCGTTCCGCCGTGGGCGGTCAGGTCACCCATCCTGGCGGCAGGTTTTCCGCCGATCAATACCGTGGCGGATCCTTTTACAATCGTATCGGGTGGCCCGACGCAAGCCAGCATGTCACCAACTACTGCGGCCGGCATGCCGCCGATCAAGACCGTTGGCACGCCTGGGCCAGTGACCGGCCCGCCTACATGTGGGACCGTTCCGGTCACCATTGGGCAAATGTGGTTGTCGCCAACCCTGGCTGCTGGAGGCATATTTTCCTTAGTTTATTTTTATTAATGATCCCGACAATTCAGCAATTCCCTGAGCGGCCATTTTGGTTGAGGCCCCTTTTGCTTCAAAAGTCCCGGTAGCTTCTGCGCTAATGGATGCTCCTTTTAAAGTAAGGGAAGTGGCCGCCTCAACCGTGACCGAAGTGCCGGCTTTTATGATGATTTCTTTTGGGCTGTCCATTTGGATGCCCGATGGGTCCATCAAAAGTTTATTGTCATTTTGATCTTTTATTTCAATCGTTTTTTCTGATTCGTCAATGATAATGTGATTGCCGCCCGGTGTGCTGATGGTGATTTTTTTGTGTTCATCATCAAATAGTAGTTTTAGCTCATCACGGGTCACAAAGCCTTTCTCGTGATTGACATCTTTGGCCACGATGGGGGCTGGTTTGGCGCTGCTGTTCAACATGCCCAGCACGATGGCTTCCCGAGGGTCGTCGTTGATAAAACCCACGATGACCTCGTCATCTATTTCGGGCCGGAAAAAGGAGCCTCTGTTTTCACCGGCATCCAGGCATGCCACTCTTGCCCACAGCCCGTTGGCTGCGGGGTCGATGATCGGGAGTTTTACTAAAATACGGTCTTCCCCGTCAGGGTCATTTTCCAGTTGTACGACCTTCCCGATTTGCAGCCCGTGGATGGCGGGCAACAGGCCGGCGGCCGGGAAGTCGTTGATGTTTTTGTTTTTGGCGAAATATTCTGGTGAAAGCCCAAACTGGATATGGGTATCCCACATGCCATTGTATACTTCCTGATAGACCCCTGAGACAAAAGCTTTTCCATTGAAATGATCACCAATGCCCTGTAGCTCGATTAAATCGCCGGGCTTGATTTTGCCAAAGCCCTCCTTGATGGTCACCGTTCCCCTGAGCTTGGCCAAGCGGCTTCTCTGCATACATGAGTCCACCCATTGTTGCAGTTCTTCTTCTATTATCTTACCGCTGTGCTGCAGCTCCAGAGTGGAGAGTTGAATGGTGTCGGCAGCTATTTTTGATCCTTCCAGGTCTCCGGGTTCTTTTATTTTGGCGGAATCTGTTTCTGCTTCGAATAATTCCTGATTGGCATAATCCCAGGCGCGGGCACCAATGTTTTGGTACTGGGTTCTGCCGTCAATTTCTGCTTCCAGTTCGAAGATCGTGGCCCCGTACAAAAGACTCAGTGCTGCAGCTTGGCTGGTATTGGGCAACTGGGCAGAAACTTTTCCGTCGTCGACGGTGACCAGCAACCCGTTGGCATCTGCCCGGGAAAGCAGGAAGTCCCAATCGGTTGCATGAAATTGTACAATATGAGGATGCACCAGGCGGGTAGATTTGATATCGCCTCTTTTCAGGTTGCCGTACTTTCCGATCAATTCTTCGATGACCTGGCTGTCCGATAAATTTTCAAAATAGTTGCTGTGGCGGCCCACGGTCATTTTTACACTTTCATCTTTGCAGTCGATGATCAACACCGGCCCACCTCCTTTGATTTTTAGAGAGTGCTTCGTCACGATCCCTTCAAACAAGGTTTCGTTCTTGCTGTCCCGGCCTATTTTGATCTTGATTTTTTTGCCCGGGATGAATTGGTCCTTATTGCTTTCCTCAAATGTTTCCTGTGCAGGGTCTCCGTCCCGGATAATCATTCTTGCGGTCGGAATTCTGTTCACCTCTTTTTTAATGTTGATGGACATTAACTCGAGGCTTGGGTCCACTTTGGTTCCCTCCGAAAAAATATCAAAAGTGACAACATGGTGGACCGACTCGTTGGGTATGATCCGTGTCATGTTAATTGGTTTGTTTGTCTATTGGAGGAAATGTGATTTCAGTCCCTGCTTTTACATTTCTGAAACTCGTCAGCCCATTGGCTTTGGCTACCTGTAAAACAAGATTAGGGTCGTTGTAAATCTCGTCGGTCATTTTATCGAGCCGCTGCCCTGCCTTTAGGTCTTTGACGTGCGTCAGGTCAGGGGAGCTAAGCCTGTTCTTCAATAGGCTGATCTCTCTGTCCTGATGGGAAATTAAAGTCAGGCTGACTTTTGCCCGGATTGGGATCCCTACAGGATTGAACAGCGTGTAATTGATCTCCATGTTTTCAAGTACCCCACAAAACAAAAGAGTTCCCCAAAAGAACTTTAAGAAATTGGTTCTGTGAATGGTACCATTAACGTTGTACACCGTTAATTTTAATTTTTCGATTTGTGCTAAAACAGGGATATTCCGACCATAAAAATACCCGTCGATTGTACCGGTACCATCAAGGAAAAAATCAATTTTCAGTTTTTGAGGAACGGTCGATAAATATTTCACACTGGTTTGGTCTCCTCCGGCGGGTACTCTGGGATCTAATTGAATTTGAAGTGATTCATTATAGGAATCAGGGTTTACAGGGATCACAAAAACATGTGGAATTAAAGGAACACGAAGTTTGCAATCAGCGTAAGGTACAATAACTGCCTTCAGTATATTGGTCTGTTTGAATGAAACTGGTAAGGTCATCTTTCCGCTTTTTCTTTGAGGATTTCCAGTACTTTTTCAACGCACTGCTTAATCATTGCTTCCTGGCCACTATGGCCGGGGCTGGCATTTGTGAGGGGCCCCCGACTGTTCGTATCGTTGCCAACCTGTGCTTTGATGATCAGTTCCCGAACTTCTAATGGCATATTCCTACGGTGCTTTAAAGGTGAAATAATTATAGTTCAATTCGATTGTTTCAATTAACACTTCACTTCGTTCTGCATTGAGTTCTCCCATTTTCCAATTGGTGGGCCAGGCGTGTTTTACTTCCCACATCATCAGCACGTCGTGGTTTTCGTTGAGCAAGGTGACCACCAGATCAATTGGTTCAATTGGCTGCACAATTTCGAGGAACAGGCCATCGAAAGCCTGTTTGCACCATTTGGTGACTGCCGAGGCAGAACTCGGAGAAAGCAATCCCCTCTTCAAAACCAGGTCGGAATACTTCCTGCGGGAAGGAACGACATGCTCAAACCGGTTTTCACCTCCTTCCTTGATGGCCTCTGTTTCAAATTGTACATCGAGGCCGGCCACCGACTGGAACCGGGCGTCGATGCTTTTATCATTTTGCCCCAATCCTGCGAACTCAACGGCAAAGTGAAAACCGACTGTTTGGTGAAAATTTATGATCTCTGACATGACACCTTATGTGAGGATGGTTAAGCCTTCGTGTTTTAAAATCATGGTTTCGAGGGCAATCTCGTTGGTGTCCGCTTTCAGGTCGGTGGATTGAATTTTGGAAGGCCATGCGTTTTCCAGTTGCCAGGTGATGATGGGCTCATGGTTTTCATTGAGCAGCTTGATGGTCACCGTTCGTCTGAACTGGCTGCCGGTGCTGTTCCCTTCCTGGAAAAAGTAGGTCTTTTTCCATTCCTCATAAAAGCTGTAATCCCCTTCGAAAGTGCCTCGTTTGAGCGTGACATCACTGAATTTTGTCAATCCCGGTTGCTGGGTCTTGTTGTATTTTTTACTGCTCCCTTCCCGGTACTCAATGGCCTCCGTTTCAAAGTCCAATCCACTGACTTCGGTGAACCCAATCTGAAAGTCTTCTCCCCATTCTACAATAAAATGGAACTTTGGTAAGGGATAATCTCCTTTTCTTGGCATGATTGAAAGTATTTATTGATTGAAAAAATGATGGTTGTTGATCGTCGGAAAAAAACAAATTATTTGGCCTGGCTGGCCTTCGTAGCTTCATCGATGGCCTTTTGCAAGCTGCTGGTACAAGCCTCCAGTTTGTCTTTTTCCTGGGTCAGGATATCCAGGTCGTTTTTGCAGGTTTCCTTGTCCTGCCCGGCTTTGGTCAAAGTCATTTTTATGCCTTGGTAAATGTCGCCGTCGGCCAATGGGAACTTGGGTGCGTCCAGTTTTTCTTCGCACAAGGTTTTGCCAGGGCTGATTTGATTGACACCGTCGGTGGAACAGTAAGCCTGATTCACCACTCCTCCCAGATATCCGATGAGGTCGGTCAGCTTTTTCAGCAGACCCGTTTCAGTGTTGCAGAGCAGGCACTCGACCCTGTATACCATGGTAGCGGCATCGAGAATCTGGTCGACCATGACCTGGTACAGCTCCAGGACTTTTTCGATTTGTACTTGTAAGGCAATCAGGCATTTATAGGTCTCTGAATTTTCTTCCGTGATATTCTTGTTCAGGCTGTCAATCTCCGTCCTTAGCGTGATCACGGTGTTGTAGAGTGATTCAAGGCATTTGGATACTTGAATGATATCGCAGTAAAGAATTTCCAAAGCCTCTTTGAGGCACACAATGTTTTCACAAACACTTTCTGCCTGTGCGACGAAAAGGTTCAGGAGGTCGATGATGACATCTCTTTTTTCATCCGTTTCATCGAGGCTGTCCAGACAGTCCTGTAATTGTATTACCCAGTTACAAAGGTCCTGGTAAGCGGCATTTAGCTTATCATATTCCGATACGATGACTACCAGTTGATTGGTCGCATCTTCCAGTTGTGATTTCCAAAGGCCGATGCAATTTTCATTTTTTATTTCTCCAGGCATTTTTTTGTTTTTTTAAAATTAAAATTGAGGTGTGTTCGAGCCTTTCACATTTTTCAAAGGTGGGGTGTTGGCAGGTGGGGCAGCCACCAGGTCATCTTTGAATTTTTCACATATTTCGTTCAGTCGCTTTTTCCCATCTTCCGGGGTGCCCGGGCAGGGGTTAGAGGAAGTGTTCCAGGTGCTGCATAAGGCGGATTCTTCACATTTGGCATCGTAGCTCAAGTACTTGGAAACTGCAACTTTTACAACTAATTCCGTTCGTTCTTTTATGCTCGTTTCGATTCCGGCCTTTAATTCGCTACAGTTCTCTTCAACATTCTTTTTCAGCTCTTCCTGGGTTGTCACGAGCCTTTCGCTATAGCCTTTGAGGCTGTCGATACTTGCGAACCCCTGGATGCCTGATACATTTACGGCCGCACAAAAAGTGAGGTCGGCCATCTCATAGCTCTTCGTTGCTTTTTCCTTGATTTCTTTGAGCGTATCTTCGAAGCCGCCGATACTGCACAGTTCATTATAAACTGATTTGTTGAACTGCCGGTCCTTGTCCAGGCAACAATCCACCAGGTTGCAGGCAATTTCTTTGACACCATAGACTTCCGTCTTTACTTTTTTCAGTGTCTTTGAAAGTTTGGCAAGTTGTTCTTTCAGTGCTTCGGATCCCTTGATCATGTCGGCCACATTTGTTTTGACCAATTCTGATTCTTTGTGAGCAGTTATGGAAATACATTGATCAAGGTTGCGGTAGAGTTCCTTGATTGCTCTTAATTTGAGGTAGCTACAAGTTTTGTTCTGCAGCTGGTCCAGAGCTGATTGGTAGCCCCGGTCCTTCGCATTCTTGTCACTGGTAGCTGTTTTTATTCTTTTCCCCAATTCTTCCTGATAGTTCTTCAGGGCGGTATCCAGTGGGGAAATGATGGTATCTATATTAGCTGGCATTGTAATGACCTTTTGATGATGATTGAATTAAAGTTTATTCGTTTAGCATTTTATGCTCAAATCGCAGGATAATGAATTCGGCAGGACGAACGACGGCCATGCCAATTTCAATGATCATTCTTCCTTCAAATATGTCTTGTTCGGTCATCGTTTGGCCCAGGCCAATTTTCACCCTGAATGCTTGTTCCGGGGTAGCGCCCATCAGGGCGCCGGCCTTCCATTGTTGCACCAGGAAGTTTTCGATCATGGATTGCACCCTGATCCAGGTATTGACATCATTGGGCTCGAACACGAACTGAACAGTGGCTTTTTTGACCGACTCTTCCACGAAGTTGAAAAATCGGCGCACAGGCACATATCTCCATTCGTTGTCATTGCCGGCCAGGGTCCGGCTTCCCCAGATAATGGCAGGGCCTCTTCCCGTAAATGAGCGGATTGCATTGATGGATTTTCCGGCGGTTACATCCACATTGAGCGATTCTTGTTCTTTGTCGGTGATTTTAAAGGCAGGCCTGATTACATTGTTGATGTTGACGTTGGCCGGAGCTTTCCAGACGCCCCTTGCATTATCCACCTGGACCATGACCCCTGCAACCGCAGAGGAAGGAGCCAAGGGAAGAGGTGCCTGGGTCAGTGCATTTAATACCTGAAAATAAAAAGCGTTGTTCTTTCCTTTCAGGTCTCCCAGTGTTCCGGCCAGTCCTGTGTCCCCGCTGGCTACAACGATTTGTACGGAACCATCCCTTTGGCTATCGGTACCGAAATAATAATCGAGCGAGGTGACCATATTGGGATAGTAAACGGCTCCATATTTCAAAATGTCCGTACTTGAACCCAATCCTGAACTCCGCAGGGTGGTAATATTTTGGCTGTCCTGAGGTTCCAATGCCGGGTCGGACCAGACGTCCATGATGGTGAACCGGTCTTGCAGTTCCACACATTGGTCCAGTGCGGCTTTATACAAGTCATAAAAATCAGTATCTGATAATGCTTGTGCATCCGGAAAAACGATGAGCGTTATTTCATCTACTTTTCCGGCTTCTTCCAGGCCTTTGTCGAGGTTGGCTTTGAGCACCTGTCCGCCAGTGGCAGTATAATCGTTGACGGAAACGATGTAGCAGTCGCTCCCTCCGTTTTCAAAATAAAACTGCAGGGCATAATACATCTTAAAGCTGGAGGGGTTGGCAACGTCCACCAGGATAGAGCTGAGTGCATTATTTTGTTCCCTGATGGTAACGGTGGTATTTCCCTCGACTGCAGGTTTCCCGAAAAAGCGTTCATATTCCAGCATGGAAGTGATTTTCTTGGGAACGTTGAGCAGGGGTTGTTGCTGGGCATCGAGCGCCGTTTCAGTATACCCGATAAAAACAGGTATAGCGGTTTCAACACCTACTACCGAGGGAGGTAAGGTTGATCTTTCCTCTATATATACTCCAGGTGTTTTGTAATCCATGATTGTTAATTATTTATTGATTATTTGATTTGATTTTGGATGTTGCTCAACTGAAGTTTCCTTTCAGTCTCAGCTCGAAAACAGGATGCTTGGTAGTGGTCGTGATCGTGCCTACCGCATCAATATTTTTTTTAGTTTTCAAATCCTTTCCATTGTTTTCCAGCAAATTGTAAGGCTGGTTGGGAGCAACGTCGTTGGCATCGAAGAAAAAGTCCAAAATGCCAAAATTGCTTTCGTCGAAATATCGATCACTAAAAAAATGGGTGTCGGGCGGAGGCCCGGTATTATTTTCCAGCACAGTCAGCTGATAGATGCCATCCTGTGTGAACGGGGCATCTTGTACATAAGTGTTTGGTTGCCTCAGGTTCAGGGTCACCCGGTCTGAAGTTGCCAGTTTTTCCTTGGTAATGATGGCCGATCCGTTGGTGTCGGCGAGTGTAGCTTTTATGGTTTTGCCAATACTGGTGGCAACTGAAATGCGGAAAGGCAAAAAATTAAAATCAGAAACATCTGCCACTCCGCTGCTCCCTTCCGACAAGGCAGGAAAAGTTTTATTGCCCTGCTCATTTTTATTGGAAAAATAAAATCTCGAATTAAGGGTTGCGGGTTGTGGTAAAACCGCTCTTTTGTATAGGTCAGTATCTTTGCTATTGATTGAAAACTGGAGATGCGTTCCGCTGGGAGGAGCAATTTTGGGGTGGTATTTAATGTTGAAGGCACCTCCTCCTGCGGGTGTTTTTGTGGCGTTTACTTCCATGCCCAAAAAAAATCCCAATTGGTTGGGAATGACCCTGATCTTTAATTGCTCTAATATTTTTTTGGTGTTTTCCAGTGGTTTTATTTCAAAAAAATCAAGTGCATTGTATTGGCCTAATTTCAGGACCTTTTTCAAAACGGTTTCCTGATCATTTGCATTTTTTAAAAAAAAACTATCGCTTGCCACCGAGCTTTCTTTGTAAGCTTTCATCAGATAATAATCATGTAATATCCGAACTTCAAACAGCCTTGCGTAAATGATCGAACTCATTTTGGTAGTTAATTCTTTTCGGTTTTTTTAATTGTTTTTATGTCCAACCCTGTTTTCAATTTCCTCGATTAAAGCTGCCGGTTGCGAGTCCTGTTCCTGGATTTCGATGAGTCTTGCTTTGTACATGACAAAGGGTATTTGTTTGCCGCCCAGGGATCCCCACAAATGGTTTATCTGTTCAAATGTCAGTGTGTACAGTTCGAATATGAGCTGGATATTATGCTCTTCCCCGTCTATGTCCACTGATTTGTTGAACCTTTTTCTATGCTGGAAAAACTGAATGATATAAGACAACTTGATCAGGGATTTTTCATAGTAACTTCCGGTATTGTCAGGTGCCACAGAAAACAGGAGATATAGATTGATGTGAACCGGAGGGTCGATGTAGTCCACTGTGTTCGAGACGGGGTTCCTCCTTTTAAATGGCGTGTTTTTCAGGGTGCTTTCCTCTTCTACATTGACCAGGCTCATTACAATGGAATTAGTAAATGGGGCAGCGATATTGGAGAGGTCAAATGCCGCAATGTTATCCATGATCACGTTGGTATCGGCGTTGGATATTTTGGGATCGACCAGGCTCTTGTCATCCAGGTACTGAGTTAATTTGGACTTTATATCGGTCAGAATTTCTTCAATCATATTTTATGCATCTCGTGTTAAAACTTGGAGGAAAAATCAATGCTTGTTTTTCCGCATGTCAACCGCTGAGCTTTTCAAAAACTTCATAAAAATCTCCCCGCTCCCGTAGATCCATCACCACTTTCAGGACATTTTTTTTTCGGCAGTTGTCAATCAATACCATGTTTTTTTTCCAGAAATACCTGCCGTTTAGAAAGTCGCCTGATTTTAGGTTTTCATTTTTTATGGTTTCGATGTTTTTATAAGAAAAAAAGGAAGCAATGTATTTTTCTCCTGTACCAAGCTGAACAAAGACATCGGTATGGGTATTGTCGTCTTCTGCTGTTGCTTCCGGGTTGAAATTACTGGTCAAAAAAATCTGCACGATTTCCTCGTTCATATCTTGAAGTATTTCATGCGAATTTCTGCTTAATATGCTTCCAGCTCAACCTGCATTGACTATTTGGTTGTGAAAAAAGGGAAAGTGGCAGTAGAGGAGTGAAATTTGGTTTTTCGTCTTGTGCAGGCAAAAGCATTAAAGGTGGGGAATGGTATCCAAAAATTCAATCCGCTTTCGCCGGGCAACGGGAACCACCGAATCGTCATTCATGATAATGCTTCCTTCCTTGAGGTACCGTTTCACTTTGTTCAGATTGATCAGGTGAGATTGGTGGGGGCGGTAAAAATTATATGATCCCAAAGCCTTGATAAACTCGCCGATGTTGTAGGAGCTGATGATATCGGGCCTTTCTTTCGTGATGACCCGCGTGCACTTGAGATAACTTTCACATCGAATGATTTCTTTTACCGCTAAAAACTCGTACCCTTCAATGGTAGGAATGCCGATTACATGCTGTGAAGAATGAAACGGACGGGATTGGGGGAGCGGGTTTTGTGCCTTTATTTTTTTTACCACAAAATCAACGGAGTTCTTTAAAGAATCGGTACAGAGTGGTTTCATGAGGTAGCCGCTTATACCGTATTTAATGGCTTCAAAAACAAACTCTCTTCTGGACGCAATTAAAATGGTCTCAAAGGTTTGTTCTTTTAATTGGTCAGAAATTTTTGCAAAGGAAGAAAGACCATCTTCGATCTCCATAAAAATAAGCTCTGGCCTTTTGTTCCTGACAAATTGGTTGGCGTCGTACTGGAGGATGGGAAAAGAGGAAATGCTTAATTGAGGACAACATTCAGTGATCTTTTGATGAATATCTTTTGGATTGGTAGGACCATTATGGAGTAAAATGGCATTGATCATTGGGTTTTTTAATTTTAAGAGGTTATTACTTTGTCAAAATAATGCTTAGATAATTTTTTTACAGACTATGATACCCCATTATTGGTTTTTTGGGGAATATTAATTGCCGCAAAAAAAATCTCTAAAATTTAGTTGACACAGCATGGTGATCTATGGGTTCAGCTTTTCGGAAAATAAAAAACAGCTTCTGTGAAATTTATTGGGTCGATTGGCAGCAAAGGAGACTTCCGCTGATACGTTTCCGTGTACGCCGGCTTGCACCTCTCTTAACAATCCTTGGGACTAACCAATTATTCAGCTTGGGTGTTGTGGTCTGCTGGTTCTGCTAGTCCAATTTCGTTGGTTAAAATGCCTTTAATTTAAAAGCCTCTGCCCGCTTTCCAAGAGACAAAGCAGGCATTGAATTTTAAGGTGAAAGGTGTTCTGCCAAAGAGAACTTGACCGTTATTGGGTAATAATTAGAACAGGATTTAATGGATGGCTTCACTCTGTCAATTCATCGTAGTTAATTTTGTCAGCAAGAGGAATGAAGCTCGATTACAGGTAGCAGTTCAATTAAGATAATGTGGTAAAATATAAATATGTTCCAACTCATACCTGCTTATGAATAAAATTGCAACATATCTTTCACAGCTTTTTCAAAGGATGACTCTCAATGGGTAATACTGCCTTTAAATTTTGAAGAAAGATATAACAATTATTTATAGTACACAAATATGATATGTGACTGATCAAAAAAAGTGTCATTTTTTGATCAGCCCCTGACCCTGTTTTACTGTTTATTTCACAATCTTGTTCAGTAATTGAATAAACAGACAATACGTAACGCAATCAGATGGTGAAGGCCAAGCAAGCAATCCTCGTAATCATCCTGGCACTGGGACAGCTTCTTTTAAAAAATAAGATTTGACCTGCTGGCCACGGACTTACTACCCGGTCAAGCTTATTCATTTCTATGTTTGGAGAGACGGGGGAGCGCGAAATCAAGCATGTTCCGTTTTCCCCTTTGAACTAATTAACAACGACACCATTAGCCTCCGGTGTTGGATGTCAACCGCATTTGTTCGCTGTCCCAATGGTGGTCATCCGTGAAAAAACCTCTCGCAAAATCTTCTTCCAGTAATTTTTCCTGCATGGCTATTTCTTCTTTGGCTTTGAAAATATAGGCTTCTTCGTGGCGGGGCTGACTGGCCATTCTGCGAAGCGCTTTCTCATCCAACCTGATGAAATTTTGCGCCTGCCGGTGCAAGGTGTATTTTCTGAAGCCCATTATACTCAATACATCACTGGCGAGTTTGACAGAAGTATCCAGCGACTCCCGGTAAATATTTTCCACACCCATGTTCAGCAACTCATAAGCATCATAGCGGTTTCTGGCCCGGATCATCAGCTGGACATTCGGGTATTTGTTCTGGACAATTTTCACCAGCTCAAAAGTGGTGTCCGGGTGGTCAACTGCACTGATTAAAATATCTGCTTCGGCTATGCCTGCCGACTCCAATAAATCTACTCTTGTGGCGTCTCCATAATACACTTCAAAGCCCATTCTCCGTAAAAAATCCACCCGGTTGGAATCGTGGTCAAGGATAGTGGCTTCCACACCATTGGCCCGGAGGAACCGACCGACCGTGCTTCCGAAATGACCGAAACCGACCAAGATGACCTTATGTATTTTGGCGATGTGGTCCACTGGCCTTTTCTCGGATTCTTTGGTGCCGAAGCGAGGCAAAACCAGCCGTTCGTTGACCATGGCGAGGATGGGGGTGAGGGTCATGGTGAGTGCAGTGACCACCAACATCATGTCCATGATTCCTTTGTCCAGAATGTTCAGTTGAAAGGCAAAAGAAAGTAGTACGAAGGCGAACTCCCCAATTTGTGCCAAGCCGACCGTAAGCAGCAGCCGCTGGTCCAATTTCATTTTAAAAATGGTGCCGACCACGAACAAAACCAGGGCTTTTAAAACAATGACAGCAAGTAAAATACCGCTTACCATCCACGGGCTTTCACCAATGACCATAAAGTTTATGGAAGCGCCGACCGCCATGAAGAACAGGCCGAGCAACAAATCCTTGAATGGTTCAAGGGTGCTTTCCAATTCGTGTTTGAACTCGCTGTTTGCCAAGACTACACCTCCCAAAAACGCACCCAATGCAGGACTCAGCCCTACCTGTTCCATCAAAAAAGAAATGCCCAATACAATGAGCAGTGCCGATGCCGTCAGCAGTTCCCGTACCCGTGCCTTGGCGGCCAGCCGCAGCATCGGTACCATTAGATACCGGCCTGCTAAAACAATGGCCGCCACGGAAAGGATAATGGCCAAGGTCTGTAGCCAGAGAGGAAGGTTTTCCAATAAATTGGCTGTATTTCCGTGGCCATCGGTAGAGTGGGCCGGTACGGCGTTCGAGAGGAGTGGCAGCACACCCAGCATAAAAATCACGATGATGTCCTGAAAAAGCAGGACGGAAAAAGACGAGGCTCCATAGGTGGTGTCAAACAGCCCTTTTTCTTTTAGGGTTTGCAGGGTGATGGCCGTAGAAGAAAGCGCCACTGCCATGGATATGGTCAGGGCGATTTTCCAGTCAAAGCCTATGAGCAAAAAAAACACTTGCGAAAGCAGCATCGTGATGGCCACCTGTGCCCCGCCCATTCCCACGATGGTCTTGCGCATTTTCCAAAAATCCTTCGGGTTGATTTCAAGACCAATCAGGAAGAGCATCATCACCACTCCAAATTCCGCAAAATGGAGGATGTCCTCTCCTTCCTCTCCCACAAAGCCCAACAGAAAAGGGCCGATGAGAATGCCCGCCAATAAATAACCCAATACGGAAGACAAGCCAAAACGCTTGGCCATCGGAACACAGAGCACAGCTCCGGCCAGGAATATAATGGCTTCAAATAAAATGCTGCCTGTCATGTTAAATTAAGGTTTTTGAATGCTGGAATATCATCTTGAAAAACGCAATCTTTCAAAGAATGGATGGACGTCCCTTTTTGCAGGCAGGTAAGGATCTGCTGGTAATGGACAGCGTGTTTTTCCAATTCGCTTTCGGTAAGCCGGTGGGTGCCCATGACCGCAAAGGGAGACAGGTACTGCATGCCGCACAGCCGTGCCGTCTGTTCAAAAGGCCGCAGGAATTCATTGATGGAATACATGTTCCGCCCCTCGGCACAATACACTTTTTCCGAACCGCCAGTAGTGATGACCTGTAAGACTTTCTTGCCCCTCAGGGCATTGCCTTCAGGGCCGTAGGCCCAACCATATTCCAGCACCAGGTCAATCCATTGTTTCATCAGTGGTGGACAACTGTACCAGTAAAATGGATGGTGCCAAACAACCACTTCGTGTCTTGCCAACAAACGCTTTTCAAAATCTATATCAATGTGAAAATCGGGATACCGTTCGTACAAATCGTGGAATATGATTCCTTCTCTTGCCTTGACGTTCCGAACAAGTGCTTTGTTGGTCCGTGATTGTTCAAATTTCGGATGGGCAAATAATATGAGGATGTCTTTCATGCGCTGAAATTAGTAATTGGGTGGTTTTGAAAAAAACGAAAACTTATAAACCCAAAAATAAGCCGTGAAGTTTTATTTATTTTTTCCAACACGTAAATGCCTGGACAAAAATAAGGGGCGTTAAAAGTTACACTTTTATTTTGGTAAATACTTGATTTCCGAACCTTAAAACTCTTTTTCCTGCCAGTGCATTCAATGAAAACCACTTGTTATTTTTTGATACAGGCAAGAGGTCAATTTTACAAAAACAACTCAGAAGAATTGTTAAATAAAAAAGGCCCCTCTTTCCATTAAAAGAGGGGCCTCCGATTCTGTTTTCGCTTGTGTCCGGTGTTTTGTGTAGCAGAAGCCTGCTCTCTGGTACCCCCGATACGTACGAATAATCGTGAAGGACTGCCGTGGGTCATTTTCCAAAAGGAATTAAATCGCTTGGATGTTAGGGGCAAGAAATGTAAGGTGCGACCCTTTATTAATTATACGTTTTTGCCTTAGGTCAATATTTCAAAAATCCATAAAAAAAAACTGCAAAAACAAAGCGTTTTTTGGCTGCCCAAATTCTTGTTTATTCAAATTTTAAAGGTGTTTGTTCAATGCTTCTTTTTTACATTTTAATGCGTAATACATGTACATGAGAAAAAAGAAAACTGTCAGTAGCCCTGCTATGACCAGGTGCAAATATTTAACCCCTAAAATAACGAGGCATATGTCGGCCCCTGCTAAAAAAAGGGTAAAACAGAAGGCTTTTTTCTTCTGGTGGGCTATCTTGATTTTTTGATTCTTTACATCCATTAGTTTTAGTTTTTTTGGTTATAAAATTCAGTATCAATAGTGTCTGGATCGATTGCGCTTACGCTAAAACAGTGGGCAGCCAAAAAGTGGCTGCCACTGACGTTTAGGGATTCAGGGATAAATGAGCTGGTGTTTTTTCCATGGGCAAATGGTTTTGGTTAGAAAAATGGACTGGTAACTCTTTGTTGGAATTTTGCCTGTGTCAAAGCTCGTTTTTGCCTTATTTTTTTTAATTCGCTTGTTACAAATACCACGGCCCTGGGATGGACAGATATTACAAACCGGCATTAAGATGTTGTTAAATAAATTGGTAACACCCCACAACAAAAGCAGAACCCGGGGCCTGCATTTTGCAGGCTCCGGGCTCTGGAGGTTGTTAAAAAAAGGAGAGAGCCAATTGTCTCTCCTTTAATATAACGCTATGTCAGGAGTTGCGTCTGATTGCGGAATCGGCACCTTCGTTTACCTGCGGTTGCATGCAGGTGCCCACAGCAGGATCAATGCCTGAAATGTGTATGGTGCTTTGAGCTAATTCTACGATATCTTCGGAAATGTCAAACGATTCACGGGCTCTCATGTCAGTGCCCGTAATCGGGAATTCACGTTGGTATGCAAGGCTGCCTTCATAAATACTGTCGACAAAAGGCACAAACCTTTCTACGCTTGTTTCGATGGTTACATAGTATTCTTTCACATCGGTATTCACCATCCCAGCCGGTGAGTAATGACGTTGTATGCCTGTCTCATGAATCTTTTTGATCGGTACTACGGATCCCACCTGTATGTCCACCCCCACAGTGAGGCCATTTATCGGATCGCCCATGCGCACTCCGTCACCCATCTGTACGTTGTCCCTTACCCTGTTTACATTAGCCGCAGCAAATTCCTGTTGACAAGTTTTCGAAGCACCGGTCAGTATAATATTGCGGTCTGCCCGCTCCATAAACTCAGTACCGGTACCGGTTGAAGTGATGGTTCCATCCTGGCTGTACATGACGGTTGCTTCTGCCTGGACGTATCCAACGGTTACAGCTGGCATAACTGCCAACATGGAGTCTTTTTGCAGGGCATGTATTTCGGTTACACTCATACATGCGTGGTAGTTTTCAGATGCAGGTAGAGTATAGTAGTTGATTGCATCTACTTCAGAGTTTACATTGGTTACAATAAACAAGCAGATTATGATGGCGAAAGAAAAAAAATTAGACTTTTTCATGATTTTGAATTTAAAAATGGTTTAGAATAAGGTTCAGTTTTCCAGTTACGTCCCGGGCAGGACGTATCACAAAAGAGCAACCTGTACAGTAAAAATATTTGGGCTTGACCGTCTATGCGTCACCGTTCATTTTCGGCAACAAGAGTTCCTGGTCATCTTCCTGCAAAAGGGGAAGGAAGGGCAGGTTTTTTAATACCGACAAGGTTTCTTTCGTCAAAAGCAAATCCAGGTCATCCAACGTCTTTACATTGTTGTTTCGGGCCAATAAGCCAAGGCCTTCCACTGCATCGTGCAGGTTTTCCCCTCCCAGTTTTTTGATGTGGGCCAGTACTACCAATGGGGGCAGGGTCAACAATAATTTTTTGTCATTCAGCAAATAGCCTTCTGTAAACACTTTCAGCAATTCCAGATCGTTGTCATCCAATTTGTTCAGGTTGATATCTGGTAATAAACTCAAGAAAAGTTCATTTAAGCACTTTGATTGTGACAGTAAAATGGTCGGCAGTAAAGCCAGGTCAGTGTTTGATATCCGTTCCATATTAAGTATTTTTTTTACATCCCCCACATGAGGAGAATTTTTTACTAAAGTTTTCATGTGACATATTTTTAGAATGTTAAAAAATAGATGAGCTCTTGCCGGCGTGAACTAACCCAGTGAATACAAATTAATGATAAAGTAAGCCTTTCAACTTGGTTTTGATTCTGAGCTTGATGGTTGCGATCGTCTTGGCTTTTTGTTTTAATTTTTGAGCAATTTCTTTATTCGTATAGCCATCTAGCATGAGCCTCAGTACATTTAAGTGTAGTTCTTTTTTGATCAATCCTTCTGCTACTCTCAGCACCTGTTCTTTTGCCATTTCATACTTATCGTTGTCGGTCTTCGGTTCTTCCGGTTGATCAAGGTTGTTTTTCAGGGCTTTTTTATATCTCTTTTCTTTCCTCAGCTGATCGAACAACATGTTTTTGTACATGGTCACTAGATAACCGATTCCTTTTGCCTTAATCTTGTTCAGTTGTTGTGGCGGCATTTCCCAGAGTTTGACAGCAAAAAGCTGGAGTCCTTCTCTTGGGTCTTTGGGATAGTATTTTGAGCTGATCCCGAGCAGGGCTTTTTCGTTTTTACAATAGAGTTCTTTGAACAGTTTCATTTTGTCAGGTTTTAGTTCCGATGAACTTTCAGTGGAAGCAGATAATACTTTTTTCATTTTTCCATCTTTTTATCTGCTTGAGGCAAATTGTCAATGACTGAGAGATAACCAGCTTGGGTAAAAAGTTCTCAATGATTAATCTACTTGCTTCAAACAAGTCGTTAAATTTATTTATTGAAATCTTTCTACTCCTGACTTTAAATTGATAGCGTTATTAATTTACAGGTACAATACGAACTATCATTTTATCTTTCCATGTGATCATCTTCTGTTGTTGATGATTCTTGTTTTTTTTTGGCCGTTTGATTATATCACGTTTGTAAAATCCTTTTTACTACATTCGAAGTGATTTTTATTCAGGAAAAATAAAATTGATTTTTTTTGATGAAGTTTTTAAATAGCTTTGATTAAAAAAAACGAGTGTTGGTGCAGAATTATTTTTATTTCAAACCATAGCATTTTTTTTGACAAAAATTAATGGAGAGGAAGAGAGACCCAGTACATGGAAATTGTTTTTCCGGTACTGGGCCCTGGCCAACCTTGCTCAACTAAAATATGTCTCGGCTTGTTATTTCCGGTAAATGTTGGAGGTTATACCAATTTAAGAAAATCCTGATGGACAGGTTTTTTATCGCCGATTAAACGGTGACAACCTCCCTCAAGAGCTGGGCAAGATGGCTGCAGCCATTCAGCTCCATTCCGTGCTTGATTTCGGTAAGCTTTTCAGGTGACATTTCCCAAAGTTTTTTTGCAAACATAAGCATGGCTTCCTTCGGGTTTTCCTGGTACAGCTTCAGGCAAAGCCCCATTAAAAAAGTTTGGTGCCCCATGAATATTTCATTGAACAAACCTTTTTTTACCAAGAATGTCTTTTCTGAGGAAAGGCTTTCTAGTGTAGATTCTTTTACATTTTTCATAATACAGTGATTTTATTGCTTGAAATAAAGAGAGTAAATCAAATAAATCCTGTACAGAAGAATTTATTGACCTCTCTGCATTCGGCAAATTTTGAGTTGATTTTTTAAATTTTAACTCCTGACTTAGAAAATGTAAGAATTCAATTTGGAACCTGCTGATAGCATCAGCAGGTTAGGGTTTAAGTGTAAAAATATACCAACCTGTCCTGGCTTTAAAAAATCTGACTTTAGCGTTTTTATTATTGAATTAAATTAGAAGAGGAACGTTCTGAAAAAGCCTGTTCAAGTTGATGAGTCACGTATTGTCGAGATTGTTGTCGTGGTTGTAGGTGTGTGTGTTGTGGGCAGGGTTGTCAAAAAAAAACCGGTCTTTAATCCTGACCTACAAGGTTTTTAATTCAACATTTAAATGACAGTACAAATATCATTGATCCAAATTAATTTTGAGTTGCTGGCAACTAACGCAAATATTTTTATTCTAAGTATTTTAATTTAAGTAGGAAGAATACAGGGCTTCAGTTTACTGAACGGAGTCATTGTTGGCGTGTTGAATTCCGGTCAGCTCCGGTCAGGTAATATGAATGCCTTTTTCCCTGTAAAATTCCAATACTTCCGGTACTCTTTTCTCGATGGCCATAACTGGTATTTCCCAGTTGCACTCAAACCCCAATTTGATCCTGATCCTTCTGGTGTGATGGTCAAAGGCGCCTTCAGCACATGTTCTTTCCTCAATGATCATGGGTTTTGTTTTGCCCACTGCAATCCCCAGGAAGACCTTGAATTCTGTTCCGGTCAATTGGTCGCGTATAGGGGATTCAAAATTCCTTAGCTCCTGCAGGGCTTCGTTGACCCATCTGGCCGGTATGTCCGGACTCCTGTAAAAAAAGGCAGGGTCTTCCGATAAGGACCGGATGGCCTTTTTTAAATCGAACCTGTAGTCATCGTGTTTGCTTATGTAGCCACTTGCACCTTTTTTAAATGCTTCTTTTACCAAGTATGGTTTGTCATTGTGAAAAGAGACGATCAAACATTTTATGGACGGGTATTTTTCTGTTAATAATGGTAGATGGTTGAAGCCCCAATCTTTTTTTGTTTCATCCACTGTTTCGGGTGTTATATAATTAAAGTCGTTGTCAAGCAAAATGAAATCAGGTTTTTCGCTGTCAGGTTTTTCCAGGTATAAAAGAAGGTCTTGCGGGGTTCCAAATTCATTGGATACTTCTACATTGTTTACTTTTGAAAAAAGTGTTTTTACACTTTCTCTGAAGCCTTTCAGGTCATCGACAACTATGATTTTAATTGTATTCATTTTAGATTTGTTTTTTAAATGTGCCAGGCTTCGGCAAAGTGAACCCAATGGTTGTTCCTTCGTTGATAGCACTTTTCTCCACTTTTATTTCCCCGCCGTGCCTTTCAATAAATGTTTTGCAAATTATTGTGCCCAAGCCACTCAGCTCCTTTGCGGATTTATTGGTGTAATTAATAAATAAATTATCGTATTTGGCTTTATCCATTCCCATCCCGGTATCACTTACCAAAACTTTGATTGATGGTCCCATGTCTTTTACGGAAAATTCAATTTCTCTGCTTTTGGCTGCGGTGTTGCCGGCAATGGCCTTGATGGAATTGCCGATCAGGTTCCTGAGTACAGAAGAAATTAAAAAGTGGTCAATATAAACCAATGTTTTTTCAGGGACATTAACGGAGAATTTAATTTTGTGAAATGAAGTAAATATTTGTCTTTTTTCCACCACATTGTTTATGACAACTTTAAGGTCCCATATTTCCTGGTCAAGCCGCAAGTCCCCGACCCTGTATTTTCCCCATTCCACAAAGTTGGCAATTGCTTCATGAATCTGATCGATCACATCCATGAGGTTTTGCATGTACGGGTTTTTCCGTAGCTCATTATTTGACTCAATGATATTTTCCATGACAATCTTTGCTTCGATTATTTTAAATTCTACCAGGTTTTTAAGGTCATGGTTTAAAAATGATATAACGTAGTTTTTTATGTTTTCCACTTTAGTGATATCGTCATCTATAAAAATAATTCTGGTACGGCCGGTTTCGTCGGTAAATTTAGTCAAGGTAGTCTTGGCCACTCGAATGCTGCCATCAATTGAGTGGAGCGAGGAGGTATAACTGCTCCTTCCTTTTTTAATGCATTCTTTTATTTTTTCATATAAGTTTGGGAATTCGCTCACTGCCATTATTTGTTTCCCTTTGTGCAAACCATAAAAATCGCCAAACATTTCATTCCACCACTCAATTTTTCCTTTTGTGTCCGTTATTACAATTGGGCAAGCAGATTTAAGTACCGCCTGTTCGAGTATTTTCTGTTTGAAAATAGTATGTTTCAGGATCAGCCATAATACACAAGAGCTGATGCCTATTAAAAAAGCAATTACTGCAATCGTTATTTTCCAATCTTTTTCAATGCTGAATATGATTCTACTTGCTCCTATTATATATTTCCCTTTATACATCTGAATGCAACTTAAATAAATGGTGTGAGTCCGTCTCAGTGCATAAACAAAAAATTGGAACTGGTTTGTTTCTCCTTTATTCGTTATCTCCTCTTTGTCCATTATCTTGAGTGTGCTGATTACATATTTGTTGAATTTCTCACCGTCTGTTTCCATTTCGTAGAAAGAAGAGTCTCTTAAGCTTTCCTGAGGTGTGACCCTCATCATACCATTTGTATCTATTACAAACAAAAAAATATTTCCGGTCTCATCATAAATCGAATCGGTATATTCATTTAATTTTTTGAAAATTAATGAATCCCTTTCCTGGGGAGTTGGGATAGTGTCAAATGGTTTTGATAGTGCTATCGACTTTTTCAGTATTGACCATAGTTCTTCCTTATATTCAACATCGTATGTCATGGCCAAACTATCATATTTACTTTGGTGATCAATGTAAAGGAAGTAGACCAAAAGTGTCATTGCTATGATAAACAAACTCAGCGTAAAGGATATTAAAGTTTTGGTATCTTTCATCGTCAGTAATATAAAATAATGCATAAGTTAAGTGCATTTTATCAGATATCCCGTCCATTTACTTTAACAACCTTCTTCATAATTCTTAATGTGCAATTTTATAATATAAGCTGGTACGAAATATCGAACACCTTATAAAAAAAATATTTGGTGCTTGTGGTGCACATGGGCCTCACTGAAATTATGCGAATAAAGGCTTTCTAACAAAAGTAAAATAGCTGAAAATCCCTTGATTAATGAGTTGAATTAATGGTAAGTGGCTGGTCAAAAAAAATGACACTTTTCCTTTGCCCGAAAAAGAATTCAAACGAAAAATTCAAGCATTTGCCAAGATAAAAGTGCCATTTTTAATGGTTCCAAATTTTGATCATCTGTGTGGTTGATTTGATAAACATCTATAATCGCCATATTTTACAGACGTCCCTTTTTTTTGTCCTTTTTCTCAAAAGGCCCGAAAGTGTGCATTGTATTTTCAGGGACAGGAAATTACTTTTCTTTTACCTGTACAGGTTGACAGAGCCAATGATCTGTACCTTTCCTCCTTCCAGGTTTTGACCTTCCCATTTCTGTTCGTTCAAAAACCTTGCGGCCACTTTCCAAACATAGGCCCCTTGTGGATAAGGCTGACCTTTGTCATTATTTCCGTTCCAGGCATCCCTGGGTTCCCCTTCGTCGGTCAGTCCGTTCGAAAACCAGACACGTTCTCCCATTGGCGAAAACACTTCAATGACAAATTCTTTTAAATTGACCCCTTTGGGTTGGAAGAGGGAATACTCTTCATTGCTGATGTCTGGCATAAACGCAGTAGGAATGTACAGGCCGTCAAAATATTTTGGGGAAAATCTTGCTGTGTCGGTATCCATACAGCCCCATTCATTGCTGACTATCTGAATAATCATTTTTTCACCGATCGAGTAGTAGCGGTGGACCGGGTTTGGCTCGGTTGAAAAATGGCCGTCCCCAAAATCGTAGTAGTATTCGGAAGCCCCTATCGATTCATCCCAACAAACGATGGTTCCGTCGCACAGATCATAAAGCATGGTATCCACCACGATGAACCCGGCTATTGGAGTGGGGTGGACTTCTACCTCAAACATGATGTTGGCCGTGTCGGCACAGACTGTATCGAGCGCAGCAACTAGTGTGATGGTATATGTGCCGGGATCAGGAAAAGAGTAATCAGGGATCTCACCGGATACAGTAGCGCCGTTGCTGAAAATCCAGGTATAATTGTCAGCATTGATTGATAAATTTTCTATCAACACCGAAGTTCCCGCACATAAAGTATCGTCTAACAGGTCATAGTTAGCGAACAGCTCAGGGTAGATGTTAAACGGCAGGTTAAAAGTGTCAGGGCATTGAAATTCATTGCTGGCAATTAATTCGACCTCGTACATACCGGGTTCATTTAAGACGATGGTCGTATCAGGAAAATCACTTTCAAGGCCATTGCTGAATATCCATTGATAGTCCAGCGCCCCAGTGGACTGGTTGACGGTAGAAACGGTTGCAGGCAGTTCACAGCTCTCGGAAATATCCAGGTCAAATAATGCATTAGGTACAGGGTGGACCGTGATTATTTGATTGAAAGTAGTATCATCAAAACAACCATGCACATCTGTAGTCAAAAGTGTTACAGAATAAGTATCTGGTGTTTCAAATTTCCAGGATGGGTGTACATCGGTAGAAGTCCCATTCGGGAAAGTCCACACATGGGTATATCCCGGCGAATCATTTTCGTTTTGAAAAGTGGCCATCACCTGTCCACAACCAACGGTGTCGAGGGTGGATGCGCTGGCTACGGGATTGGGCCTGACGAGTACCTCGTTGCTATCTATCGCTGAGCATCCGGTCAGTGGGTCAGTCACTGTTAATTTCACCATGAAAGTTCCAAATTCCTGATAGGAATGGGTCGTTTGACAGGCCATGTTCGCTGCCCCATCTCCAAATTCCCAAAAACAGATTGGAGCAGGAATATCAATGGTTGAAGAAAACTCTATCTCGGCCTGTTCGCAGGTTTCATCAGGCAAAAACATGGCAATCACCGGAGCAGGAAGAATTTTGACCTTCTGGTGGACGGTATCGAAACCACATCCGGTAGTTGCATACTGAATAATCCGGAAGGTGCCTGTGTCCTGATATACATGAGCTGGGTTTGGATCGGTGGAGGTGTTTTGGTCTCCCAGGTCGTAAAAAACGGTACTTCCGGGAGTGGCCCCATTTGTGATCTGAATCTCTTCGTATTGGCAGAAGGTACTGTTGTCGAGGTTAAAAAATGCTTCGATGTCAATTGGCTTGACGACCAATGGGCGGGTCACCGAATCCGTTCCGCAATCATTGGTGGCAATCAGGGTTATGTAATAAGTAGCAAACAAAGAGTCCGTGAAATAAGATTGAGCTGGCAGTTCAAGCCCTTCATAAGTATTGCCAAGCCCATCTCTCCAGGTATATTGGTATGGGTCGCCAGCGGAATTATTTTGGAAGGAGACCGTCTCCCCGGAGCAAATAGTGTCCAGGCTGATCTCGAAAGCAGGTTGTGGGTTTGGCAGTACGGTGACGGTGTCCGAGTAGGTGGTTGTTCCACATAAATTGGTCACGCTCAAGGTCGGATAATATTCTACCACCGTGGGGCCCTGGGTAAAGGTAACATCATCAGGTGCGCACAGGTTGCTCGTTTCTCCATTGTCAAAATCCCAAAAACAATCGGTATACTCCCCCTCCGTTTCATTATAGAACGAAGCAATGACGGGGGCGCAGCCTATGGCCGGATCTATCGAAAAACTCGCCTCTGCTGGCTGAATTATTTCAATGACGCTTACCAGTGTGTCCCTGCATTTTGCAGGATTGACCACGATCAAGGTGACCTCGTAGGTTCCGGTATCCTGGTAAGTGTGTTCCACTGTAAAGTCGACAACCTGAGGATTGTTGTCCCCAAAATCCCAGATGGCACTGTCCAGCCCCGATGGATCTATGCTGAATTCAATGGACTCCATTTTACACCCCTTATTTGGAACGAGGTCCGTTTCAGCATCAGGAGGCCGATGGATAGTGATCAGTTTTGTAGCTGAAAAGACGCAGCCATTAAAATGGAAAGTAAAGGTCAGTGTGTCTACACCAAAGCCGGCTTTGGCCACTGAATAAAGTCCGAACGGGTCAAGCAAACCTTTTCCTTTTGTCCAGATACCATTGACCGGAGAGGCTCCCAAAAGATAAAATGGAGCGAGCAGAGTATCACAAAACTCTTCATCCAATCCGGCTGATACTTCTTCAAAAAAGACGTAAATACTGTCCGTTAGCTCTACTTTGCAGTTGCCAGTCCCCCTGGTGTAGGTTATGTAGTTCCATCCATTGATCGCCAGTGCTGGATTGAAATGGCAATTGGTCAAGGCGGGGCTGCCGCTGCATTCGCCTCCGCCAGGAGTTACGTCTATCACGAAAGGCAGATCGTTTTTACAAACAGTATCAGGAAGGTTAAAAACGATTTCGCTTAGTTCAGACAGGTGAAAGGAGGTCGTTGCCGTGTCAGTATCACATCGGTTGCTGACGACCAACGTAATCATAAAAGTGCCTGAGTCTGGATAAACAATGGTTCCGGGATCAATTTCATCGGAGGAGGCTGGAATACCGCCAGGAAACAGCCATTCTACAGTTGCACCAGGGTCACTCCCAAGGCTGACTGCGTTGGAAAAAGGCTGGATTTCAGCATTTACACATTGAGAATCCGGTATGGTAGCTATGACGGCAATCGGCGCTGAGTATACCACGAACGAATCAATCCAAACAGCATCTCCACAATCATTGGGTACAGTCAATTTTACTTCATAATTTCCAGCTTCGTAAAATTCGAGCGTAATATTTTGTGTATTGGTGCCACCTGACAAAAATGCATAGGCACCCGGAATGTCAGGACTTACCTTCCAAATATAATCATCTGTCGCACCTATTGATTCATTGATGAAATCGACCTGGAAAGGGGTACAGGAATTGGTTGTACCTGATGTGTCTACGGTCACGTTGGCCTGTGCCAACTCCACCACCTCATATTCAAATGTCCAGGTTGAATCTCCACAGGTATTGGATGCAGTGAGGGTGACTTCATGGGTGCCTTCGGGAAAAGCGACTGTAGGTGGGTTCAGCCCGGTGAATGTTTGTGGCGTACCCTGCCCAAAGTCCCATATTACTTCAACTTCACTTGTGGCAAAACCACCTGCTGATTCAATGACTGCCGAGAATTCACCTGTGCCAGTACAACCATCAACTAATTCATTGATAACCAGCATGGGTTTGGTTTTTACTGCAATAATATCTGAAGTCCAAGTACTGTCACTGCCGCATTGAACATACTGCAAAGACATTTGGACGTAATAATCCCCCGCTTGCAGGAATAGGATTTCCGGATTTTGTGAAAAAGCGTTGGTCCCATTGGTGAATTCCCAGGCTCCTGGATCGTCAGGGACGACCGTCCAAAATGGATTGCCTCCAGTTGAATTATTTTCGAAGGTTAAAACAAAAGGTGCACAACCGTCGCCGGGCATGCCTTGCACTTCCACGTCGGTCATGGCATTTTCACTGATCGTAATTACCCGCGAATAAACCACGGTGTCGCATTCATTGGCAACGGTCAGGGTAACCGTATCAGTGAGCGGGCTGTTGTAAAAAACGGTTCCTGGACTGGCTCCGGTGGCGGTTGAAGGGGTACCATTGGGGAAGTTCCAGGTTAAGACGAGATTATCAGAATTGCCTTCATTGATATTCACCGCAACAGGTGAAAAGCTATGAGGAAAACATCCTCCGACCACTCCGTCAATCCCGGCAGATGGAGGGCCGATTATTTTAACCTGACCGATTATTTTGCGGTCGGTATTACAACTGCTGACCACCTCCAATTCAATGGTGAAGTCACCGATTTCAAAAAATTTTATTTCTGCCGTCTGGGAAGTATCGGAAGTGCCGTTGATAAAAACCCAACCACCGGGCGGATCAATGATCCATCTTCTTTCGGAGGCAATGACTGTAGGAGGCATATCAGAATTGTCCTGAGCTATGACTACCAATGAATCACATCCAATTAATTCAGAAGTGGTGGCAATGGCTTCGATGGTGTCTATCACCTCAACAATTTGCTCTAAAGTATCTTTCTGTAAACTGAAATCCACCGGGCATTCGTTGATGGCTATTAATTGAATGGTGTGCGGCCCAAGTTCGTCAAAGGTGTGGCACAAAGAATCGGTGTCATAGGAAATGGTATCACCGCCATTGGGAAAGGGATAGATGTTCCACATCCACATGCTGTCCCAGCAAGAAAGGTTGCCAAGGCAAATGGTTGGCATGTTAATGCAAATAGGGGAGGGGGCTGTAAACCGGGCCACCGGCATCGGATAAATGGTCACTTCTTTTGTGATGGAGTTACTGAGCCCGTTGGTATAGAAAACGGTCAGTTTGATGTCGTATTTTACCGGAAGGTCTGTGCTGCAGGCAATGGAATCTTCGATATCGTAAGTATGCTCTTTGTTATTGAAATCTGAAAATTCCTTGACCTCTCCATCCCCCCAGTCCAATCTCATAAAGTCCACACAAGAAACTGGATTTTCCTCGTCCGTCTTGTTGTCGATTACAACATTGCCCCCTTCACAAAATCGAGTTTCTCCTAAAGGAAATTCAAATTGTGCATTTGGCTGGTCACACTGGCCGTGTAAAGGAACGTTGAGGATAATATATAATAAAAAGGAAACCAAGATTTTGGGATGCATAGTATTCTGTTTTTTGTAATTAGAAATGAATTCGTTGTACATGTTCACTTAAAGGGGCACTCTCCGTTATATGGATTTTTGATTTTGCCCAGGTCTGCATTTAAAAACCTCGCACTTTTATAAACCAGGCTTAGTTCATGAACACCTCCTCCCAACCGGGCATTGATGCCGGAAGAGTTTATGTCAAAACTATACTCCACCCTGACGGAATTTTTTTTGTTGATTGGTTCTACTCCCAGGTGAAGGACATAGGCATTTGTGTGTTTCTTGTTATCGAATACATTAAAGTTCGTTCGGTGGATAAATGCCCCCAGGAAGAATGTCCTGTACACGAAATAACTCCCGGCTGAAAATATGTTGATGGATTGCTGTTGTTCGTACCTAAATTGCGGAGCATAATAGAAATAGGTTTTTTTGGAGCCTTTATGGGTTATCCAGATCGGGAGGGTTCCGCCAAGATGTATTGAGAACCTGGTCTTCGTTGTTTCGCCCAGACCGCTCAGAGCATCATCAGAAGGGAAAATCCGACTTCCAGCTACCCCTGCATTAAAAAAGGCCGTTTCGTGAAAATAATCAAACTTGCCACGAATGGCTGTTCCCCAGCCAAGTTCTGGAAATCGGATCATCTCGCCGGTCAAAGGGGCATTGGTGGGATAAATGCTCCCATACACGGGGTCGAGCTGATCAGAAAATATGACGCCATCAAGGTTCGCAGATTTTTCGACAACCGATGCCCTGATCCCTCCGTGGGCGGTTATGCCGCTTGACAGGGGGACCTCGACGGAAAAAGCACTGCCGTAATTCACCGTTCTAAAATTGCCGGTGCCTTCCTCGTCCTTGAGTACAAACGGAGCAATGCCGACTCCGATCGAAGGGATAAAAAACTCCAACGAGGCGGCGTAGGTTTCAAAACCTCCTGGCACCTGGTGCCATTGCCTGCGGTAATGAACTCTTGCTGAAAAAGCTGCATCACCGCCAACTAAAGCAGGGTTCAGGTTGAATCTGCTGGTGTAAAACTGGGTAAAAACGGGGTCTTGCGCTTGAATAGACCAAGGAAGCGCTATGACCATGAACAGGAAAATCACCTTCATGATAAAAGTTGTTTTTAATGGATTGAGATGTACCTGATTGTTCAGGTATACCGATCGGGCAATACGTTTAGTAAGTGGCTTGAAAACAACCGTCCTCTATACTTACGGTTGGTAATACTGGGCTGTCAATATTGGTTGCGGTAAATTCGAATCCTCCTTCTATATATCTGTTGTTCTGATCGTGTTTCACAATGGTCAGTGTACCGGAGTCAACTAAGAAATTATTGGTGCCGCTGGGCACATACCTTGCATCATATTCTGTATTCAATATCAAATTATAAGTTCCAACCTGGATATCAGTTGGCATCATCAAAGTTACAACTTTCAAGGCGGGAGGGGTAGACCCATTGATCCAAATTTGATCAATGCCAAGAAAAATATTCGGCAGGACACAAGTGAAATTCCCGAGGGGAACATATTCGGTATTGTCCAGCGTCATCTGTAATTGTGCCGTACTGGTATCTACGGTGAGCGGGGGGATACAAAAATTCCCGGTCGGAAAAACATCGGCCGTTTCAGTGTTTTGTTCTTCTTTAGCGGGCTCTGTCACAGATTCTGAAAAATCGCAGCCTGCATGAAGAAAAACAATAAATAGAAATAAAAAAGTAAAATAAGTTTTCATGATAAAATGAACTTTGGTTGTAATCGAATATTGGTTTTAAGGGGTTAACAATTGGTTTTTTGTCAGTCGTTTATTTTGTCAGCAGAGTCGTTTTTAATTCATGTTATTTCAATGAATCATTGGGGAAAATGAGAGGGTCGAAACCGGAATTCGTTTGAATGTTTTTTTCATAATGAAGTATTTTGTTGTTTTTAGAAATGGAAGTTTTAAACATCTTTATTAAGAATAAAGTCAGGTTGTCAATAGAAAGGTACTTATGCCCTAAAACTGGTAATTAGCGATTAACTCTTCCTCATTTTCCAGTTGGTAAATGAAGCCTTCGATACCATGTTTTTCCTGGTACTGTTTGGCATTTTCGTAGGAGAGGAACCCGGTCAGCAGTATTTTAAACCAATCCGTTTCTTTGATGATTTCAACATGGTGTCGGGCGTAGCTCTCGGCCGCTTGTTGTGCATTTTGCATGGATGCAAATGCAGCTACCTGAATGGCATATGTGGTGTGCTGCCCAGTATGCCAAGGAGCGGATTCGTTAATGGTAGCGAACCTTCCGGCCGGGGCGCTGGAAGTCAAATAAGTATTTTCCCTCTTTTTTTGATCCGTGCTGATTGGTGGAAATGGTGTTTGATTTTCAAACAAAGGTTTGTTTCCGGGGTCTTGTATCCGTTGTTGGCCTGCGGCAGATGGATCAGCCGGAATTGCTTCTGTATCATTGGATGCGATAAACATGGAATACAGAACGATACCTATGATCAACATAAGTAAGAACAACGTCGGAACATTGCCGAAAAGCTCGTTGCCGAAGTAGGCACCGTTACGGAAGTTGTTTATGGTCAAGAATACGCCGGCCAGGATAGCCAGCAATACAATAATGATAAGGGTTTTGAGGTCGAGGGTAAAGGAGAATAGGAAAATTTGGTTAGCCATTTTCTTTGTGTTGGTTTGAAAAATTTTATCAACTTGACACAAAGAAACAGGCAGGAGAGTTTTCCCCTGTTTTCTCATTTAATCTTCGTCCTTATTTTGGAGGTGGATTTAGCACTAAAAATGACACTTTTTATTTGGGCAAATGTTTGATCTCCAAACCTTAAAGCTGTTTTTCAGGCAAGGGAAAAGTGTCATTTTTTTGAACAGCCACTTAGCGATGCAAGATTATTTACAATTTGTGGGGGCAGGGCATGCCTGGTTTACAAAGCTTGGGCTCGGCAGAATTACAGAGTTTCTAAGATCCGATCCATAGATTCGCTTAAAACTGTGGGGGTTTTCTGATATTCAAAAGTAAGACTACCATCCTCTTTGTATTTGAAATCTTCGATAAGTTCCATTATCATTTCTCGAGGTTTGTGTCTGCTTCTTACTACCGACTCTTGCTGCAAAATATTGAGGATTTTAACAGCTTCTTTCTGATCCAGTTCAAATTCATTGTCTAATTGTTGGGGGTACTTCTGGGTGAATTGTGAATTGAGCCCTCTTTTTTCCTGGTCGCTCAGGATGATTTCTAAGATTTGGTTGATGCAGATACAGAGGCTCTCATGCTGTTGATAAAATGAGCTCAAACGATCGACCACTAAATTTGATTTGGATTTGATATACTTTAACTCCTCCGGTAATAATTGATTGTATTTAAAATAAAAGGTAATTTTCTGGTCTTTTTCTTTTGGGGTTTTTGGTTCTAATTTTTTACATCCAAATCCAAGATAATAAAAATACTGTTTTGGACTTGCGGGTGGTTTATTTCGCCAATAGGTTTTATTATAAAAATCATGTCCTTTATTTAGCATGTTTTTATAGACTATAAATTCCCCATTTTTATAATTTCGTATCCAGTAAAGACGATGGATCAATAATAGTTGTAAAAAGCTGATTGTTTTTTCAGAATCTGTGTTGAGGTCCCATTTTTCTGTGTTTGAAGTCTTGCCAAACTGAAAGGAAATCTGCACTGATTTATTAGATTCAAGACTTTCAACAATAGTGATAACTTCAGCCCAGGTTTCTTGAAACTTTTTTGGCTGCTCCACTTGCAAATTATAATAAAACCTTTTGAATGCCCGCCCTTTTGTGCCTTGCCGAGAATATACCCCCCAAAATACATTGTCTGGTCCTACCATTCGGTTGAGAGGTAGTCGGTTTTTAATGTCAACTTGTAATTTTTGGATAAACGAAATAAAGAGCTCAGTCTTCATGAAGATATCACCAAAGCGGTCGATGTCGGATTTCGACAAAATATGATGATAACTTACTTCGGGCAACAATTCCAAGATTCCGATAGTGCCCAAGGAGGTTATCACCCGCCTTGCCAAATGGGGGTAGTTGTCCCTGGCATAAACAATAACTTCAATGCCCTGAACGACTTGGTCTACCTTTTGATTGGGCTCCAAGAGTTCTAAATCAACAATTACAGCATGGTAAAAGCGCCCATTTATTTTTAACTCTTCAAGTGCTTCTGCTCCGTTTGTAAAAGTGACTATTTTGAAATGTGGAGAGAATAGGTCTTTTAATTTATTTAATGTAGAAATATTATCCTCTAAAATCAACACCTTGGAACCAGAGTCAGTATTTGAAGGGCCATTGGTCTCAATGGATAAATCCCTGATCCTTGTGACAACTTCAGAATATAGGATGTCCAGAAATTGTTGAGAATTATAATCGTCTTTAATCTGGGAGAAATCATTTAATTGTTTTAGCAGTTTGTCTCCAATAATGTCTTTGATCTCGGTCATTCTTTCCACAAATTCTTTCGCTACTTTTAATGTTATTTCTTCTCTTTCTTTATTAAATACCCTGTCCAAATCGTGCTTGATCTTATCCAATATTCCGGCTTTGGTCAGTGCGTACTTTTTCAGGTAATTCCATTTTTCAATAATAAAGCGATCCGTTTGAAAATTGTCAATTAGAGGCAGTCTGTAATGCCTGAATGTTTTAGCGATAAATTTATCGATGCCTTTGTTAAAATCATAAAGCTGGTCCTGGTCCATAAAAGAAATGAACTGGATATTTGGCGCTTTGTCCTCGTCTTTCCAGTCCTTGATTATTTCCAATGCAATAGAATAACCAAGGCAGTCATGCTCAGTCCAATTCAATTCAACCAATATTATTATTTGATCCGGTGCATCTTTATTGATGTCGAATTTTTGCCACTCGTTGTTGGAGCGAATGATCTTGATGGCTTTTTGAGAACTTATGCTGGGATTACTTCTAAGGTTATTCTCAATAAAACTATATGATAAATTATTCCAAATAATAAGGTATTTCATTAAACGTTCTTTAGGTTTCCAACTTATCTATAAACGAATTTCTTAATTGAGTTAAAATATCAAAATGTTGATTGCCAAAAATATTATCCAT
>JBCBRY010000029.1:0-84275 GCA_039819485.1 Bacteroidota bacterium | reverse complement strand
AAAGGTTGGTTTTTTCAATTAATGCTGAGATAGTATAATGGCTTGAATTATTACAATTTTTTATTAGTTTAAATTCGTAATTGGAAATTGTAGATTCAATATATTTATTTGATACAAAAATTACAAAGGCATTTGCAGATTCAATTAGTTCTTTTCTTGTTTTATTTTTTTCTTTTTCTTGCTCATGGAATAATATTATATCCATGTTTTCACTTGCTAATTGGTCGTATATATGCTTGACGAAAAATCTATCAAAATTCGAATAGGAAAAATAGATCTTGGGTTTTCGATAAATCCTCTTCGAAACATCTCTCTCTTTTGGGATGTTCTTAACCTTGGGAAGGGCAATTGTCCTCGTGGTTGAGTTTAAGTTGTACATAAGTATTGATGATAACTATTAATATAAAAGTAAAATGATATATGATTCTTAACTTGCTTTATTGAAATATGAAGTCAGAACAAATGTACAATTAATTGTTTACACAAGTATTCTTTCCTTCCACAGATATAGCCCAATTTTCACCGCCTGCTCAATCGGCATAAATTGGTGCCATTTGTTCAATAAACTTCCAAATGTGTCCTGGCCATTTGCCAAGTCCAGTAAAGGCTTTAATTCGTACTGGCCGAGGAATGCAATTTCGCGCTCAAGATTCGGATGGCTAACGGCGGTTTTTATTTTTAATAAATCATCTTCTACACAGATGGATTCCAAGAAAGAAATTTGGTTGGACAGGGAAATCGGCTGATGTTGTATTTGATTTAAAATGGTGGGCAAATGTATTTTTTGTTGAGGCGGTTTTGAGTTCCCGGCCTTTTGGCGCGGGATGTCGCTTCGCTCCGTTTGCTTGTGGATTTTTTTTGTTTCGTCTATAAATAATTGAATAAAAGAATTAGGGGTTTTAGATTTTTCAAAAATATAATTGGAACGTTTTTTCCAAAATTCAAAATCCGGACCTGGCCAAGCTGCATCGTAATAATTTTTGGTCCAGCAAGTATGGGTAGCGGCGGCTTCTGTTATTTTTTTTTCATAAAATGTTTTTGCCAAATCCATGTTTCCTGTTTTTAAAAAAGTATGGACGGCAATGACGGTTTGCAGGGAAAAACGCATGGCCTTTTCTACCCCGGTGGAGGAAAGCGGGTCGAGCGTAAAAGCAGATTCTCCCAATTTTAAAAAACCATTTTTCCATGGGTTTTTATGTAAATAATTTAACACGGAGCAGGTCTGCAATTTTTCAGTATTTAAATGCAACAATGATTTTTTAAATAAAATTGAATTTCCGGTGAGCTGATTAAAAGTTTTATTTACCGGGGATTGTTGCACCAGTTCCGGAGCCACAAATCCCATGATCCGAAATCGGCCGCCGGGCATCGGCGATCCCCAAATCCATCCATTTTCGCAAGCTTCTACCGTCGTTTCGGCAGGCATGACCCGGGCAGGTACGTGTGTCCAGATGGCAACCGATGAAGGGGCGGTCTGGAATCGGTCCGTTCGTTGAATGCCTTTCCGCCCGCGGGCATCGAGTACTATGGTGCTGCACAGGGTACGCAGCTCATTTTGATATCTGTATTTGACTTGCCATTGCCGGTCGGTTCGTTGGCAGGATTCCAGTTTTGCTGGTTGCCAGACATGGAGCCCTCGTTCCACGGCCAATGCCAACATGGATTGGTCCAATAACGAACGGTCGACGACAACGCCCCCTCCGTGATGAGCCGCTGCGATCTTTTGTGGCGCTTTTTTTTCCCAAACAATGTGGGCTGGCAAGCCTGATAGAAAGGATGGGTGCCCCAATAAATGTCCTGCTTGCAAGTATTGGAAAATATTGCGGATACCGGGAGAGAGAGACTCCCCGATCTGCGCCCTTGGAAACGTGGCCTGTTCCAACAATCCGACCCGGTACCCCAATGCCAGCAATCGCAATGCGGCCGTAGTGCCCGCAGGGCCTGCACCGATGATGAGGATGTCGAAAGTGTCGGAAGGCTGTTTCATCAAAGCATGAGTTGAACAAGGGCGAATGGATATCGCCGGCTCAAGATCGGATTTATTTTGCAAAACATGCTATTGAAATTTTGGGGGTAAAATCTTTTTGTCTTTCGAGCTTTTTAAATTTTTTTTTGCCATTAAAAGTCTTTCCGTGTGCTTCGCCGTCCCGATGTAAAATCGGGACGGCAAAGTCGTCGGGCAACAAGTAGATTGACTTTTAAAGCAGTTTATAAAAAAGGCAGTAAGAATTCTAAGCTGTTAGTCGCAATGAACAGGGCTGTTGGTCACAAAGACTTGGAGCTCGTGAGTGGCGATGCATCCATTGGCTCTGACCTGCACTTTGGCCGTGTGCACTCCCATGTGCGACCATACCACGGTCGGGTTGGTGGTTCTGCCCTTTTTAACGGTGGCCCTGCTGCCAAAATCCCAGCGGTAGGTTGCCCTGCGGCCACTATCCGGCGTTGAAAAGGCAGCTTCTGTATTGGTACAAATGGTTGTGGGGCCGCTGACTTTTGCCATTGCGTCCGACCCAACCGTTTTCACCACGATATTGCTTTCCTTGACCAGATGGCAGTCCCGGATACGGACGCACCGTCGGTAGTAGGTTGTCTGGTAGATAAGGCCAGGATCGTAAGTTGCTCCGGTAGCGTCCGGGACCATGGTCCAGGTGCCGTCCACACTACCGGGCACGTAATCGGTGCTTTGTATCCAGAAATATTCAATATCGCCGGATGGGCAGGTTGGGAGCGAAATGGTATTGATAGGAGCAGGGTCATTGCCCGGGCCGCATAGCGTTTCGTCGCCGCTGATTTCGCCCGCCGCAGTACAGTTGCCACAAGGATAGCAACCGGCATCAATATGCAACAGGCAGTCACCTGCTTCCAGTGTGATGGTTTCGGTCCGGTGATTGGGTCGGAAAATATCACTGTCCTTCTCGTCATCGGCCCCTTGGTTGGGAGGAGAGCCTACCCGGTCATTTAGCAAAATAAATTCGACTTTATAATCACCGGGAGGCAGGTCATCAAATAAGTAATTTCCGTTGAGGTTGGATGTTTGTTGCCTTGTCACGGGGTCTCCGTTAATGTCTCGGCCTCTGAGGTGGATGACAACCCCGTTGACTCCCTGCTCGCCATTGTCCTGAATGCCGTTTTTGTTAATGTCATCCCAGACGAGATCGCCAATTTTGCCAAAACAGCCAAAACAGACATCGTTGTCCTGCCCTGGCTTGCTTCCTTCAGCGAGCGTACCGGAAGACTGTACGATCTCGAATCCTCTCAGTTTATAGGTCAATTCAGCCATCAAGTCAAAACAACCACTTGTGGGGAGCTGATTGGGGTGGATGAAAAATTCATAATTATTTCCATTGACAGTTGGATTGGTGAACTCCTGAATGATGGTTCCATTCTGGATCAACTTGAGTTTGATAACGACGCTTTGCAGGTCGGTTCTTTGAGGCAGGTCAATTGTGCCTTCTGGTTGGAACGAGCAGGGGTTATTAGGGGTGCGGAGGGTAGGGGGCTCTAAGCGTGAGTCTCGTGCCAACAAGCAGGCGGTGTTGGATAACTGGCACCCGATGGGGGCGTTGGTATTGGCATTGTTGGCGGTGAAAGTCACGTTGTTGCATGCCAGGCGGTCGATTGGAGTGTTGCCTGGCAAATCCACGTCATAGGTCAGTACGATGCTCTGACCACCATTCAACTCGTAACTGCCAAAATCAATTTTAAAGCCATTGTCGTTGGGAGCCGGAGTATTGGCAGGGCAGCCGGTAAAAGCGGTGATGATATCATTAGGGGCCAATTGAAAATAGCAAGCTGAAAAAGGGATGCCTGAATTGGCAGTTCCGTCAAAACTGAGATTGAACTCGCTGTCCCTTGGGCTACCTGTCCCAAAACAAGCCACATCTGTATCGGTCAACATGGGCAATTTGTCGAAGATAGTGATACTGTCAATTTTCT
This sequence comes from Bacteroidota bacterium, assembly GCA_039819485.1. GTDB lineage: Bacteria > Bacteroidota > Bacteroidia > Chitinophagales > Saprospiraceae > UBA6168. The sequence goes on along the minus strand of JBCBRY010000029.1, from coordinate 80,339 downwards.
GGTTGCCGACATTGTTGATGGTGATTTCGAAAGTGGCCTTGCCACCGGGCATGGCATTTCCCAAAAAATTAAAGTTGCTGTCCAGGTCTCCTTTTACTCTTTTCTCTACTCTTATTTCGCTGACAGAATTGACCCTGATATTCACTGGGTCGGAATCGATGCCATTCAGTTGGAAATGGTTAGGGATCGACAGGGCCGGAGGTACGGTGTTGGTGACAATCACGTCAAAAGCAATTACCAGCTTCTGTACCGAATCTACTTCACATGCAGGCGGGAGATTTATATCCAGAGAAATAAGTTGACCACTGACCAAGGGGCCGCTGGTAATTTCAGGAGGCACGGTGCTTGAAAGAGGGCCGTTGGTGTTCACATTGTTGCAATAACTGTTCAGACGTGAATGATAGGTTTTCTGCGAATAATACCTGAAGCTGCCCGGTACGATGGTCAGCCCGGAAGGAACACTGTCGGTCACTGTGCCCGTCAGGCCACCACCTCCATAATTGTAAATGGCCATTTTATAGGTGATGACGTCGTTGATATTGGGAAAAGACTTGGAAACCGTTTTTTCCAAACAAAACTCTCCTTGTGGTGCTTCCACGGTGAAAGTCCGGTTGACTTCGGCTTCGAGGCCAAAAACCGGTATTTCCTGGCAGCCACTGAAATCGACGATGGTACTGTCATTGGTCGGGTCTGTATCCGGATCGGGGCCGTCCACGGTTTCGTTCCCGTTGTCAGAAACATCTGAAACAGCTACGTTGGAAGGAGCGAGGCCACTGACGGTGGCCGAATTGGCAACCAGGCCAGCACTGATGTCCGCAGTGGTGATTGGATAAACGACCGATTCGGATGTGGAGGCGCCGGATAACAAGGTAGGATTGCTGATAGGGCCGGTCACCCCCAGGAAAGGGTCGTCCAGTTGAATGTTGGAAATGGTTGCATTTCCATTGTTGAAAATAGTAAAGTCGTAGTTGATATTGTCTCCTATGTCCACTATCCCGTTGTCGTTGAAGTCGTCGTACTCGCCCGTTTTAAAAAGAGTCAAAGAAGGGATACTGTCAGGAACGATGCCGGTCTTGATGTGGGCGGTATTGGTGACAACATCCGACACGTTGACCGGAGAGTTATCGTACCGGCTATTGGCCCGTATCCTGTAATGCAGGAGCATATAGACGCTCGATTGCGGTAATAATGAGCCGCTGGTGGTTGTCCAACGCAAATTAGTGGGAGCTGGACTAACGTTTTCGGTAGTAAAATTACTGGAAGCTGGGAGCCAGGTGCTGCCATTGTCATCACTGTATTCCCGTTGAAAAGTCATTCCCGAAAAACCCTCCGAGGCAATGTTCAGGATGTCTATCTCTCCAGGTAGGTCGTCGGTGAGGGTAATATTGTTGATGGGGATTCCTCCATTATTGTAATAATAGACAGTGTAGATGTTTTCGCATCCGACGGAATGGTTGCGGTCTAAGTAGTTTTTGGACAGGATGCCGTTGGCATCTGGAATGACAATACTCCGACAGGTGCTGGTATCAGGTAAATCAATGTTCTCCTTGGCTTCATTGAAATCAAAATCGTCCCAGGCGGTGGATGTTGGCGGCTGATCAACGGATGGTGGGCATCTGTCAGGGCCGTTCGCACTGAACTTGGCTTTATTGCAGACTGTATCGCCGGTAGAAAATTGGTCACATGGGTACTCAACATCCAGGTTGATGGCATAATACCCTCCCGAAAATGCATGCAGGGTCGAATTGGTGGCTAATTCTAGTCTGTTGGGAGCATGGTTGATGTCGATCGCTCCCGGAAGGCCATTTAAATAGTAGATAGTGGAACCGGGTTCTGATTCATCGTAGATGCTTGAATTGTATAAATTGAAATTGCCGTATTTTCCATTTGGCCGCAACCTGATCTGATAGCGAATCCTGGTATTGCTGATGTAGTACATGAAATGTTTGGAAATGGTCCACTTATTTTGCGCAGTAACTTCGATACAGGCATCTTTGGAGTTGATCATACCTCCCGGATAATTGAGTTCCGCCCGATTGCAGAACTCACATCCATTGCCGATTGTGCCACTGTTGGTTCGGACTCTTATTTTGAATTCGACACTACCATTGATGTTTATCGCAGTGCTGTTGGTGATAGTCACCAAGCCTCCGTTGTGGCTGGTATTCCACTCCGCATTGTTCACAATGGTTTGAGCATGAATGACGCCGGTGGGCAATAGGTCCGTGATTGTCAATTCTCCCGGGGCAAGTGGTGCCTGATAGGTCACATTTATTTTGTAGGTGAAATCGCTGCCCGATTCCACGGAAGTCATGCCGCCATCTATACTTTTCCTGATGGTAAACTGAACTGTTTGCCCGGGCAAGAAAGAAAATAATGGGAAAAGGAAGAATAATGTCAGGATTAGGTGATGGAGGTTTTTCATGGCAGGTTGGCATTTTCTAAATCAGGACTTTGCATGGTTTCTTCCTTCTGGCATACAGTAGAGCCAATTTTGAAAGCCCGATTATTTGAACAGGGTTATTGTTTTTAATTATGATGAAATATTTCTAAAAATAAATCAAAACAAAGTGGCTCGTTGACTGATCTGAAGTTCGGTACTATTTGTCCCAAATCCGGTCAATATCCATTTAATAGCGTTTTTTGATCATCGAACAACTGTTCAATTTATGCCCAACTTTTCATGTGATTTGATCTGAATGATAGCGCCTGAGAAAAAGGCTGAACAGGATTTTAGTGAAATAAATCTGGTTTTAAGCGGCCCAACCGGTCATGTGCCTGCAACAAGTAATACAGCCACCCACGAATATAATCACAGGCAGGCCGTCCTTTTTCAATGACCTCATGGTGGCAGCCGCCGCCACATAGGTAGCGGGCCCAGCACTGGTTGCAGGGGCTTTGGGTATGTACGTGCCGGTTGGCCAGCCAGCTGTTTTGCAGCTTTGGATCGATGCCGTTTTCGAGGTCACCCATTTTGCCGGCGGGCTCGTTCACAAAGCGGTGGCAGGCAGAGAGTTCGCCTTCTGCCGAAACGCCCATGTAACCGGCCCCTGCCCCACAAGGGTAAGGACGGTGGGTGCTTTTGGCGATTTCCTGGAGGCCGTTGACCATGTTGAGGAACGGGTAGCGCTTTCCTTTCAGGACATTGTTTTCAAAGGCCAGTCCGCATTCGATCATGTTGCGGAGCATGTGGCCCAGATCCGTTTTTTCCATCTCGTTGCGCCCGTTGCTGGCGTTGAGGAGGGGGGAGAAACCAACGCTGTGAAATCCCATTTGGATAAAAGTTTCTAGGGTAGCCGCAAGGTTCATATTTTGAGGGGTGACCGTTACCCGGGCCGACACCTGCATCTTTTTTTGCAGCCGCAGCAGCGGCTGGATGTTTTTCATGATTTTTTCAAAACTGCCCTGCCCACCTTTCATAGGGCGCAATTTGTCGTGTTCTTCTTGTAGCCCATCTAGGCTGACGGTAACGGCAAAGCCGTATTTTTCAAAAAAATGGGCGTCCTCTTCGGTCACCAAAGTGCCATTGGTGGTGATGGAAAAATGGACAGTGATGTTTTTCTGCTGAGCCTGTTCATGGGCATAAGCCGTTGCGGCCCAGAGTGATGTCCGGTTGACCAGTGGTTCGCCACCCAAAAAAGTCAGTTGCACCTTGCCTCCTGCCGGGCAACTTTTGAGCAACAAGTCGATGGATTGCATCGCTGTTTCCAACGACATGTTTTTCATCGGGCCACCGAAGTCTCCTTGTTCGGCGTAGCAATAACCACAGCCCATGTTGCATTTCTGGGCAATGGCGAGCGAGAGCGCATAAAGTGGTGGATCTTGCAGAGGCTCATCGTCAATCATGACCGGTTCTTGTAGTCCCATTTTCATCAACGCCTCTGTAATGCCAGCTTCATCCTGCGTTTGTAATAATTGAGTAAAATGGGCTTCTTCCTTGGCCGAAAGGTCGTGTAAACGGCTGCCATTGACCACGAATAACTGGGCCTTGCCCGGTCCTTTGATCAGCTGTACTTGTGGTGACTTCGGTCTGGAGTGCCGGTTGACCACTGAGGTCAGCCCGTCAGCGAACCGGGCGATGGTTGGTGGTGGTTGTGTTGCTGTCATTTTAGGATTGTTGGTAGTCGGTCGTTGGTTGATTGGAACAACCAACGACCAACAATTAACAATTAAGTCCCCAGGGCATCATTTCCTTTTAGGAGGAAGTTGAGTTCTCCTTGCCAGTTGGCGAAGAGGTCGTCATAGGAGACCAGGCGGGTGTCGACCCGGTTGTCGGGAATGTAAGTGCCGGAGCGTTCCTTGGCGAGCCAATTATCGCCTTTACTGAGGCCGTTTTCGCCGGGTTCCACATTCACGTAGTCGGGACGGCTGGCTGCCCAGTAGTAGCAAGCGCATTCCCGGTAATCATTTTGCCAGGGAGCGCAAAGGCCCTGGGTGAGTTCTCCCGGTTCGAGCACCTGGTCGGCAATGGCCGCGCTTTTTCCTTTGAAGATATGGTTGACGGTCAACTCGACTGCTATATATTTTCGTTTGTCGCTCAATTCCTTTCGGTAGTCATTGTCTTCTTTCAATTTTTCTATGACCGTTACCTCGTCTTTAGAAACACGCTTGGTGAAATGGCAGGTCACTTTTTGGCCGCCTTTCTGAAGGACAGCAGCGAGGTTGTTGGACCATTCCATAAAGGAAACCCCATTTGGGTTGTTGGCCGTTTTCAAGCGTTCCGGATCAGCACCCGGTCGTACAGGTCCCCAGGTGGGAACCATGGTCGGCACCCAATCCACAGCCACCAGCCGGTGATGGATCAAATGTTCAAAACCCCTGATGGCATCGAGTACATAATTGTTGTTTTCAATGAGGATGATTTCCTTGAACGACCTGCGCCAGAGGTTGCGGAAGTCAAATTCCAGACCTGGAAAGCAATTGGAGATGGCGGTGCGCGGCAACACAGAGAAGGGGTTGCCCTGGCCTCGGTACTGCAATTGAGCTTTCAGGTCGTCTGCCTTGATCGGTACCACCTCGTGGGCTGCGTCGTCCTCCTGCCCCGCTGGCAGTTCACTGAAAATAGAGTTGATCGCTGCTTTGATGATGGTATTGATCTGTCGGTGGGTAAAGCAAAGGGCCCGGCCATCGGCATTTCGCATCAGGGCAGGCATCTTCCGGCGACCTTCATTGGAAAGATCACCAATTTCATTGGGCCGGCGGAGTGCATCGGCAAACCATGCAGCGGCTCCGGTACTCAGCCCGTTGAAGACCCGCTCGTGCAGTACGCGCAGGGCCAGGTTGTCCACCAGGGAAGTAGCCATGATCGGTTCGTACAAGCGCGAGAAATCAGCTGCGTCCTGGCGGACCATGGTACTGGCTACGTCTTCGCGGCCATTGATGGCATTGCCGTTCATCACGGCAGAGTTCATCAGGCGAACTGTTTCGAATGCACGGCGTACCAGTTCCTCGGCTTTTTCAATGCTGACGGTTCCTTCTACTTCCGGGCTGAGGAGGATTTGTTCGAGTTCATCGATGACCACCCTTACCGGCAGTGTATCAGGAGCAAAAGCCGGAGGCCCGGCACCAATGTGGGCGCGGGCTTTGAGTGGTTTTTCTACCACGACCATTTTCCCTTTTCGCTTTACTTCTTTTCCCTTCAAATGAACCTCTGCGAAGCCATCGCACTCGTCATCGAGGTAGCCCCAACTAACCTGTGCGCCTGCTGCAGTGGCGTACCCGGCAAAGATTTGGGCCGGGTTGGTGTACGTAGGGTCGAAGGATGCTCCTTCTTCGTAGTTCAACCAGTCGCCTTTCTTTTCGTCGTAGAGTACCAGATCATCGGAAGTGATGATGGGGTCAGGCACCGGTTTGGCTCCTTCTGTTTCGATGCGCTTTGTTCTGGTGCCGTATACTTTGCCCGCTGCCGGGGTATACCGAAATCTGATTTCCGGATGTTCCCTGGATGGCTTGACAAACTGTACATGGCCCAGGGGCAGGGTTTTTCCTTTCAGAAAATTATTGCACTTTCCGTCCAGGGATTGGATGCTGTGGCTATCGAGGTTGTCGATGGCAGCGATAATTTTATCATCGGGGTTGCCCGTCCGCCGGAAAATCTTAATGTTGCCGACTTCTACCTTCCAGCTAATGTCATCAATGGAGCGGCCGCATTTTTTTAACAGCCCGGTGGTTAAAGGCACCAGTAAACCTGGCTCTTCATCCGTGATGGCAAATACTTCCAGGAAAGGGGCTACGGGATGGATTTTGCCATTTTTGTCATTGATGTTTTTGGCCTCTTTGAATTTAATTTTCCTTGGTTTTCTGCTTTTGATGGCCCCTGTTTTGGGGTTGATGGTAAAAGATTCTTTAGGGACTATTTTTCGAAAGTCAAGTGGTTTTTCTTTTGAAAGTTCCAGCGTGTAGGCATCCAGCGGGGTCTTGGACGCACCCAGTCGGCCGATGGCAATGGGCGGAAGGATTCTTAATTCTATGATTTTCATGTGGTGATTATTTGAAATTGGAAATTGAAAAATTAGGATGTGACCAAGGATGACATTTTTCGAAAAATATCATCTCTCAGCCAGTTGATTAAGCCGCATACTCGGTCAGACTCGCAATGTCTTTCAACAGGGTGTTGTCCAGCTCTTTGAGGGCTTTGAGGTATTTCCTGTGGGTCGTCTTCCTGCGGCTGAGCAGTTCGTCGATGATCTGTCGGGAAGACTCGATCAAATCCTGGTGCAGCCGCCAGCGGTTGTGTTCCCCGAAAGGCAATTCCATGGTGTAGGGGATCGTAAATGGAGGCCCGGCCATAATGGTTTCTCCGACGATGTCGGAAACAGGCATGTCAACCAGTGCTACGGCGATACTGCGCAGGTTGTACATTTCTCCGAAGGTGGAATTGATGATCATGCCTCTGGGGGTCCGGGCGCCGGTATTGTTCAGCCCGCCTTCGAGCAAAAAACTGTGGTTTAAAAAGTTGAGCAACATGCGGTAACGGATATTGAAGAGGTTGGCCCACAGCTTGGTCTCGTCATTGGTGATGGGTGTGTTGATTTCACCGGAAGTTGCGCCTTCTGCGGGATCGAGGTCAGGCTCTACCAGGTCGTCGTCAATGTAAGGGTTGGAAGCTACATTTCTGGAAGGATGCCATTTTCCATCCGCTTCGCTCAATACTTTTTTCATGTCTTCGTAGACATAAAGAAATCGTTCGAAATGGGAAGGATCGTCGGCTTTCGGGTCATCTCCTTCTCCCTGTTCGGCTATTTCTTTCAAGGCATTGACGGTGTCATCCCTGGATGCCAGCGGGACGACCAGCACGTCGGGGGTGCCTTTTAATTTGTCAACATAAGTTGCACCGCGTGCGCCTCCGGCATATCCCCGGCCCCATTCATCGAACTTGGCCTGGTAGGGATAGGTGGATGCCTGGAAAACTTCGTCCGGAATAATGGACGGGTCTTTCACGAGACTGATGATGATCTTGAACATGGCGCCCACATTATGAGGGTCATGGACTTCTGCGTTGACCAGTTTGACGACTTCTTTCGCAGTAGGGTCATCACTTTCGAGCCACTCTGTCGATGCTTCGGCGTACACATACTTGGCGAGTGAACGCAGGGTCAGGCGTTCCAGCGTGAAAGGGAATGGGTAAAACTCGGTGTCCCAAGGGTAACTTTCCCTGCCAAAATTCAATGGGGCACCCATGATTTTCAGCACATTCTGAACAGATATGAAATGGCCCATTTCTTCTTTGGCGATCCCCAGGATAATGTTTTGCCAATTGCGTACCCTCTCCTGATATTTTTCAGGGACCTGCGGCCCGCCGAGGCTGTAGGCTCCGTACAGATACTGCAACATCAGGCCGTGTTCGATTTCGGCATCAATGGAAACCAACATGGAGACATAATCTTTCCCGGTAAAACCGGCCGGTACTTTGAATTTATTGGTTGCTTCAACTTCTTCAAGGAGCATGTCCATTTTGAGGGGGGCCCCTCTCATCAAACGAGATTGTTTTTGTCGTTCTTCGTGCAGTGCGGAGGCCTTTTTTTTGTTTTCCTTGGCCCATAGCAATACAGGGCCAATCACGCTGTTCATTCGTCGATTGTTACTCATGGTCAGAGATTTGTAAACGCGCTAGGGCGTTGGTGAAAGGTTGAATTATGGTAATGGCCGAAGCGAAAAAGAAAAGGACGGAAGCGTTGGCGAAGGCCACCGCATGGAGAGGAAATTGTTTTCTTTTAGTTGAGACCATACTCATAAAGAGTAGCAGGTTTTGTTTTTAATCTACGCTGTTTACTCAGGGTCTAAAGGTAACAATTAATTTTAATACGAGGTGTGTATTGTCTTAAACATTCAGGACGGACACCGCAAAATGATACCAAGTGGTTATTTCGGCTACCGAGGATTTATTTCCGCGTGGTTGCTACACAATATTAGTCTTTGGGGTGGTTCTGGGAAGGTAAGTCCTCGGATGTCGGGGAGTGGTAAAAAACTCCTCCTTTTTTGATCTGGTGATCCTATAGTTACATTTTGGGATTTTCGTGCGTTTATCCTGTTCGGGTTTTTTAAATCATTTTATTTTATCACGAGTGCCCGTTTTGGTTTTTCAAAATTATATTGATAAGGAATATAAGCATTGATTGAAATACTGTCAAAAGATATATTGTTGCTGGGGCCGGTTATTTCGCCATTAATAGCATTGTAGCAGGTAATTGATTTAGGTAATAGGATTTTATTGTTCCATTGCCAGTCGTCGTACCTGATCCAATTTATATGCGGACTTTTTTCTTTTTCAAAATAGGTGAACGTATGGCCCAGCCAGGCCATCCGGTAGGTCCGGGGATCGTAATGCAAAAAGTATTCATCATTGGGCGAGTTGCCAATTCCTTTTTTAAAAGATATTTTCAGGCCGGGATATTGCTGGCCATTAAATAAAATGGGTGGCGCTTGTTCATATTCAATACCATCGTCGGATAAAACAAAAGGCATGGCAAAAAGATAAAAATACAGATTGTGGTACATGTCGGGATTGCCTTCATAGATCGAATCGGCGCTGACCCAGATGTCTTTTCCGTCGTAGCCCAATTTATAAGTTGGGCCTTCTATCCGGCCTCTTCTGCTTTTTAAATCAATAAAATGTGTCTCTTTTCCGTCGTTTTTTTTTACTTGAAAACTGAGTGCTTCCATTTTGTCCCATCTGGAATGAGTTCCATGATGACTTAGGATTTTCATCAATGCCGGAGGGAGGACAGCTGGGGTGTCTGTGTGGTCGCTGCAAACAAATATTAAAAAGCATACAACGATCGTCAGCAAGTATTTCATTGTTGTTTTTTTTGTTGTACACCGATAATTCGTGGCGGTTCAAAAAGAGAAAATGAAAACAAAGAAAATGAAAGGCTTTAAAAAGTAAACAATAAATTGAATATTTAATTCGGAGCATTATTTCATTAAAAAATTTGTGTTTTTATGGAGAAGGATAAGCTGCATAAGTAAGTGCTTGGGCAAAATAAAGAGCGCTAAAAATCGCACTTTTATTTTGGCAAATGTTTGATTTCCAAGTCTTAAAAATCTTTTTCAGGCAAAAGGAAAATGTCATTTTTTTTGACCACCTGCTTAAAAATTTTGACAAAAAAAATAATGGTTAAGTGGTGCAGTTTTTTAGAAAATAAATCGCGGTCGTTTAAGAAATATTAATTGTGAAAATTGGTTATTTCATCTCAATTCCGAGTCCGTTTTTTTGGGGTAAAACGACGGTGCCGTCCGGCAGGACAGAAACGCCCGTGGCCGGATCATCTGCCAATAGCAGCGAGCCGTCCATGTCCACATAATCCAACAAAGGCACCAGTTGGGCAATGGCCGAACAGCCGACACTGCTTTCTACCATGCAGCCCACCATTACTTTTAGCCCGAGGTTTTTGGCGTGTTCGATCATTTGCAGGGCAGGGGTGAGTCCGCCACATTTCATCAGTTTGATGTTGACGCCATGAAAATGTTGGGCGCACTTGGGGATCATGTTTTTACTGACACAAGCTTCGTCGGCAATAATGGGCAAGGCTGATTTTGCTTTTACCTTTTTCATGCCGTCCCAGTCATCTGCTTTTAGTGGTTGTTCAATGAACTCGACGCCGAGCGCTTTCATTTCGTGTGAATAACGGATCGTTTCGGCGGCTGTCCATGCGCAGTTGGCATCAATTCGAAACACGGCATCCGAATGTTTTCTCAAAGCTTTTAAAATGCCCATGTCATCGTCCGTGCCTAGTTTTATTTTATAAATATCAAAATCGGTGGATTTTATTTTTGCCACCATTTTTTCAATCGGATCAATACTGAGAGTGAAACTGGTTTTAATTAAGTTGTCTGGATTGAGCCCCCAGATCTGATGGCAGGGCTGGTTGCATATTTTTCCATATAGATCGTGGGCGGCATTGTCTATGGCGCACTGCAAAAAGGAATTGTGTGAGACGTGGGGTTTTAGGTAACGCCAGAAATTGGTGGGATTGTCAAACGCATAATCTGCGATGGCAGGAATGATGGCCTGCGCCTGCTGTAACATTTCGTCCCGGTCGATTCCGTAAAAGCTGTGTTCCGAGGCTTCCCCATATCCTGTTTTTCCGGCCGCGGATAATTCTACGATGACCGCTCGTCGTTCGGAATAGGCGTCCCGGGATATTTTAAAAGTATCCTTTAAATAAAGGGTAATAGGATGGATATTGATTTTCACCTGATTGCCTTTTGGGAAGCAATATACAAATAGTGTTGAAAAAAAACGTTAATTCTGAAATACTCCCATGCGGTCGTTGCTTTAATGGCATCTATCTAATTAATCTCTCTTTTTAAAGAAGAAAGAATATTTTTGGTTTGCTTATGAAATAGGGTTCGGTCAATTAATAAATCCTATTATGATGAAATTATTACAGTCTACTCTCTTTTTTGCTTTTCTCTTTCTCCTCAGTTGTACTGCCAAACAAAAACGGGTGTTTTCCGTGGCCCCACCGCTCGTAGACGTAGCTGTGGAAGCGGCCGTCAAAAAAATCGATCCGGCCAATGACCAGGTCGTAAAATTCCCTTCCGGTATTAGTATAGAAATAAAGGCTGGGGCCTTTATTGATGAAAATGGCCAACCGGTTACTGATTCCGTAGAACTGAATTTAGAGACTTATGCCTCTGAGTCGGAAATAATCGCTTCCGGTATACCCATGCGATATGTCGACCAGGGAGGGGAACAATTTTTTGAAAGTGCAGGCATGTTCCAGTTGCAGGGAATGGCAGCAGGCCAAAAAATACAGATTGACCCGACCAAAAAACTGGCGGTCAATTTCCCTTCTCCCGTGCCCGGTGATTATGACTTTTTCTTTTTTGAAGAAAATAAAAATAGTACAAATAGCAGTCGGCAGGGGGCATGGAAAAAAATGACCAACGAACCGGTTGAGGAAAATTTTGATCCGGCAAAAGTAGTGGGAGATTTTAAATTAAAATTCAATAAAGGAGATTCACCAGAACTGGCTGCGCTGGAAAAAATAACGTGGCATTTGGCAACGCAGTCCAACAATCCGAATACAGCAGGAAACAATTGGGTGCTGGATGAAGAATGGGATGAGGTAGTGGTTAGCCGACCCAGGTATGGTCTTGGGGGTCCTGTTGTTATGGAAAAACTGATCGATTTTGATGACTACAGAAGCTTGACAAATTATTCAAAAGACCTGGAAGTTTTTTTAGTGCTGGTCGGGGAGAATCTGAAAATCTATAAAACAAACGGAGAGTTAGTGTCGGTAATCGATGATGTAAAAAATGTCAATACTTTACAAGACGGATTTGATACGGTGAAAAATTATTTTTTTGTTGAAAAATCGGATGGGATTTATTTATATGATTTTTCGGGGAGCAGGATTGGGTTTTATGGAAAGTCTTATGGACATAAAATATCTTATAAAGAAAATAGGGTGGTCTTTGTTGGCGATGAAATTGCGAGGGGCTATTATGTTAATCTACACATAACCGATTTGAAAGGGAAGGTCATTAAAAAACTGCAGGTGAAAAAGGGAGGCTATCTCAATCACTTTGGTAAATATGAAAATAATTATTTTTTATTTACAAACGATGGGTATTTAATTTTGAATACAGATGACGGTTTATCTGTATGTGATTTAAATGGAAATGTAAAAGGTGCAAAATTTACCTGGTTTAAGTCAGTTAAGTACATTGGGGGTAATAGAATTTTAGGTATTGCCGATACTGATGAAGTAATTATCTGGGACTTTAAAAAAAATACGGAAATATTATTGGACCCAACGGTATTAAAGCAACTGCCCAAGGGGAATGGGGAACAATGGTATGTGCAAGATGCAGAAAAAATAGATGGTTTTCCAGTTATTGTTTTAAATATGATTCAATGGTTTGAATCATGTACCGTCACCTGGAATTATGAAACCAATGAAAAAAATATTTTGGATTTTGAAAAGAGCTTTTATCCCGTGGATAAAATGCTGCCCGAAATAACTACCGGCTGGAATGAAGCAGACTCCACACTTGTTGTTTTTAATATTCCGGAAAATAAAGAATTAATCACTGTCCCCGGGTTCAAGAATTGGAGGTATGATGGATGGCAGCAATGTTTTGCAAAATCTGAAATTGGAAAGAGGCTGTTGATAAGTGAGGGCGACTTTGTCAAGGCGTTCGATTTGGAAGGCCGGCTGGTAATGGATTTTAAATCATATGACAAAGATATTTTTCAAATAGGCTTTGATGATACCGATAAAATTTATGCACTGTCGAAAAATGGGACGATGACCTTATGGACGATGGACGGAGAACTTTTGTCGAGTGTGTCGGTTCCGGCTTTGCGAAACAGCAATGGAATAGGCTATATGGGCCGCCTTTTCCTTTTTAGTGATTTTTCACCAGGCGTAGATGTGTACAATTGGCAAGGCAAACATATTTACAACTATACAAAGGACATGTATGTCCGGCCATTAAAAAAAGGAAAGGTTTCTCATTTGTATAAAAGGGAGCAGTTTAAGCTTTGCGACACATTTAAATTAGAAAAACATGTTGTTCAACTGACTTTGCAATCATCAGAAAAATATTTTACAACATATGTTTACCTCGATGAATCTGCAAAAAAAACCGTTGACTCTTTCGAGCAGTTTCGTATAGATCAGATAATTGCAGAAAAAAAACGAAAAAAAGAAGAAGCCCAAATGATCCGTCGTTTTGAGATTGCAGAATTTGGGCTCTACAACTGGGACAGGCTGATCAAACAGGAAGGCCGTGTTCGTTTTTTGGCGAATTTTGAATTTGATGAATCCACATATTATAACGATGTATCTGTTTTTTTGATCACTGATTTAACGGGGCCGTGCGTGGTTAAATTTGACAAGACCAATTTTGATAAATTCTCCATCGACCCGAAAGCGGAAAATAAATTGCTGGCGGTCTTGCCGGAAAATAAGGTGGCCGTTTTTTCCAAGGAAGCTATGAAAAATATTGATTGGGAAAAAGTAAGGCAGGATGGAGAATTTACCTTTAACATGAAATCTCAAGAAGCACAAGTTCATTCGGTAAAAGGTTTGGAGGAGGTTTTTTAGTTGCAATAATTGGGGTAGAATTGTTCTGTCTGGGATCGTTTTTTTTAATTTTTTATTATTATTTCATGCGTTGTTATTTTTAAATATCCCTATTTAAATACAAATGTATGTTCATATATTTTATTAAAAAAAAACGGGAAATTATGCCGAATTAAATTCCGTTGGCGAGGAATTTGCAACACGATTATTTTCCGAAAAAAATAATTTTGTTAAAAAAAACAGAAAATTATTTTTTTCGGATCGAACCCTTGCAAAAGTCAAATGTTTACGTATACCTTTGTCATCGAAATGAAAAAAAATACAAAAAATATCATGGGCATGTGTTGCTGTTGTTGTCTTCTAAAACCGGAGGATCAATAATGCTTTTGCTGCTTGATATTTGTCAAATAAAAAAAGCCCTTCGGTAAAACACTTATTGAAGGGCTTTTTTATTTAATAAAAAATTATCCGCTAAAATGGATTTTTATTTTCATCCTAACCTGCCAAGTTGTTATTCCTGCGCACGATGTTGCGGGTGATTTTTCTCCCCTAACCAATTAATCACAAAAGGTGTAGTTGGCCTGCCCGAATACTGCCGACTTGCCTGCTCAAATACTTTAACTATGCTTTTAACCGAGGCACCTGCCCGTGCATTGCGCACGGAGCTGAACGGACTTTCTATTGTTGAATCTTTAACGTGGCTGGCAGATCGTTTTCCCGGCCAGGTTTCCTTCTCCACCAGTTTTGGTCTGGAGGATCAGGTGGTTTCCCATTTTATTTTTGAAAATAATTTGCCGATCCGGGTCTTTACGTTGGACACCGGCCGCAATTTTCAGGAAACTTATAACACCTGGGCACAGACGATGGAACGCTATAAAAGGCCGATTGAAGTATTTTACCCAAAAGCGGACGATGTACAAAAACTGCTGCGGGAGAAAGGCCCCAACAGTTTTTATGAGTCTGTGGAAAACAGGAAGGAGTGCTGTTTTATCCGCAAAGTGGCACCGCTGCGCCTGGCCCTGGAAAACCAGCAAGTATGGGTCACCGGTATCCGAGCCGAGCAGTCAACAAACAGGCAGGGCATGCAAAATGTGGAATGGGACGACGGCTTCGGCCTTACCAAGTTCCATCCCATTTTTGACTGGACATTCGAGCAGGCCAGGGCATTTGTTCGGAAACACCACATTCCCTACAACCCGCTCCACGATAAAGGTTTCGTCAGCATCGGCTGTGCGCCCTGTACGCGGGCCATCCGTCCCGGCGAAGATTTCCGGGCCGGCCGCTGGTGGTGGGAGGACACCTCAAAAAAGGAATGCGGATTACATGCCAGATAAAAGGTGAACGGTGTAGCCGCTCGCAATGCTAACACCGTTAACAGCAGCATATCAATTTGAAAACCAAATAGTAAAGAGCCAGCAGGATGGTCGGAAAAGGCGTACTCGCCAACTTGCCTACTCGCTCGCTCGCCTACTTCAAAAATGAATAATTACATCAACGACCACCTCGACCGCCTCGAAGCAGAGGCTATCCACATTATGCGGGAAGTGGCCGGGCAGTTTGAACGGCCCGCACTGCTGTTTTCTGGCGGTAAGGATTCCATCACGCTCGTCCGTTTGGCAGAGAAAGCCTTCCGTCCCGGCAAATTTCCATTTCCTTTGGTTCACATCGACACGGGGCACAACTTTCCGGAAGTGGTGGCCTACCGCGACCAGTTGGCCAATGTGATCGATGAAAAACTCATCGTACGTTATGTGGAGGATACCATTTTGCGCCAAGGGCTGACCGAACCAACGGGCAAATTCCCAACGCGCAATCCCCTGCAGAGCTATACGCTGCTGGAAACCATCGAGGAGTTCGAATTCGATGCTTGTATCGGAGGTGCCCGCCGCGATGAAGAAAAAGCGAGGGCCAAGGAACGCATCTTTTCGGTCAGGGACGAATTCGGACAATGGCAACCTAAGCGCCAGCGCCCCGAGTTCTGGAACATTTACAACGGCCGCATCCGGAAGGGCGAAAACGTGCGGGTTTTCCCGATCTCCAATTGGACAGAGCTGGATGTATGGAATTATATCCGACGGGAAAAAATCACGCTACCGAGTATTTATTTCACTCACAAGAGAAAATGTGTGGAGCTGCCAGGTGGGCAATTATTGGCCGTTACCCCGTTTATCCAGATTGATTCCAACGATAAGGTCGTCGAGGAAAACGTCCGCTTCCGCACGGTTGGTGATGCCACCTGCACCGCTGCCATAAAAAGCGACACGGAGAGCATCGACGATATCATCGAGGACATCATCCGCACCAAGACTTCCGAAAGGGGCGCCACCCGCATCGACGACCGCCTCTCCGAAGCCGCAATGGAAGACCGGAAACTGAACGGATACTTTTAATGAAAAATGGAAAATGAAGAATCAAAAAAATGACTCATTTAACATTCTTCATTTTTCATTCTTAATTCTTCATTCTAAAAATGGATATTCTAAGATTTTTAACCTGCGGCTCCGTTGACGATGGCAAGAGTACATTGATCGGCCGTTTACTATACGATTCAGGGGCTGTGTCGCCCGATGTTTTGGAGGCTATTGAAAAGGTGAGCCGTAATTTGCCGGAGGGCGAAGTCGACCTGTCACTGCTAACGGATGGGTTGCGGGCCGAGCGCCAGCAAGGTATCACCATTGACGTTGCCTATAAATATTTCACGACACCAAAACGCAAATTCATCATTGCTGACACACCAGGCCATGTTCAGTACACTCGCAATATGGTAACCGGTGCCTCAACGGCCGACCTGGCGATCATTTTGATCGACGCCCGTCACGGCGTCATTGAGCAGACCCGACGGCACTCGACCATTGCGTCGCTGTTGGGCATCCCAAGAGTGTTGGTTTGTATCAATAAAATGGATTTGGTGGATTACTCCGAAAAGACATTTTACGAAGTAGCCGCTGATTACCAGAAACTGGTGGAAGGACTTGATTTTGAACAAGTTGAGTTCGTGCCGGTCAGTGCGTTGATCGGTGATAATGTGGTGCAGAAAACAGCCAAAATGGGATGGTACAAGGGCAAAACGTTGCTCGATCATCTTGAAACTGTAGCTGTCAATTCTTCAAAGCCACACGACGCCCCCCGCTTTCAGGTCCAATATGTCATCCGGGTGGACAATGAAAAAGTCAAAGATTACCGCGGCTACGCCGGCCACATCCAAAGTGGCTCGTTTAAGGTAGGTGACCGGGTGACGGTATTTCCCGCTGGCCTTACTTCCGAAATTGATGCCATTGAAATCGGCAACCAAAAAGTGGATGCAGCCGTCATTGGACAACCCGTGGTCATCCATCTGAAAGACGATATCGACATCACCCGCGGCGATCAGATTTATTTGGAAAACCAGGCGCCGATTATCTCCCAGGACCTGGAGGCCGTTCTATGCTGGTCGGACACGCGCCCCTTGCAGGCAGGCAGTAAATTCATACTGCAGCATAACAGCCAGACCGTCAAATCCTCCGTACGGGATATTGATTACAAAATCGACATCGAAACACTTGACAAAATTGAGTATCCGGAAAATGCCAGGCTCAACGACCTCGTGAAAGTCAACATCCGGACAGCCGAACCACTTGCCTACGATACCTACAAAGACAACCGGGAAACAGGCTCTTTTATACTCGTTAATGCCAATACCGGAGATACCGTTGCGGCGGGGATGCTTCAATGACTGGTTTTTGGTTTTTGGTTTTTGGTTTCTGGTTTTTGGTTTTTACCGAGGTACCAGAAACCAGAAACCAGAAACCAGAAACCAAAAATCACAAAACCACAAACCAAAATGGGTTTTTCAAAACCAAATTCGACACTCAAATTGACGGTGGTCGGCGGGGGGATCGGTGACCCTGATCTGCTGACCATCAAAGCGCTGAAAGCCATTCGTTCGGCGAATGTGATTTTATACGATGCGCTCATCAACGAAGAAATATTGGCGTACGCCTGCGCAGGTGTGCCTCGCATTTTTGTGGGAAAACGCAAAGGTTATAAGCGTTTTACACAAATAGAAATCAATCAAATGATTGTGGAGAAGGCACAGCGGCATGGTCATGTGGTGCGGTTGAAAGGGGGCGACCCGTTCGTGTTTGGACGGGGCATGGAGGAGATTCTGTACGCGGAAGAGCATGGCTTGGAAACGGCTTACGTGCCGGGTATTTCAAGTGCTATCGCCGCAGCCGGGCTGGCCAACATTCCGGTTACGCACCGGGCCGTGAGCCGCGGGTTTTGGGTTATTTCGGCCACGACGGTCGACGACAAGCTGACCGAAGATTTGACCTTGGCTGCCAGGTCGCGTGCCACCGTCGTCATCCTGATGGGCTTGGGCAAGCTCTCGCAAATCGTCGATATTTTTTATCAAAACGACAAAAAAGAACTGCCCATCGCCATCATCCAAAATGCCTCTTTGCCCAATGAGAAAAGGGTAGTAGGTACAGTGGGGACGATCGAGCAACTGGCAGCCGAGCAGCAAATCGGGACCCCGGCGGTGATCGTTGCAGGGGAGACAGTCGCACTTTACAACAACAATTTATTTTTTGAAGCACACAGACACACAGAACACATAGTTTATTGATGGACTTAAAAATCTATGTGTCCTGATGTGCCTGTCCCGATCAAAATGCGGGGTAAATTGTGTTAAAACAAAAAAGCATGGTTAAGCAAATTCAACATCCGGCCCTCAGTTTCGATAACGATTTTTTGAAAAAACTAACCACTGAGCTAAGCGGTGAGCAGCAGATGTGGCTCAGTGGCTTTTTATACGGCATCAGTACCAAACAAGGCCCGGCGGCCGTGGCTGCCCAAGCTGTGACCGTTCCGGAAACTGCTCCTTTGGTGAAACAGGCCACCGTTGTTTTCGGCTCGCAAAGCGGTAACTCCAAGGGTGTTGCCCGACAACTGGGCGAGCGGTTGGAAGGAACGGGCTGGGAAGTTGCGGTAGAAGACCTCGCTGATTTTTCCGTCAAGGATTTGAAAAAAGTCAAGTACTTGTTTGTGGCAGTAAGTACGTACGGCGAGGGCGAGCCTCCCGCCGGGGCAGAGGAATTTCATGCGGCCCTGCTTTCAAAACGAGCGCCGAAATTGCCCGATCTGAAATTTGCCGTGCTGGCGCTGGGGGATAGGAGTTATGTGAATTTTTGCCAGACCGGGGTCGAATTTGACGAGCGACTGGCGGAGCTGGGAGCGACCCGTTTGGCCGACCGCGTTGATTGTGACGTTGATTTTCATGATGATGCCGACGCCTGGGTGGAACAAATCGCCCAAATTTTAGCAAAAGAAAATGCTGCTCCGCAAAATGGCAACGGCCACATCGTCAATGGTTTTACTACAATTAACGGAGCCACTTCTGCTGCCCAACCAACTTATACCCGCAAAAACCCCTACGGGGCTGAAGTACTCGAAAAAATTCAATTGAACGGCCGCGGCTCCGTCAAGGAAACCTGGCACATTGAGCTGTCCATAGAAGGTTCTGGCCTGACCTATGAGGCAGGCGATGCGCTTGGCATTTGGCCCGACAACCCTGATCGACTGGTGGGGCAGATTTTAAAAAAGACTGGTTTTGATGCTTCGCAAAACGTTGATTATGAAGGAGAAATGCTATCCCTTGGAACTGTTTTAAAAACCAAGGTAGAATTGACCAACCTCACCCGGGATGTTTTGGAAAGGCATGCTGAAGCGGGCCGTTTTGAAAAATTAAAATCGCTCGTCGCTGATGCGAACGCATTGCAGGAATATGTCTGGGGGCGCGATGTACTGGATCTGCTGAACGAGTTTCCGCATGACTACTCGGCGACTGATTTCATAAGAATTTTGCGCAAACTGCAGCCCCGTTTGTATTCCATCGCCTCCGGGGGACAAGCTTATCCCGATGAGGTTCATTTGACCGTCGGGGCGGTTCGCTATAAAACCGGCCGACGTAAAAAGGAAGGGGCGGCTTCCACTTTTCTGGCTGACCGATTGGCTGTTGGGGAAAGAGTGCGGGTCTTCATTGATAAAAACGAATATTTCAAACTGCCGCAAAACGGCAATACGCCGATCATCATGGTTGGTCCCGGCACCGGCATCGCTCCATTTCGGGCGTTCCTACAGGACCGCGTTGAGCGGGAGGACGAAGGGCCAAACTGGCTGTTCTTCGGTAATCCGCATTTTACCACAGACTTTCTCTACCAGACCGAGTGGCAGAAAGCCCTGAAAAAAGGGCAGCTCCATCGTTTGAACGTGGCCTTTTCACGCGATCAAGAGGAAAAGGTTTACGTGCAGCACAAGTTGCTGGAAAAAGGAGAGAAAGTGTACGAATGGCTGGAGCAGGGCGCGGTCATTTATGTCTGCGGTGATAAAAACCGCATGGCGCCGGACGTGCGGGCGGCTTTTAAAACGATTATTGAAAAGTACGGCGGCGTGAGTACAGCAGAGGCGGAAGCCCGATTTAAGGAACTGGTGAAAAACCGCAGGTTCCTTGAAGACGTATACTGACCTCCTTTCGTCATTATCGACAATAAAAAATACCCCAATATCCCAATATCCCAATATCCCAATATCCCACAATACCTGAATGCCAAATAGACTTTGGCGATACAAACCTACTTCCATGTCAAAAAAAGTATCACACGTAGAGAAGATCAAAGAAAAAAGCAACTACCTCCGCGGCACTTTGGAGGAAAGTCTGCGCGATGAGATCACCGGTGCCATCGCCGATGATGATACGCAACTGATCAAATTCCACGGGTCTTACCAGCAGGCTGACCGCGATCTGGACAGTGAGCGAAAGCGGCAAAAACTGGAACCTTTGTATTCGTTTATGATCCGCGTGCGGGCACCGGGCGGTATCGTGACTGCGGAGCAGTGGCGGCGGCTCGATGACCTGGCCGACGAATATGGCAACAGCGGACTGAAACTGACCACCCGACAGGCGGTGCAATTGCACGGTATTTTGAAAAAAGATTTGCGGCCTACCATTCAGGGGTTTAATGAGGTGCTGATGGACAGTTTTGCCGGTTGTGGTGACGTGAACCGGAACGTGATGTGCAACCCCAACCCGTACCTCTCTCCGATCCATGAAGAGGTGTTTGAAACCGCCGGAAAAATATCCGACTATTTTACCCCGAAAACATCCTCTTATCACGAAATATGGCTGGACGGGAAAAAAATAAAATCTATCGATGTGGTGGATGATGAGCCGATATATGGCAAAACATATTTGCCGAGAAAATTTAAAATAGCCATTGCCATTCCGCCTCATAACGATGTCGATATTTATGCGAACGATATCGGTATCATTGCGATTGAAAAAAATGGAAAATTAAAGGGTTACAACATTGCCATCGGCGGGGGCATGGGTATGACGTTTGGCCGGCCGGACACCTACCCGCGCCTCGCTGATGATATTGGTTTTGTCAAGCCCGAAAAATTAATTGATGTGATCGGTGCCATCATGATGATTCAACGGGATCATGGAAATAGGGAAGACCGGAAGTTGGCCCGCATGAAATACACCATTGATAAAATGGGGTTAAATAATTTTAAAAAAGAAATTGAAAAAAGGGTAGGTTTTAATTTTTTACCGCAAGAAAAATATCACTTCGAAAATAATGGTGATCAATACGGATGGAATAAAAACCTGGATGGCACGCATAATATTACTTTGTTTGTTGAGGGTGGCCGGGTGAAAAATACGGAACAATATAAATTAAAAGAAGCCCTTCGGAAAATTGCGGATGTCCATCCTGGTGATTTTCGTTTGACAGGCAATCAGAATTTAATGATCTGCCGGATTCCCGAAAAAGAAAAACCCATTATCAACGGTATTTTGGCAAAATATAAAGTATTGCCGGAGCAGGAAAAATCAGGGCTTCGGTTAAATTCCATTGCCTGTGTGGCACTCAACACCTGTACGCTGGCCATGGCCGAATCGGAGCGCTACCTGCCTTCTTTGATTGATAAGCTGGACCAGGTTTTAATTAAAAACAACTTGGAAAAAGATGAAATAATTATCCGTATGACTGGTTGTCCAAATGGCTGCGGACGCCCGTATTTAGGGGAGATCGGGTTTGTCGGACGGGCCATCGGTTTATACAATTTATACCTCGGTGCGTCTTTCAATGGTGACCGTTTGAATAAATTATACAAAGAAATGGTGGATGAGAAAACGATCCTTGAAACACTGGAACCGATCATTGCGGACTATGCGAAAAACAGAAATAAAAATGAACGCTTTGGTGATTTTGTAATTCGGAAGGAATATGTACTGGCAACTACGCATGGCACTAATTTTTACGATAATTAAATAAACACATAGGCACATAGAACACATGGAAAATTAATCATAAAAACTATATGTCCTGTGTGCCTATGTGTTAAAAAAAATAAAATGAATAATTTATATCCCATATTTTTAAAGCTCGAAAATTTCAATGTACTTGTTGTTGGTGGTGGTTATGTGGGACTGGAAAAAATAACGTCTTTATTGACCAATAGTCCACAAACAAAAATAAAGATGGTGGCTACTTTTTTTCGGGAAAATACTGTGGCATATGCCCGGCAGTTTCCGCAGGTACAATTAATTGAAAAAGCATTTGAAGAAAAAGATTTGGAGGGGCAACAATTTGTGATCGGTGCCACGGATCAAACGGAAATAAACGCAGAAATAAAACGCCTCGCTGCCGAAAAAAATATTTTATGTAACGTGGCAGATACGCCGCATTTATGTGATTTTTATTTATCGTCAATTGTCAGAAAAGGGGATTTGAAAATTGCTATTTCAACCAATGGTAAATCACCGACCATTGCGAAGCGGTTAAAAGAAAACCTGAATCAAATGCTGCCCAATGACCTCCACGATATTTTACAAAATATGTATTCGATCCGGGAAAAATTAAAAGGTGATTTTAATTATAAGCTGAAAGAATTAAATCGGATTACGAAAGAATTGATAATTGATAATTGATAATTTCCCGACCAACGGTACGGGATTTCGCTTCGCTCAATTTGGTTTTTTTTAGGTTTAAATAAATATTTGATTGAAGTAGGTTATTGGATGAAAACAAGTAGCACTAAAAATGACACTTTTATTTGGGCAAATGTTTGATTCCCAAGTCTTAAAAATCTTTTTCAGACGAAGGAAAAGTGTCATTTTTTTTGAACAGCCACTTAGTTAAATTTTTGTTTTTAAGTGTTGGGCTGGTTAAAACTGCGGGCTGCTTGATCTCTGTTTAAGCTCAGTGTCTTCTTTGCGATACGCTGCGTAACAAAAAGAAAAAAGATATAAAAGTTAGCCAGTTTAGATCTTTCGCATTATTTTAGTGAAAATGTTTATCCGAAAGTATGAACAAATTATATCCTATTTATATGCGAGGTTTTATTTACACGCTGTTTTTTTTATTTTTCTGCTTACCTGTTTCTGTTTATTCACAATTCGAAAAGGAGGAACATATTAATCTTTCTTATTGGGGGGAAGTAAAATCTGCCGACATGGACAATGACGGAGATATGGATGTCGTCTATTTCAATTATAGACGTTTGCAATGGCGGGAAAATCTATATGGCGATGCGAGCATTTTTAAGACCCATATTATTTTTGATTTTACTTCAAGCATAGACGAGAAAATTGATTTGAAAGATATGGATGCCGATGGTGATGTGGACATTGTGATGAGGGACCATATTGCAGTTAACGAGAATGGTATTTTTACTTTGCTCCCGATCACGTTCCCTGTTGCCAGTGGCATCGAAGAATTCCACATTGTTGATGTCGATAACGATGACTTGCCGGATATTGTAGCGAGCCGTACAGACCATACGTTTGACGATGATTTTATCTTTTGGCAGAAGAATTTAGGAAATCTGGAATTTGCGGATGATGTAGTGGCGACCAATCTTGAGCAGTTTTCAATGAATGGCATTTTAGCATTTACAGATGTCAATGGAGATGGCTTCGCTGACATCATTTATAGTTCATTGGGAAGTGGTTTTAAAGCGGTCTTAAACGACGGTTCTGGAAAATTTTACAATGGCGTATTACTCTCAAATGAAAGTACTCCAAGGGCTGTAGATGTGTTTGACTATGAGAATGATGGTGACCCCGACGTGGTCTCATCCGAGTCAAATGGTGACCTGGTCGTTTTGGTTAATAATGGCCCCCTCAATTATTCCGTGGTTCATCTGCTTCCTTTTCTAGTGCTTGTTAAAGAAGTACAAATTGCTGACCCTGATCAGGACAGTCAGTACGAGTTGTTTGTCAGGAGGGAATCTCAAGAAACTCTGCACTTTATTGCGTTCGATACGGCTGGGAATGTCTCTGATCCGGTCCTGATTTCCGAAGGGTATCATTTTAGTGACGGTCTCTTACATTTCGCCGGTGCCGATTTCAATGGGGATGGGTTGGCGGATGTGCAATATGCAAGAAACGGTAAGGGAGGGTTAGGCTTGCTCTTAAATGATGGTGCGAATAATTATGGCGACCCGCATATCTTGTCGCAAGGATTTTCTTTAGGGCAAATTGTCGACATCGACCAGGATGGCGACCTGGATATGCTTGGTTATCATCAACAACCGATAATCGGAAGCAGCTCAAGCACCATACCCCGCGCAGTCTATTGGGAGAACAATGGTTTGCAAGAGTTCCGGTGGCGAAATATAGCTGACAGCCTCACCGGGACACTGGCCTTTGACATGGATGGTGACGGGGATCTGGATGTTGCGGGCCTGATGGGGAATTATCCGGACAACGACCCTTCCTGGGTAAGGAACGAAGGTAATGGTGTCTACTCGAACCTTATTCCACTTTACCAAGGTGACCTCATAAAGTTTTTAACAGCCCACGATTTTGATGAAGATGGTGATCTGGATATTTTGCTGAAAGATGATTCCAGGTTCAAGTGGTTGGAAAACAAAGGTTCTGGCATATTTGAGGAACACTGGAGCGGTATTGTCTCTACTTTCCACGCTGAATCTTTTGGGGAAGAAACAATTACATTCGATCAGAAAGATATGGATGGCGATGGTGACACAGACTTCTTGTTTTGTTCCAATGAGGAAATCGAATGGGTTGAAAACCTTGGACAAGGAAATTATACCGCCCATCCGGATTTGATGCCTGCCATCGGAGAAACATACGCCCGTTACTTCTGGGAAGATATGAATAGCGACCACTTGCCGGACTTGTTGTCCGCCTCTTCGCAGGGGATCTTTTGGAGCAAGAATATGGGGAATGGCTCATTCGGCGATCCCATGTTTATAACCAATCAGTTTGCGCAAAATAAGTACGTCCATTTAAGTGCTTATGATATCGATACCGATGGTGATCACGATATCCTCTTTATACCCAGCATCAGTACCGGTGGCTTTGGTGATATCCACGTAATGTGGAATTTTGGAGACGGCACATTTGCGGAACCTCAGGAAGTATTGCTGAACTATTATCGGTTTAGCAACCTGACCGAAGAAGGCAGGCCAATTTTGTTTGAAGATTTAGATCAGGACGGTGACGAGGATCTGTTGGTCCATCCTGGAAATGGGTTGCTTGCCTGGGCCCCGAATTCATTGGATAATAACCTGAGAGTGGAGGGCCGTACCTTTATTGATGAAAATGAAAACGATATTTTTGATGCCGGGGAACTGCCTTTGCCCGGGAGGAAAATCGAGCACCTGCCGAGCGGTCACACCTATTTTACCAACTCGGAAGGAAGGTTTTCATTTTATGGAAATTATGGCAATAACTCCCTGACTGCCTTGCCGGATGAGTTGTGGGAAAATACTTCGCCCGGCACCTTATCTTTTGACCTTCCGCAAAATACTATTTCGTCAGTTGATTTTGGTTTTCGTCCTGCACAGGCCGTATTGGATATATCTGCCGTGCTTGTTGGGTACAGCGCCCGGTGTGATACGGAGGTGCCTTATTGGTTGGTGGTGCAGAATGATGGAACCTTACCTGCTACCGGCACAGCTATTTTCACGCCATCATCGTGGAGTATGGTCAATAGTACGGTGCCTCCTGCTGATAGTGTAGTGGACGAGGCACGTTATTTTCATTTTGAAGAATTGGAGCCAGGTGCGCAACGACCATTCAAGGTCAACCTGCAAATGCCAGATTTCAACTTGATCGGTTTTGATATAATTACAGCTGGGCAAGTAGCTGCGGGTGATCCGGTTTTCAATCTGACAGATTCGGCATCGGTCGAAAATATTGCTACGTTGTTGTGCAGCTACGACCCCAATGACAAACTGGTCGAACCAAAAGGGCTTGGCGAAAAAGGCATCCTGGAAGAGGCACCACCTGCTTTTATTTATACGATCCGTTTCCAAAATACGGGTAACGATACCGCATTTACGGTCGTCTTGAGGGACCGGTTGGATATTGGTTTGGACATCAATAGTTTGAGGCCATTGGCTGCGAGCCATCCGGTTGCAATGTTTGTTTCAGAAAATGGATTATTAGAAGCGCATTTTGAAAACATATTACTGCCCGACAGCACTGCTTCGCCGATAGGCAGTCAGGGTTTTTTCACGTATTATATCGAGCCATTACCTACGTTACAGGTGGGGGCTGTGGTTGAAAATGCAGCGGATATTTTTTTCGATTCAAATCCTGCAATTAGAACAAATACAGTGACGAATATTCTGGGCTATGAATTGGCCGTGGAGGTTGGTGCGGTCTCCAATGAATTGTGCGAGGGGGATAGTTTGAGTTTACAGCCAATGATTGTTTCCACATTTGATTCGGTCTCGGTAATCTGGCTAAAAAATGATTCTGTTGTTTTCAATGGCCAGATGCTGGTCGTTCAGGATTCAGGTCTTTACAAGGTTTGTATCGATGCATATGGAATAGTGGTCTGTGATAGTGTTGAGATAAAAATTTTGGACAAGCCTGAAGCGGATTTCACTTTTTCACAAACGGACCTCTCCGTCCAATTCGAGTCGGCTGCCCTGCATGCCGATCATTATTTCTGGGACTTTGGCGATGGAAATACCAGTACCGATCCTGATCCGGAACATGTGTATTCCTCTCTGGAAAACAGAAACGTTTGCCTGACCGTTGCCAACGATTGTGGCGAACATACCTTTTGTCAGGACCTAATATTTACGGGGACAAAGGATATTTTCCGGCAGGTTTTAAAATTAGAACTGTTGCCCAACCCAACCGACGGCATAGCCCACCTGTTGGTAGAGCCGAAAGAGGGGGCCGGGCTTGTGATTGGACTTTTTGATCTGCACGGAGTGAAATTTTGGGAAAAGGCCCAGCAGGTGCCCGGCCAGGTTTTAACAAAAGTCGGATTGTCGACGGAGGAGGTGCCGCCCGGCGTTTATTTTATTAAAATACAATTAGGAGAAAAAATTTTTTGGCTTCGACTGGTCAAGGTTTAACCGCTGGTTGCCCGGGCTTTCGGTGCGGGATTTCACTTCGCTCAAATTGACCGTTATTTATGGACTGCATGATTTTTTAAAAAATCCAAAGACACATATTTAGTGGCAGCTTCGTGTGTCGCTTCCAGAATAATTGGCGGGCCGTACCCTGCATCAACGGCCTCTTTCCACCGGCTCACACACAGGCACCAGCGATCGCCCGGTTTCAGCCCCGGAAACCAGGGAGTGGGGGAGGAAAGGTCATTGCCCTGCCGTTTGGTGTACTCCAAAAATTCTTCTGTAACCTGGGCACAAACGATATGGACGCCCCGGTCATCCGGACCGGTGTGGCAGAACCCGTCCCGGTAAAAACCGGTGGTAGGAGCGAAGCAACAGGACTGTAAAGCGGTGCCGAGCACGTTTTTGCTGGTCTCGGAAATTTTTGTTTCAGGCATGACGGTATTACAATTGGCCGACTGGTCTTGCGCAAAAGCATTTTGACAAAAAGCCAGCAGAATGATGATAAGAATGGTTCTCATGCCCTCTGAACAGTGGTGTTTTTATTTGGTTTTGGATCATTTGCAATTAACGGCACTGACAGTGAAACTGGTCCCGTCCATTCCTCAGCGAACCTTGCAGCCTCTGCGTGGTCGCCTCTAAAAAAAATCACGCTGAGGTCGCAAAACTCGCAGAAGAATAGGTGGTACAGGGTTGCTGGTCATTTCAAAAATTAGCCCCTGAACCGTTAACAATATTTATGAAGATAGGAAATTTAGACCTGCGTTTATTTCCATCAGCTTCTTAATTTTACTCTATAAATAACTCTCTATTGTTCACGTTTAAAAAACAAGTTAACATGAAAAAAAAGATTCGTTTACTACTATTGGCATTTTTTGCTCTTTCTCTCACCGCCACTTATTCCCAGTCGTTTATTGATAATTTCAATCCAGGCATTTTTGATAATGGTCCAGCGGAGAAGGTTCTGGTCAACTCTAAAAATGAAATCCTTGTGCATGGCCGGTTTCAGTTTGTCGATGGAACCGTACAGCCGAGCCTTGCCAAGGTCAAACCCGACGGCGGAGTAGTGCCCGGTTTTGCATTTGGCGCAGAATGGCTGCGAAGTGTACGGTCGGATATTGCTGATGCCGGAAATGGAAAGACCCTTTACGGAGGGCTGTTTCGCAGTTTGGATGGCGAGCCATTGCCCAACCTGATCCGCTTAAATGATGACGGTTCCCTTGATCCGGCCTTTCAGTCTGATGTAGATTTTTTGGATGATATCTCTTCCATTTTGGTTTTGTCGAATGGTAAAATACTGGTGCTGGGAGGCACCATAGACTCAACAGGGACTGAATTTTACCACGTGATCCAGACGGACTCACTGGGCAAGATGGACCCTGGTTTTAATATGCTCACCTACCAAAATAGTTTGCTGACCAAGGCCGTGGAACAGTCGCCCGGTAACTACCTGATCAGTGGTTTTGCCTGGTACGGTGGTGCGCAATACAAATACCTGATCCGTTTGGATGATGCTGGCAATGAAGATCTCACTTTTGAGCTTGACCTGAATACCCTGGGCACGATTATTATCAGGGATTTTTTCGTCAGGGCAAACGGAGACATTGTGTTGGCAACTTCAAGTGATGACGAAATACATATTGTTGACCCGAATGGGGCACTGGTTTTTACTTACCCATTGCCATTTGGTCCGCGGGCCATTGCCGAACTGCCAAACGGTCGGATGTTCGTGGGGGGCAGAGATGGGGAGATTGCCATCATTGATAATTCGGTCATTGTCCTGCCTCCATTTGATGCAGACGATCGCATTACGGACGTTGCGGTAATTGGTGCTGAAGATTTGATCATCGGCGGCTGGTTTGAAAGAATATATGGTCAGTATGGAGCGGGGCTGGTACGAGCGACCCTGTTGCAGAATGATATAAGCGTTGATGCCAGTTTCGATACACGTGTCCAGGTGGTCGGTTCTATCCTTGACATGGAGGAAACGCAGGACGGGGAGTACATCCTGGTGGGAAGTTTTGATGAAATCGACGGTGAACTGATCCGGAACATCGCAAAGGTTGACCTGGATGGCAACGTCAACGATGCATTTGAAGGAAATGTACCAGAGATGAGAGAAGAGTTGACGTCTGTTGAGGTTTTGTCCGATGGAAATATCCTGGTGTCGGGCAGGTACATCATCAATGACCTTACTTTTCCCCAGCAATTAAACGGCATCACCAAATTAAGTCCTGATGGATCGTTTTTGAACGGCAGTCTGGATTTTACCTACCCTTACTATGACATTTGTACTGTTGGTGGTAGTGTTATAAGCAATATTACAAAAACAACGGCTGATGGATTTTTTGCCCTCAGTGGTGTTTTCTGCAACGGGCCGGGGCCCGACGACCAAGGGCAAAGCTTTGTACGGCTCAACAGCGACGGTTCCCTGGATATAGATATTGAAGCCGAACACCTCGACTACTTGGAGGGGATAAGGGACGTGACGGCCACAGCCGACGGGAAATACTACGTTCTTGGCAGGGCCCTTTCCTATGATGGCTCAGAACGAACCGGGGTGATCAGGGCCAATACCGATGGATCTATTGATGAGACGTTTGATTATCAAACGGGTGAAGAATTTTTGGTGACAGCCGTTGAGGAAACGAATACCGGGGTATACGTCAGCGGCCATGAATCGATTTCTTTCGGCCCGCCGACAGAAGAGGCCTTCTTGCTAAAGCTGGATGGTAATGGAAACATTGATCCGGGATTCCAGGGCGGAACCGTTTCGATGGAGTTTTCAACTCAGCAGCCGACCATTGAAGGTATATTTTTCACTGGCAATGGACGGATAGTCGTACATGGACTGTTTGAAAAATACGATGGCTGGGATGCCTACGGACTGGCCGTATTGGATCAGTCAGGCAATTTTATTGGTGGCCTGACGGAGCGAACTACCGGTCGTTTTGAGCGGGTATTCGAACTTGGCTCCGATCAACTTTTAGTCTGCGGCTCTTTTACGACCAACGATGGTAGCCATGTTTCACTGGCTAAAATTTCATTGATGGAAACGGGCACCATTGCAAGTGTTGATCAAAACAATATTAAGGTGTTTCCAAACCCCGTCACAAATGGAGCGGTCAATATTGAATTGGCTACCAGTGCTGATTTTTCCTATGAATTGATGGACTCATTTGGCCGACGGGTCGGCGTGAACGGGAAGAACAACAGGATGGTCAACTTCGGTGATCTGCCAAGTGGCATGTACACGCTGCTAATCCGCACCGGAGGAGATGTTTTTTATGAAAATATCATTAAAGATTAAAATGGGATTATGAGTTTGGAGGTGAAGTTGTTTCTTAACGACTTCCTTGTTAGAAATGTCATTTTTGTTTTTGTAAAACAGGTAGGCTCATATTTTAGAAAAGAGGCTTCTGGCAAGAGAAAAATGACATTTTTTCCCGTTCATTTTTCGGAAGGCACAACTTAGGAGGTAATCAATATTACCTCCTAAGTTGAATTTCGCTCACTGCACCGTCGCACTTGCTGCCGCTTCCGCACTGACCGCCTCTGCTTCCAGTGCCCAGCCTACTTCCTGCTCAACCGTTCCAAGACAAAGACCAACGCAAAACCCATTACTATCAACCCAATGACGGGCATTACTTGCGGGTCATTTCCGTACGGCATGTTTTCCGGCCCGTTTAATGCAGAAAAAGAATTCGGGAAAACACTTTGGGTGAATTCCACAACTTCTTCCCCTTTACTGTTGGTTCTTCTCGACAACACCTGCTGCCACGGCCATACGCGGTTGAGCGAGCCAATTAAAAACCCGGTCAAAACAGCAAGGGTCAGACTTTTGTGGTTGTGGAATGCCCAGTTCAAGAATTTGGAAAAAGACAAAATACCTGCGATACACCCGAGCGCAAACACGGCAACAATCGGGATGTCTAAATTTTTTACCCCGGTCAAAACAATGCCGTACATGCCGAGCAGCAGCAACACAAAACTGCCCGACAAACCCGGCAATAAAAACGCGCAAATGGCCAACATGCCAGATAAAAAAATCGCCCACAGTGCATCGTTTCCATTGGCTGGGGAAGCGATGGTTATGTAAAAAGCGAGCACCGTTCCAATCATTAAAGCGATGACATTGATTGCGTTCCATTTGGGAATTTGTTGACCGACATAAATAGCCGACGCCGCAATGAGCCCAAAGAAAAAAGCCCATAATAAAACGGGCTGCGTTTCAATTAAATGCGTGACTATTTTTACAAACAATAGAATACTGACAAACATGCCCGCGGCGAGGGTGGCTAAAAAATTACCGTCGATTTTTTCCCACGCACCTTTTATGCCGTCCGTTTTTAATGTTTTGATTAATGATAAATCAAACGATTGCAATGCACCGATAAACCGTTCATATATGCCGGTAATAAATGCAATGGTGCCGCCGGAAACGCCGGGAATAATTTCGGCAATGCCCATCGCCATGCCTTTTAAAAAATTGGGAAGAGAATTTTTTAAATTTATTTTTTCCAAAATGAAAACTGGTGTTGGGGGATTGAGATATTGGGATATTAAGGTATTTAAAATAATGTCTTAATGTCCCAATATTTCAATGCCGCATTTATTTAGAAGTATTTCTTATAAAGTTCACTACGTCGTCTCTGAATTTTTCGGCGGAAGGTTTATGGGTGTACATCATGTGGCCGGCCTCGTAATATTCCATGATAATATTGTCCTTTAATTTTTTGGGCAATCCGAGATGGTTGATGGAATGCTCGACACCATAAAAAACAGTGGCAATGTCGTAGATGCCGTTTAAAATAAGGACTTTTAAATTGGGGTTGCGGGTCATGGCCTCTGCCATGTCAATGCCGGTATTGACGGCCACATTTGCGTTCCACGATTTATTTCCTTCGTGCGTCCAGTCCCATTTAAAATTACTGCGTTGGCTTGCGCTGGTGGTATAAGTCAATTTTTTATCTACGCCCAGATCGTTGTAAAAATAATCCAAAAAGCCAGTAATATAAGCTGGAGAAATGGCTGCGCTTTGTGGGTCGTAATCGGCAAACTGGCTCAGTAAATCCTGATTGATACCGGTAAAACGGGAGTCCAAACGGCCAACGGTTGCTCCCTCGTCGCGCAGGAGTTCCTGAAAAAATTCTCCGTTCCTGACCCGCAGGTCAGCCCTCAGCCAATATTTTTTTTCAAGGCCCGTGTATCCGCTTAATTTTTCCGCTATTTTATTTTTTTCTTCTGCTGAAATCTGGTCGCCTTTAAATAAAGCAGGTGCATATTCGTTGGCGGTGAAACTTCTTATTTCATCTAAAAAAGAATAAATATCCGTGGCGCTGCTTTTTATTTTTTTATGATAAAAAGCGGTGGCGGCATACGTCGGGAAATGGACGATATATGGCAGGTCGTCATTGGGCGGAAACATCAGCGAGCGCAGATCAAAAACTGCCGACACCATAATGACCCCGTTCATCGCGATGCCCTGTTTTTGCAGATAGTTCATCAACCCGGCATTGCGGAAAGTACCATAGCTTTCGCCCAATAAATATTTGGGGGAATTCATTCGCCCGTGGTCAATTAAATACTGGCGAATAAAAAGACCGATGCTGCGGATGTCCTGGTCGACACCCCAAAAATCTTCAAACTTCGCGTCCCCTATCGGAACACTTAGCCCCGTCCCCACGGGGTCGATCATGACGAGGTCCGCAACGTCCAGTAGAGAATATTCATTGTTTACTATTTGGAACGGTGCGTTGGGTGAGAAACCTGGATCGTTCACGACGATTCTCTTAGGCCCGAGCACGCCCATATGCAGCCAAAAAGAAGAAGAGCCCGGTCCGCCGTTAAAGGCAAAAACAATTGGGCGCTCATTGTTGCCACCCACTTTTGTGTAACTGGTATGGCCAAAAAGGGCAATGGGTTTGTTGGTTTCGTCCCGGAGCTGTACCGTGCCGGCCATCGTTTTGAAACTGTGTTTGTTTCCATCGATGGTGACGGACTGTTGGCTTTCATAGGTTTTTCCGGAGGGGATGGGTTTTTGGGTTTCTTTTTGTGCTTCTTGTGCAAAAGAGAAAGAAATGAAAAAGAAAAAAAGAATAGAAATAGGTAGAGTTTTTTTCATTTTATATGGCTTGGAATTCCCACAGGAAGTCGCAAAGTTTTTTGCGAAGCACCGCCGCGCAACTTAGCGAACCCCTGCGGGAAACTAAATATTATTTACTGATTTGATAATCAATTGTTTTTGTTCCAATTAAATCACCCCACACATTGATCATCGTTGTCGGATAATCCCAAAAACGATCGACCATGATGTATAATCCCAAATAATAATCGGCATTGTCCAGCCCCAGTAAATTAATCACCATCGTCATCATAATAATGCCTCCGGAAGGTATGCCCGCGGTACCGGAAGACGATAAGATCACAAAAATAAAAATCAGTACCTGTTGGTCGAAGGAAATCTGCATGCCGGCCATTGTCACAAACAACATGGCCAACAACGCCTGGTACAAAGCAGACCCGTCCATGTTCAGGGTAGCTCCCAGCGGCAGCACAAAGTTAGTCGCCTGTTTACTGACGCCGTGATCTTCCAGTACACTGGTGGAAACGGGTAAAGTGGCCGAGCTGGATGCCGTTGAAAAAGCGACGATCAATGCCTGTTTGGCTTCCATGAAAAATTTCAGCGGATTGTATTTTCCAAATATTTTTAAGATCGAAGGAAGCGTAATACAGGAGTGAATAAAGAGCCCAATCGCAACTGCGATAAAAAAGGAAGTCAACTCCGTAAACATCTCCTGGGTAAATCCGGAAATGGTCGTCCATACCAGGCTGAAAATACCGACGGGGGCCATTTTTAAGATCCAATGTACCAAGATGATAATGGCCTCGTACACCGTATCCGCCAATTCCACCAGCTGGTCTTTTTTATGCTGGACCATTGTCGTGACGGCCATGCCGAGCATGATGGCAAAAACGACGATGTGCAATATTTCACCATTGGCAAGCGAGGCGAAAATGTTACTGGGAAATATTTTTTGAATTAAACTAAAATCCGTGTTGGCAGTGTCGGCATTGGCGACTTCCACGTTTTCTTTAAAAATAAAAATATTGGCCATGAGCAGGCCGGTTGCTACTGCCAGTGCTGAGGTGGATAAATAATATAAAAAGGTTTTGCCGCCGAGGCTTTTTAGTGTAGACAAAGATGGCAGCCTGGCAATGGCCAAAAAAAGAGATACCAAAATAATGGGCAGGATCAGGACCTTGAGCAGGGTCAAAAAGATATCTCCCAGAAATTTAAAATAAATGGAAAAACCGGGCAGCAAAATGCCAAAGGCGATGCCCAGTAAAACCCCAATGAGACTTGCTATTTCGAACCAGTTTTTTTTCATGTGAACGGTAGATAGAAGATGGTAGAGGGTAGATGGATTTTGGTTTCGTGAGCCCTCGTTCATTGTTAGAAGGCGCAAGGTAGGGATTGTTTTTTCATTCCTAAAACCTCGATTCACTCATCAAATATCCCTGTTCACTCATTTACACTCGCCCATCCTGTTTTTTTCCCGGAACTTGGTAACCAATTCCAACCAACAGGTATTAATGAGCAAAACCCAAAATATCATGAAAAAACAATTTCACACCCGTTTAGGTGCCATCGACTGGCTCGTCAGCTTTGCCAGTAACGAACAACAGTTTGAATCATTGCGGGAGCAGCTTTTGTACAATCATCTTTATACCGGCGAACTGTTTGTCAAATTGAACAAAGAAGAAGCACTGCCAGAGGTGATCTGGTTGAAGTAGGGGGTGGGTGGCGAGTCACTAAAAACTGAATAGTTATAAATTTCCAATCACTTCCCCCAGCATTTTTTCCAATTGCCCATAAAACATGTTCATGTGTTCGAGGTCTTCCCGTTGTTCTGCGCACACTTCTATTTCCGCAGCCTTATCAGCCAGCTCCAGCAGGTCCAAATATTTTACCTGGCTTTTGATGCCGTGGGCAATGGTCGAAACGGTATCCCAATCTTTATCAGACATTGCATCTGAGAGTTTGGACAGTTGGCGGGGTGTTTCGGTTTTAAAAATATCCAAAAATTTGGCGACCATGTTGTCGTCGTTTCCGAGGAGGGATTTTAGTTTTTCGATGTTTGGTGCTTGCATCCTGTAGGGAAATTGTTTTAAAGAATATTGGCCGCCTGAATATAGGGCAAAACTAAAAAATGAAGTTGTTTGAAAATTCCTGTTGAGTCGAAAATCCTAACATTTTCGACTCAACAGGAATTTTCAAACAACTTCTTAATAAAATATTTTTTTCACCGAAGTAATTTCAATGTTGAAATTAATAGTTTCCCCCAACGGTGTTACCGCCTGCGAGCGGTAACACCGGTTTTTTTTAACGTGGATAAAAGATGTCATTTTTCCAAAAAATGACATCTTTCCAGCAAGGCTAAATCCTTACTGCACCACCACATCGAATATCACCTCCACGTCCGTCTCACCAGTAGCACAGGCATCCGTTGCCGACTTGTCTGGCTCGTGCTTTAATACGATTTGCAGCGTGCCCGTTCCGGCATCGCCGGTAGTGATGGCGGCAGTGGTACCCAGCAGGTCACCATTCGAGTCGGTGTTTAGGTCGAATGGGGCACTCAGGCCACTTGCCGTATAGCAGACGAGGTGCTCATCGTCCTCTTCGTTTACTTCTTCGGTAATGTCTTCTACATCGGCCGGATCACTTTCGTCGAAGAATTGGGCGGAGATCAGGTAACCTGTATTCGCAGAAAGATTAATGCTTTCTTTAACGGGAGGGTTGCCCCCATCGCCATCCGTGTCCCTGATGGTGAAGGAACCTGCATCGGTGCCGTCAGGCAGGTTGAATTGTAGTGTTACTGTGGTGATTAATTCCACGTCATTGACGTCCACACCTTCATCATCGTCACAGGAAGTGAAGGTGAACAGCGTAATCGCTAAAAAGAGCAGGAAGATAAAATTTAGTTTTTTCATTTTAAAAAACGGTTAGAAGGCCGGATGACAAAATGAGGTCGTCATTTTATCCATCACAGCATTTAAAATTCAAGTTTGATCCGTACCGCCACATTCCTTCCCTGCTCGGCCGCATAGTAGCGGAGGCGGTTGAGGTAGCTGCGGTAGGATTTATTAAAAACATTTTGGACGGTCAGTCCAAGATGGACGCTCTGACCGAACCAGTTCAGTTGGGTGCCGCCTTCCACCTCGAACAAAGTAAAACCCGGAGGCGGAGGTGTATAGTCCTGTCCTTCCGGTGCCCGGGTTTGCCGGGCCACATTTTCCATGGTCAGTTTCAGGAAGGACTTTGGTTCAGTAGCATTTTTATCGAAATAATAACCCATGCTGTGGCGGTAGCTGTCCGCTGGCATGAACACCAGCCAATCATCGGTTTGCAGGTTGCGGGCGCGGAGGATAGAGATAGCAGAGCCAATGCTCAGCCATTTCACCGGGCGCCATTCCGCTTGCCAGTCGAGCCCTCTTAACCGGGCATCGGTCTGGACGTAGTGAAAAGCAGGAAAAGCACCCCGGATGGTCAGGACGGGCTTGTCTTGTGGTTCGAGGTAGATGAAATTGTCGACCCTGTTCTGGTAAAAAGCGAGGCTGGCAGTCAGTCCCGTGCCGGTTGTTTTGCCGTCGAGGGAAAGGTCGAAACCCAGGTTGAGGTTGGTGGCTCTTTCCGCGGTCAGGTCTTCGCTGCCCAGTTCGAAAGAAGCCGAGCCGTGGTGGACGCCGTCGCTGTACAGTTCGTTCACGGCGGGTGCCCGCCAGGCAGAGCCTGCGTGCAGACGGGCTTTCAGGTATTTTGGAAAATGGTAAACTGCACCAAAGGTGCCCGAGGCATTGTTGAATTCCAGTTGCCGGTCGATCACATCCGCACCCCGGCGTTCGATGTCCATGCTGCGCGAGTCGAAGCGAATGCCCCCTTCCAGTTCCAGCGGAAAGGGGTATTTGCGCCAGCGCTCGATCCAGTACACACCGATGTTCTGGTTGCTGTAATTGGGGATGAGGCCGCCCCGGTCAGTTGTGTTGACCTGGTGCATCCACTGGGCGCCGAATGTGCCAGAGAAGTGTTGGAAAGCAGCATGTTCAAAAGCAACATCTAATGTATGAGTGGTAATCTCAAACTCAATTTCCGGATTGTCGAAACCTGTTGGCGGGCTGCCAAAACGTTTATGCGCATCAAATTCCTGCCGCCGGTTGAACTGCCGGGCATAAACCAGGGACAACTTCCCTAAACTCTCTGCTTCCCAATGGCTTTTGACTTTCAGCAGATGGTGGGCTACTCTTTGCAACGGCCGGTCGAGTTGATAGGAAAAACCGTTGTTCCGAATCGGGCGTCCTCTTTCGATGGCGTTTTGCAGGTCGGTCAGGTTGCCGATGTGTGCGTCCCTGAGAATACCCAGATCGGTGGTGAACAGGCTGTAAAATACTTCCGTTCCGAAACCTTCCTTTTGTAGGCCCAGGGCAGCTGAAATATTTTTTTCCGAAAGACCTGTATTATCCAAAAAATAATCGGGCGTCTGTGTATTGCCACCTCTTTTCAGGGTGCCTTGCAGGCGATAGGCAAGTGCACTCGAAGATAGCTTTTGGTGCCCGTCCACTTGTCCTGATACCACACCAACCAGGCCATTGCTAAAACCCGCCAGGTTGATTTCTCCTCCGATGCCTGCTGTTTCGCGCAGCGGTTTAGGTTCGATCAAAATAACCCCGCCCAGTGCATCGGCTCCATAGCGAACGCTGTTGGCACCCATGATGACCTTAAGTTCATCGGCGACGTACGGGTCAACCTCCGGCCCGTGGTCGAGGCCCCATTGTTGCCCTTCCTGCCGAACACCATTGTTGAGTACGAGCACCCGGTTGGAGTGTAGGCCACGGATGACGGGTTTGGCAATGGACGTGCCGGTATTGAGCGTAGTGACACCCGGCAAATTTTGCAAGGCGTCCCCAAGGGTTTCACCCTGAACGGCATTTAGCTGCAAGCCGGAAAGCGTACGTTCGGTCTGCACAGAGGCAGGCAAAACTGATTTTTCCTTTACCACTATTTCTTCCAGATGGACTCCTTTATGGTGAAGAGAGAAGTCCACTTCCACATTGCCTTTGATAAACACTTCTTTGGCCACGTGCGGGCAGCCGATGTGCTGGCTCACGATGGTGTAAGTGCCTTCACAAAGGTTGTGAAAATGGAACCTGCCCTTTTCATCAGTGACGGCTCCGGCGTTGTTCTCCTCAATAAAGACTTGCGCAAACGCAATCGGCGACTGGGTCTCTGCATCGGTGACAATGCCACAGAGGGTCGCCTCGCATTTTGGCTGTGCTATAGAGAAAAGCGGTTGTGCCAATAACAGCGTCATGATGAATAACCTCATCCGCTTTGATAATTTTAACTAAGCTCAAACAGAAATTATTGGAAATTAGCAATCGGAAGGCGTTTACCTAAACTTGATAAATGGCCTCCGGTTTCCGGTTTTTTGTTCCGAATAACGTCTGCGAAAACTTGGTTTTTACAAATGCTGAGAATTCTTGCAGGACTTCAATCTGCTTCACTCAATGACCGTCAAAAATCAAATAGTATGATCAAAACGGTACTTTGAATTCGTTGGCATTTGTAATGACGGAATCTTTTCAGAAAAAGGATCACTTAAAGATCAGGCAGAGGAAGAGGGCGGGCCGCGAGATGGGTTATGCTGGTATACAGGGTCTACAATAAGAGCATGACTTTTAAATACCGGTTCTGCTTGCATTGGCCGTATATCGTTCAAGGCCAAATGGAACTCAACTATTTCCGATGGGGAAAAATGGAAAAAGCAGACAAAACAACCGGCATTAGCAAATTCCTCCGAGTGAAAGTGTTTTTCGGCTCCCATTGCTTCGCATTTCTCCATTGCCACGTGATCGTGTTCCAGTAAATGATGCAATTCCTTGAACACTACGGCATTTGCAACCAGCAGCGCCAATAGAAAGGAAACAAGGGAACGATATGTAACTGAAGGTAAGATGTCTGATTTATTGAAAATGAAATGATTCAGAACTACAAGGTTTACTGGTCGATCGCTTAACGCTGAAACGCTATGGTAGACTGAAAGCTTTTTTCACCACGCTCTAACAACAGTTTCCGCCAGTCGGTTTAGGGTAAAATTTGAAAACGTTTTCAGGCCAGGGCCGTTATATTTAAATTTCAGGTGGTTTCGCCGTTTGCATTACATTTTGACTGCCCTGAAAAGAACAATCTTAAACCGAAGAGATGAAACCGCAAAATCAGTGCTATTCTATTTTAACAAGCGACTTTTTATCTCTACATTTGGAGCATCAAAAAATACCTCATTATTATGAAAAAAATATACTTTTTATCTGCTGTTCTTTTGTTAGCACTTTTTAGTGCCTGTATCAAAGAAGAAATCGTCGATCAAGTTGCCCCTGAACCGGAGGACGCCATGCAGCTGGAAGCGCCATCAAATACATTGATCGATAGTAAAACGACTTCAACCGCAGTAAAAGCTGCTTTTGATGTCGAACTGACCAACGGGACCATTGATGAAAAAATGGTTTTGAACCTGTCTAACCAGTCAAAGAATGCGGTTTCTTACGAGTGGGATTTTGGAAACGGCGATACGTCTACGGATGAACTCCCATCCTACAAGTACAACATGCACGGTTACTACACCGTCACTTTAAAGGCGACCGGAGCCGACGGAAAAGTGAGCGAAATGTCTAAAGAAGTACTCGTCCTTTGCATTTATGGCGGTGGCGACCATAGTTTCTAAATCCTTTTGGGGCGCTCTGAATTTTTGTGAACGGCCAATTTAAGGCTGTACACTCATTTTCGGGTCCCTTGCAATACGGTTCCTTAATTCAAGGGGCATACATCCTGTAGTTGTTTAGCTAATTGAGGATGTATGCCCCTTTCTTTTTTTGATCCAATAATGCTTTCAGCCTTAGAACCAGGTGCCTGTTTAAACCAATTGAGGGTTGAGCCGTTTACCTAAAAAAGAAATTCCGTGTCTATACAAGTAATTCCAAAAGAACGCCAGGCAAGAGGCGCTTTCAATGGCGGTGAAATCATTGAAAACAAACCAATTGGCTTTCCCCGTGAAGGCGGATTTATTCGTCCCTACTCCAATTTGTTTTACTGGGCGTATGCAGCAGCCAATGTGGACAGCACTATTGGCCTGCATCCGCACCAGGGATTCGAAATTATGTCCTTTGTGTTAAAAGGGCAGATCCGTCATTATGATACCAAGCTAAAAGAATGGCGCCCGCTTGAAGCAGGCGATGCGCAGATCATCCGTGCTGGCAACGGTATCAAGCATGCAGAGTTTATGGGGAAAGGTTCGGCCATGTTCCAGATTTGGCTCGACCCGAATTTGGGCAAAACAATGGAACAGCCCGCTTCATATGATGATTACAAAATGGATGATCTGCCCGTAGAAAATACCGGTGGCGTTTCCGTGCGAACGTATGTTGGAGAAAATTCTCCTTTTAAATTAGACACTCCCGGGGTAGCAATAGAGCGGTATGAATTTGAAAAAGCCGATTTAAAAAAAGAGCTATCTACGGACCAAATTTATTCGATGTACGTTATCGACGGGAATTTCTCCATCAATGGGGAAAATGTAAAAAGTGATGATTTTATCATCATAAAAGAAGCGAGTGAGCTAAATATTAAAAGCGAGGAAAGCGGTAAATTATTTTTAATTTCTTCTCCTGCAAAAATAAATTATACAACGTACGCACAGATGATGCAAGAACGGCTGCGGGCTTAACCTGTCGGCCCACGTTTGTGCTCCAAACGGGCGAAGCTTAACCGGAAATGAGAAGTTCCTCAATTCCGGTTCTTATTTAGAATTAAAAAATGGGGAAGTCGTAAATCATTCCGTCCTCCAATTCCAAAAACGTTCGTACATCCCTTAGCCACTCTTCCTGATGGTCATTTAAATAACTTTCGTGCCCGGAGTTCGGATAAACCACCATTCTTTTTTCTCCATTTAAATTATTGAAAATCGCTTCCGTCTCCGAGCGGGTCACCCGTTCGTCGAGTTCGCCCCAAAGTAGGAGGGTAGGAGTGTCGATGGATCGGGCATAGTCGGCGGGGTTGTGGGCAAAGGCCCAGTAACCGTTTTGCAGGCCGCCCCAAAAAATAAGCAGCGGGGCCATTGGCATGCTCGGCATGCGCAACGCCCGGAAGCGGCCTTCCACAGCTTCGTAAAAGGTGCCAAAAGGACATTCGAGGATTATCTTTTTTGGTGAAATGTCAAATTCGTACATGGCCCTGGCCACCGAAGCGGCACCCATCGAGATGCCGCACAACAGGATGTTTTCCTCGCCTTTGTTTTTGATAAATTCATAACTGTCCTTCACCTGCTCGCCTTCCACATAACCGATGGTGGTTTCGTTGCCGCCGGAGCCCCCCGAGCCCATAAAGTCGATCAGTAGTACGTTGTAGTTCATGTTCAGAAACTCATCCGAGTGGTCGAGCATGGATGATTTTTTGCTTCGATAGCCATGATAAAGAATGACGGTCCCAATGGCGCTGTCGGCCTCAATGTACCAGCCTTCAAGCGGAACGGTACTCTGAATGGTCACCGTTTCATAGGGCTGGGAAGGAACGGTCGTGTTTTGGGGCCGGGGAATACTGATCCCGAAAATGGCCATTTCGACTTTGTCCCCAAAAGTGAGGTTGCTGTTTTTGACCGGAGTAGTCGTTTCGGTGGAAAAATGGGTGAAACTCCTGGCCTGGAAAAAGGCCATGAAATTCATCAACAAGAAAATTGACATTAGCGTATAACCGGAGTACTTAATGAGCTTCTTTCGTTTTCGAGCGGACATGATAATTCTGATTTGTGGCCATAAAGTAAGTTAATTTGCGTTTATGCAACAACTAAAAATTGTAACGCGGATGGATAATTCGCATCCAAACCGGCGGATGGTCAGTCCGCATGGCATTATTAAATGGTAAAAACCCTGTACACTTCTCTGCTGGTCTTGCTGCCGCTGTTGGCTGCATCGCAAATCTCGAATTTGCGCAGCAAGACCATCCCCGTACTTGGTATCCCCCAGCTCCTCGACAGCCTGACCGTCATCCCAAAAACAGTAGAAGTAAAAGACCCAAAAACCGGAGTCCGCATCCCGCCTGCCCACTACAAGATTGAGAACAACCGCATCAGTTTCGATTCCTCGCTGACCATTGAACATTCGCCATTGATCATTAAATATCGGGTGTTTCCCTTCGACCTCTCTGCGCCGTACGCCCGACTTGATTCTACGATCTTCAACAGTGGCCAGGAGGACTTCCTGATCGGTGTGCCGTACAACCCGTACGCAGATCAGGAACGTCCGCTGCTTCCGCAGAGAGGGCTGGACTACAACGGCAACTATACCCGCGGGATTTCTGTCGGCAACAACCAAAACCTGGTGCTCAACAGCCAGTTCAATTTGCAGATGGCCGGCACACTGGGCGATCTGGAAGTACTGGCCGCTATCACGGACAACAGCATTCCCCTGCAGCCGGAAGGCAATACCCAGCAACTGCGCGAGTTTGACAGAATATTTATCCAAATTTCTAAAGAGGAAAATACCCTCATCGCCGGTGACTACGAACTCGGCCGTCCGGACAGCTATTTCATGAATTATTTCAAAAAACTCCAAGGTGCCACTTTTAGCAGAGAATGGAATTTTGACGGCGGACGAAATAACCCAAAATTCAATTCGCAAAACGCAATACTCAGCAACCCAAAACTCCTCACCAAATTCAGCGTAGCCGCAGCGCGCGGAAAATTCGCCAGAAACACCCTGGCAGCACAGGAAGGCAACCAGGGGCCTTACCGGTTGGAAGGAGCGGAGGGCGAACGTTTTATTATCGTTTTATCGGGGACAGAAAAAGTATTCGTGGATGGCGCCCTGATGACCCGCGGCCTTGATGCTGATTATGTGATTGACTACAATGCAGGGCACATCACTTTTACCAACCGCCGGCTCATTACGAAGGACAGTCGCATCGTGGTGGAATTTGACTACAACGTACAGGACTACCAGCGTTCACTCTACGCATTTAACGGTGAGCTGCAAACAAACAAGTTGCGCATTTACCTTCACACCTATTCCGAACAGGACAGCCGCCAGCCGATCGACGATGAATTTTCGCAGATGGAGCTGGAGTCCCTCCAAAATGCCGGGGATGACGATGTGGTTGTCAACAGTATCGATACCGTGGAGGAATTCAGCGCGTTTCGAGTGCTGTACGAATTGCGGGACACTTTGGTCGGTGGGGCATTTTTCGAAAACATCTTGGTGTTTAGCAGTGATCCGGAGAAGGCGCTGTACACTGCCAGTTTTGCCCTCGTAGGTCCCGGCAACGGCAACTACGTGCAGGATACCGAAACGCCCGCCAATGGCCGGGTTTTTAAATGGGTGGGCCCCGACCCGGTGACGGGCATCCCGCAGGGCAGTTATGAACCAGTGCGACGGCTGGTGGCGCCCAACCAGTTGCAGTTGTACACTTCCGGTCTCGAATTTAATCCGACCCAAAAAACGAGCCTGCGCGCAGAAGTAGCACTTAGTAGTTTTGATAAAAATCGCCTGTCCAATTTGAGTGACGGGGACAACGCCGGGGTGGCAGCAACGGCAGGGCTGCGGCATACGTTCGAGTTTGGAGGGGGCAGGGGACAGGAGTCAGGAGTCAGGAAGAAGTCTGCCCAAAACTCAAATGGAGCGAAGCGACATCCCGTACCGGCAGGCCGGGAACGTAATCACGCAAAACTCCCGTGGGAACTGGAACTGCAAGCCGATTACGAATTCACCCAACAAAGGTTCAAGGAACTGAACCCCTACCGGCCAGCTGAGTTTACCCGTGATTGGAACGTGAATACGGGCGTTAACGACGTGGGGATTACCACCCGTCCGACGGACGAGCAACTGGCGAGTGCCGGCTTCACTTTGCGCAGCCCGGACATGGGGACTTTGGAATATCGATTTGGTGGCTTTTTTCGGGACTCGCTTTACACGGGCACCAGGCATTTTGGAAAATATGCTT
This sequence comes from Bacteroidota bacterium, assembly GCA_039819485.1. Lineage (GTDB taxonomy): Bacteria > Bacteroidota > Bacteroidia > Chitinophagales > Saprospiraceae > UBA6168. The sequence continues at coordinate 36,371 of JBCBRY010000029.1, read as the reverse complement.
ATTTAAAAAACGGGTTTGATGTATGGGTGCAGGGAAATTTGCTGACGACTGAAAGTACGGAGGAGCGCAGTGATTTTTTCCGGCCAAAAGTGAATGTGACGGTGCCGGTCTTTAGGGACAGTACAGGTAAAAAATTTTGGCGGGCCGGGGTGTATGGCGAACGGGAGCGAAACAGCCGTTTTACCAAAATCACCAATGGGATAGACACCCTGAACCGGGCCAGTTTTTACTACGACATCGCTCGCGCATTTTTGGAAAGTCCCGAAAATGACCGGTACGGCATCAGGGTGAGTTACCAGCGTCGGCTGGACTATGCCCCGACGGGCAGCCAGTTTTCCCAGTCGACCGTGGCGGACGAAATGAACGTGCAAGGTAATTGGCAACAAAGCCGCAACTCCCGACTCAGTTGGAATTTCACTTACCGAAAACTGGAGATCGAAGATGATGAACTAACCAACCTCGACCCGGCAGAAACGTATCTCGGCCGGTTGAATTACAACTTCAATTTAGTGCGCGGTGTGCTACAGTCAACGACCAGTTATGAAATCGGCAGCGGACAGGAGCGGAAAGTGGAAGTGACCTATCTGCAAGTGCAGCCGGGCGAAGGCACCCACCAGTGGACCGACCGCAACGGCGATGGACAGGTGCAATTGGACGAGGTGGAAATCGCTCCGTTTCAGGATGTGGCCAATGCGGTACGGGTGAATGTTTTCACCGATGATTTTATCCGCACGAACAATGTGACGTTTAATCAAAGCCTGCGGCTGGAACCGAAGGCGGTTTGGTTTAATAAAAAAGGCATCCGCAAATTTCTCAGCCGTTTTTCTACTCAGAGCAGTTTGCAGATCACCCGCAAGGTGAAGGATGCGGAGGACGTGAGCCAGTGGAACCCTTTTCAGTTAGACGTCGTCGACACGGCTTTGGTGGCGACCCGTTCGTCGGTTTACAACACGTTGTTTTTTAATCGTTCCAACCCAAAATTTGATCTACAACTCGGCCAGTCCGACAACCAAAATAAATTTGTGCAAACAAATGGATTCGAAAGCCGCCGCCAACAAAAGCAATTTCTCAAAGGCCGCTGGAACGTAACCCGTAGTATCAGCCTGCAAGGCACCCTGACTTTCGGCACCGATGAGCAAGGCTCGGAACTCCTCGAAAACCGCAACTACCGCATCCGTTCCCTGGAGACTAAACCGGAGCTGACCTATCAGCCATCCAACAATTTCCGCACGGCACTGACCTGGGGCTTTACCACCTCGGAAAACGAGATCGGTACCGGCGGTGAAAATGCCACGACGAACGACTTGAAATGGGAAATGGTGTTTAACCAAAGTACGGCGACGAGCATCCGTTCGGAATTTTCACTGGTGAATATCGCGTTTGAGGGGGAGTCCAATTCGCCCGTCGGTTTTGCCTTTTTGCAAGGGCTGCAGAACGGGCGGAATTTTTTGTGGAACATTACTTTCGACCGACAGATTGCGAAAAATATCCGGTTGGGGATTACATACGAAGGAAGGAAAACGGGGGGCGCAAATGTGGTGCATGTGGGACGGGCGCAGGTGGGGGCGGTGTTTTAGAAAAGTGTAATTCAGCTTCTGTATTTTTGGAAAAACGTTCGCAAAAAAAATAGCCGTCATCAAAGCCGCCATGAAATAACCATCCCAAAACCACCCATAGCGGTATCTCCGCTGTAAGCGGTGATACCGCTGACCTTCTGGCCAAGGCCGGACATTCGTATTTTATTATTTACTTCTGCCCTCCCGCAGACCTGGCAAGTTTTTGAAACTTACCGGTTCACGCACAACTTTTAGCCAACCTTTGCCCTAATTATTTGTACTTTTAAAAAACCAACTGATCAACGATTAAACGATCAACGATCAACGATTTTTGATTTAATTTATTGACCAATATCCATTGACCATTAACCATTAAAAAAATGAATCCATTCGACTGGTGGCTCCACGAAGCGTTTGGTATTGTCAGCAAGTATTTCAAATTTGCGGGCGGTGCGTTTATTTTGTTTTATTTGATTTTAAAAAAACCGTTGTGGTTTCGTAAGGTGCAGCAGCGGATGCCGAAGTTGTCGGATTACGGGCGGGATATTTTATTTTCGTTAATCACCGTGACCATTTTTGCGACGGTGGCGCTGTTGACGTTTTTTACGTTAAAACCGTACACGAATACCTATGAGTCGATCAGTGAGTGGGGCTGGCCTTATTATATTTTTACCTGGGTGTGGATGTTCGTTTTGCACGACACTTATTTTTATTGGATGCACCGGTTGATGCACCATCCGGTATTGTTTAAATACATTCATTTGGTGCATCATAAATCGACGAACCCTTCGCCGTGGACGGCCTATGCTTTTCATCCGTTGGAGGCGGTCATTGAAGTGGGAATTGTGCCGTTGATCGCTTTTACCCTGCCGGTACACCAACACGCGATCGGCTGGTTTTTTCTTTTTCAAATTGCTTATAATGTATACGGGCATTTGGGGTTTGAGCTGTATCCAAAAGGGTTTAATAGAAATTGGTTTGGCCGGTGGGTGAATACGTCCGTTGCGCATAATTTGCACCACAAAGGTTTTCACGGAAATTACGGACTGTATTTTTTATTCTGGGACCGGATGATGGGGACGCTGCGGAGTGATTATGATGAGACGTATGAAAAAACGACGGCAGGGAAAACTAACAAAAAAATAAAAGAAGTGCTCGCCTGAAGAGTTGCTTCCAATTTGCTAAATCTCGCAGATTTAATCAATTTTTGAAATTTAGCAAATCGGTTTTTTTACCGGTAGAATAAATATTGAGAAAAGAATTATTGTTAGGCGGCTACACCCATTTCTTTTTCCGGCACCGGAAACGTAAAATAAAAAGTGCTTCCTTTTCCTTCTGCTGATTCGACCCAGATATCCCCGCCATATTCCTGGACTATTTTTTTACAGATGGCGAGGCCGATTCCGTTGCCGTCAAACTTATCGCGGGTATGGAGCCGTTTAAACATTTCAAATATTTTAGGTTGCAGTTCGGGATCAATGCCAATGCCATTGTCTTTGATCGAAAATTGATAAAAGCCATTGTTCTCGGTACTGGCAATTTCAACGGTCGGCCGCTGGCTTTCGGAGTATTTTATACTGTTGTCGATTAAATTTTGAAACAGCTGCACGAGGTGCAGTTTATCGGCTGTCAACTTAGGCAGTTCGCCGATGGAAATATGTGCATTCTTTTTGGCAATTTTTGTTTTTAGGTTTTCATTGGCAATCTGGATGGCCTCGTTGGCGTCGGTCAGTTCCCTTTCTTTTTTGCTGACGTTCAATTTTGAATAATCCAGCACATCGTTCAATAAAGTATAGAGCCTTTTGGCACTATCGGTGATGTAGTCCAGAAATTCATTGGCATTGTCGTCGATTTTGTTTTTGTATCTCCGCTGCAACAAATTGGCGTACGAGCCGATGGTGCGAAGTGGTTCTTTTAAATCGTGTGATGCAATAAAGGCGAACCTTTTCAATTCTATATTGGATTGCTCCAGTTGTCGGTTTTGCTCTTTTATTTTTTCATTGGTTTCTTTTTGCAGGGCATAGGCCGTTGCCAACTCTTCATTTTGTTTTTTGATCTGTATGTTTTTCTGAGCCAGGACTTTATTGTTTTTAGCCTTCAAACGGTTCTGCTTGACCAGTAACCAGAGACAAATAGAAAGGATACAAATACCCAACAATAAGAAAGTCCTTTGTTGGATGATGAATTTAGCATCTTTCAGGGCCAGCTCTTTTTCTTTTTGTAAAATTTCGTAACGGGTTTTACTGTCACTCATTTTTTGCAGCGAGGCTTCATTGGCCAGGGAGTCCTTCATCGAAACATATTGCTCAAGGTGTTCAATGCTTTGTTTATAATCGCCTATTTTTTCATAATACCTGGCCAGCGAAGAATGGAGTTCTTTTATTCTGGTTCTGTATCCTTTCTGTTGGGCTATTTTTTGGACTTCCATCAAATAGTCATACCCTTTTTTGAATTGCCCTTTTTGAATTAATATATCTCCAATTAACCTCAGTGTGGCGCATTGGCCCCAGAAGTCATTTGTTTCTTCGTTCAATGCCTGGGCTTCTTCATAAAATTCCAGTGCTTTTATCGTGTCTCCTTTGGCTGCGTAGTTGGCTCCGAGATTGATGACGGCGTAGGAAAGTCTGGAAGTCAGGCCCAATCTTTTTCCCAGCTCGTAGGCCCTTAAATTATAGTCCAATGACTTATCAGTCTGGTGCAACCTGCTGTAGGCACCGCCGAGGGCAGTCAGGCATGAAAAAATATGGCGTTCCGATTTGGTGGCTTTACAGATATCCAGTGTTTTTTGATAATATTCAATGGCAATTTCGCAATTGTCCTGATAAAAAAAGATGGAGCCGATATTATAAAGCGACCGTCCTATGTTGACTGAATCTTTTTCCTCTTCATATATTTCAAGTCCGGCCATGTGGTACTCATAGGCCAGATCATGGTTGCCGATTTTTTGGTATACACCTGCTATCCTGGTGTAAGCTTTGGCCAAATTGCCGTCCTTAATTTGTTTTAGATGCTCGATAGATTCGATAAGTGTTTCAATGGCCAGGAGATATCGGTCAGTGGAGAGATAAACCTGTGCTTTATCGGCCATCAGGGTTTGATAGACTTCTAAGTCTTTTATTTTTTTGGCTTTGGGTATGGCCAGGTCCAAAACAGAAAGTGCTTTTTCAAATTCTTCCTGTTCAAAATGGATCTGACTGATTTGTGTCATCAGGTCCAATACTTTTTCCTGGTTGGATCCGGATTTTTTTTGTTCGATTTGGAGTAGACTGGAAAGACTATCAAGGTTGGATGCTGTCAATAGTTGCGCAGTGAATAAAAGAAAAACAATTATGTAGGTATTTTTTGGATATGACAACATTGGGCTGAGGATTGCAATATGTTTGATTAATCGAATTTATTATTTAGTTCATATTAGGAGCTTGCTTTTTGTATCGGTTTATTAATTGGTAATGACTTTTATGATTTAAAAGGGAATTAAATGTAAATGCCATTAATTCTAACAGCATTTACATTTTTATAATCATCTAGTATCCAAATGGAGGTACTTCTCCACTGTCGCGGCGTCCGCCAAGGGCCTCGGCAACACCACCTGAGTCGGCGTCGGTGTTACCCCCCTTTATGTTCTTAGTTGAGTCAACATCCAGTTGATACTCAGCTAACTTTTCAATGAGACTGGTAGTTTTTTTCATAGTAAAAGTTTTTAGTTATGTAAATTAATTGTGTAGTTATTTTTAATGCTAACCTATTCTGCTTCTTTTAACAGAATAATTAAAATAAAATCCAGAATGAGGGGGGAATTGAGTTATGAAAAGGAGATATAAGAGAATACGATGTGCTACTTTAATCCGACTGGCTATTTGCAACAAGTATGCCAATAAACTAAACTATATTCGAAAAAAGTCATTTGAAAATTTGGAATTTACGTACCGGCCCATGTTACATGCTTAATTATTTTTTTTCAATTCCTTTGTATCCATTTTCGAACAATCGCTAACAACTGCCCCCTCAGCCCCCTCCTCCGCCCGGCGCTGCGGAGCAGCGACTCGGGCGACTGCCATACGTACAGGGTTGTCCCTATGTTTATCAATCAGTACAGCTATCCATTAAATGTTTTTTTTATCAGCCATCTTATTATAAATCCCTTTTTTTGTAGTCACAAAAAGCTTTTTTCGTATAAACTGACATATGCTCAAAATACCTACACTAAAACGGATCGTTGTAAAAATCGGCACCAATGTTTTAACTGCACAAAATGGAACATTGGACATAGCGGTCATCGCCGATCTGGTTGCACAGGTTGCAGAGGCCAAGCGGGGAGGGACAGAAGTATTGCTGGTCAGCTCTGGTGCTGTGGGGGCAGGTAAAGCAGTATTGCACCTGCCAGAAAAGTTGAACCAGGTGACCAAAAGACAGGTCTATTCTTCCGTCGGGCAAGTAGAATTGATGCGCTGGTACACGGAGCTGTTTCGACAGCAGGGCATGCACTGTGCCCAGGTGCTGGCTACCAAAGAAGACTTTCGGGACCGACTGCACTTTGTCAATATGAAGCGTTGCCTGTTGGCTTTGCTGAGAGATAACATCGTGCCCGTCATCAATGAAAACGATGTTATTTCCATTTCCGAACTGATGTTTACGGACAACGACGAACTGGCTTCCCTGACGGCCTCACTTATCAATGCGGATGGGTTGGTCATTTTGTCCAACGTAGCTGGTGTTTTGGATGAAAATAAAAATCCAATCCCGGTCATAAAACATAACGATACCAGCGTTTATGATAAAATTACCACAAAGAAATCGAGCTTTGGCAGAGGAGGGATGCTGACTAAGCTGAGGATGTGCCAGCAGGCGGCCAAACTTGGTATACATACCTTTATTACCAATGGAAAGAAGCGGCCTCTCCTGCCACTGTTGCGGGGAGAGGAAGTGCCGTGCAGTTATTTTCCTGCTGGAAAAAAAACATCGAATCTCAAGCATTGGATGGCCCGCAGTGAAATCCAATCGGAAGGTATCGTCGTGGTCAATGAAGGGGCAGCGCATATTTTACAGGATGTCAGCAAGGCCGCCAGCCTGTTGCCCGTCGGCATCACAGCGGTGAAAAAACCGTTCAAGAAATCAGATGTCATCGCCATTGAAAACGAACGGGGGAACCTGCTCGGCATCGGCGTGGCGGCTTATGGTTCCAAAAGATTGGAATCTGTCATAGGGCAGCAGGGCGAAAAAGAATTAATTCACTACGACTATTTGTTCGTTTATTAAAAATGGTAGCTTGGGTGGCCAATCCGAGTTAAGTCGAAATCATGAAAAAAGAAATTATTTCCAACCTTGAAAAGTTGCGGCAAAATGCCCGGACACTGACTTCCGTTTCGGAAGAAAAAATAAATGCGGTATTAAATGACCTGGCGGGTGCAGCGGAAAATGCTACAGAAAATATTTTAATTGAAAATAAAAAAGATCTCGACCGGATGGATGAAAATAATCCCAAGTATGACCGGTTGTTATTGAATGAAAACCGTATCAGGGGAATTGCGGACGATATCCGAAAAGTTGCGACTTTGCCTTCTCCCTTAAACAGGGTTTTGGAGGAACGGACTTTGCCCAATGGATTGGAATTAAAAAAAGTATCGGTGCCGCTGGGCATCATCGGGATTGTGTTCGAATCTCGACCAAATGTTACTTTCGATGTTTTTTCCCTCTGTTTTAAATCGGGAAATGCGAGCGTGTTAAAAGGCAGCCGCGATGCTCATTTTTCCAATATTGTAATTGTCGATTTAATTAAAAAAATATTAGCTGATCACAGCCTCCCGGAAATTACCTACCTCGCGCCGAGTGAGCGAGCATCTCTTAAATATATTCTGGAGGCGGACAGCTACATTGATACCATTATCCCCCGTGGGAGCCAGGGGCTGATTAATTTCGTGCGGGAAAATGCCAAAGCGCCCGTTATTGAAACCGGGGCGGGCATCGTTCATGTATATGTTGATAAAAGTGCTGATCTGGAAAAAGCGAAAGCCATTGTCAAAAATTCAAAAACAAGGCGGGTGAGTGTCTGCAATGCGCTGGATGCCTTATTGATTCACGAAGACCGGTTAAATGATTTGTCGGAAATTGTCAATGGATTTGATACGGAGTTTAATTGCGGCGTATATGCGGATAAAAAAGCGTTTGATATTCTAAAAAATAATTACGCCGAAAAATTATTGCACCCCGCCGGTGCCGATAGTTTTGGCACCGAATTTTTATCGATGAACATGGCCGTTAAAACCGTCTCATCCATTGACGAAGCGCTCGACCATGTATTTGCGCATAGCTCGAAGCATACCGAAAGCATTGTGGCAGAGGATGAAAAAGCGATTGAAAAATATTTAAATAATGTGGACGCTGCCGTCGTGCTTTCCAATGCAGCTACTTGTTTTACCGACGGTGCGCAATTTGGCCTCGGTGCAGAAATCGGTATCAGTACCCAAAAATTACACGCCCGCGGGCCGATGGCGCTGAGGGAAATTACCAGTTACAAGTGGGTCGTAAAAGGGAGTGGGCAGGTTCGCAAATAAAGTTGATTGTTTTCCCAACGAATTAAAGACTTTTTGCCGTCATAAACAGAGACGATTAATTTAAAAATAAGTACCAATGAAAATATTAATTGCTCTTTGTTTTTTGTGCAGTAGTCTTTATTGTTTTTCCCAAACTTATGTGGGGCCTTTTTATGGCAGGAGTTGGTCGCATGTGGAAGGGACTTTCTCTGAGGAAACTTTTTACAATGGCGTCATGACCCAGGCGGGCTATTCCGCTAAAAGTAATCTTTTGGGAATAAGGATCGACCAGCATTTATCGAATAAATTCATTTTTTCATTCACCGGGCAAATGACCAGTAAGACAGTAGATTTCTTTGACCGGGGGATCGTCGGATATACTCACCTCAGATACAAAGTTAAAAGCAGTTCGGTCACTTTGAATTACAATCCGTTACCTTTTTGGTCTGTTGGGATGGGCGGTGCATTTGACTGGCTGCATAAAATCCAAGTTGGAAAAACAGACATTGATACCTGGAGCGATCCATTCGACAATAAATATAATTTAAACCAGTTTAGCCTGGTGTTTGCCACCTCTTTTCGCTTCAAAGGATTTGTATTGGAAGGCAGGTGGCTGAAAGGAGGAAATACTTTTGGGGATCTGGAAATAGACCCATTTGTGGGGCATATGGATTCCTTTGAACTGACGCTCGGTTATGTGCTTAAAATATTCGGCCGGGAAAAAAAATGATCCGATTAATTTGAAAAATGCTCCATCGCCTTGCGCACGCTTCCATGTTTCATCAATAATTCCTGCGCCTCTGCAAAAGAAATATGTAGTGCGTTTTTAATGATCAATGTGCCCCGTTCTACCAATTTATTATTGCTTAGTTGCATGTCTACCATTTTATTGTCGAGTACCCGTCCGAGCCCGATCATGGCAGAAGTGGAAATCATATTTAAAACCAATTTTTGCGCCGTCCCTGCTTTCATGCGGGTACTGCCGGTAACGAATTCCGGGCCGGTAATCACTTCGATTGCATGATCTGCGTATTCGCTGATGGGGGCGCCGGGGTTGGAGGTGATACAGCCGGTGACAATATTGTTTTGCTGGCAGGTTTTTAATCCATGCACGACATAAGGCGTTGTGCCCGAGGCAGCGATGCCAACAACGACATCCTGGTCATTGATGAAATATTTTTGGAGGTCTTCCCAGGCCTGTGTCTCACTATCTTCTGCGTATTCCACCGATTTTCGAATAGCGCCGTCGCCTCCGGCAATAATGCCGATCACCCAGTCGTCGGGTACCCCGTAGGTCGGTGGGCACTCGGAGGCATCGAGGATGCCGAGCCGGCCACTGGTGCCGGCGCCGATGTAAAAAAGACGCCCGCCGTTTTTCATTTTTTCAATGATGGTTTTCACCAAAGCCGTAATGACAGGAATATTTTTTTCCACTGCATCGGGAACGGTCTTGTCTTCCCGGTTCATGTTGGCGAGCAATTCCTCGACGGACATTTTTTCGAGGTGGCGGTAATGCGATGGCTGTTCGGTGATTTTTTGCATGTGAGAATTGGGCTGGTTTATGCTGCAAAAGAGAAGAATGTTTTTGTTTTTTCAAAAAAACGGCCGGGCACATTGTACATACCAGCAAGAATTATATAGACGTTTGCAAACGGCAACACCGCTAAATTTCGGAATTCAGTAAAGGTTATTTTTCTAAAAAGCATTATCGTTAATCCATCGGTTTGGAGTTTTAATTCAAACTACTCTATATTTCCCAAAAAATTAAATTTATTAAATGACAGCAACCACCGCTCCCATCCTTGAAATGCGCAACCTCACCAAAGCATATGGTTCCAACGTTGTGTTGCGCGACATCAATCTCAGTGTACAGCCCGGACAAATCATCGGTTACATCGGCCCCAACGGAGCTGGGAAATCCACCACCGTTCGCATCTTGGCAGGTCTCGACGGCCACTTTGAAGGTGGTGCCATCGTCGACGGAATCGATGTCAAAAAAGACCCGTTGGCTGTCAAAAGAATCATCGGTTATGTGCCCGAAGTGGCCGAAATGTACGATACCCTGACCCCCATGGAATTCCTGATGCTGGTCGGTAAGCTGCATAAACTGACGGAAGAAACCATCACCGAGCGCGCTGCCCGCATGCTCCGCTTTTTTGGCCTGGAAGGAAATATCAACGACCGGATGGATACCTTTTCTAAGGGGATGCGCCAAAAAGTATTGTTGGTGTCCGGCCTGCTCCACAACCCAAAAATCATTTTTATGGACGAGCCCCTCTCAGGTCTTGATGCCAATTCGGTCATCATGGTAAAAGAGGTGCTGAACCGGCTGGCACAGGAAGGTAAAACCATTTTTTACTGTTCGCACATGATGGACGTTGTTGAAAAAATATCCAACCGGATCGTATTGATACACCAAGGAAAAATATTCGCTGACGGTACCTTCGATGAATTAAAAAAAGACCACGGTGAAACCCTGGAACAGGTGTTTTCCAGCCTCACAGGCTCTGAAGACTACGGTGATAAAGTGGATGAATTTGTGAAGGAATGAAAAATGGAAAATATTTTTTTGCAACCCCAATAACCCAATAACCCAATAACCCAATAACTCAATGACCAATTTTCTGCTCAAATTCATTTCTTTATTTAATCCTTTTTGGCGTAAAGTCGGTGCGGATGTGGAACAATTAAATGCCATTCTGGAGGCCAAGTTGAAAATGGATGCCCGGCGTACGTCGCCGATGGGGCGGGGTTTTAACCAAAAAAATAAAAATAAAAATAACAATGACGTTGGAATTATTATGGCCAATCTTTTTATGGGGATTTTTGCAGCGATTTTAATTCCATATATTTCTGATAAAACTTCGGCGTTGACCATTTATTTTTCCATGTGGATGGTTTTTTTAGCCATGACCATTATTACTGATTTTACGGATGTATTAATTGATGTGCGCGACAACTACATTATTTTACCCAAACCGGTAAACGACCGGACGGTTACGCTTTCCCGTGTTTTGCACATATTTTTATATTTATCAAAACAGGTCGTGTTTTTTATTTTGCCCGGCATTGTTGCATTGGTATTTATCCAGCCGGCGGGCATTCCGGTTTTTTTATTGCAGTGTTTGTTGACTTGTGTAATGGTCGTCATTTTTGTCAATGCATTTTATTTGCTGATGTTGCGGGTGACCACTCCTTCCCGGTTCAAGGATATAATAAATTATTTTCAAATTGCTTTTTCGGTACTGATTTTTGGCTCTTATTATATGTTGCCAAGAATAATGGACATGACGGATATGAAAAATATTGATGTCTTGTCGACACCGCTGATGTATATAGCCCCTTCCACTTGGGTCGCTTCTTTTTGGGAGCTATTGGCGGATTTTAATTTTTCCATGGTACCAATCGTACTTTCACTGACTGCGTTGGTCTTTACTTTTTTGGGTGCCTATTTGGTATCCACCGTTTTGGCAAAAAACCTCAACCAAAAAATGATGGCGATTGCACAGGGTGGGGGAGCAAGCAAAAAAAATAAAATAAGCACACCAAAAAAAGATAATAAATGGCTGCCGTTGTTGTCTGGTAAAATGACTTCTTCTATAGCTGAAAATGCAGCTTTCCAATTTACCTGGGCACAAATTTCCCGCAATCGCGATTATAAATTAAAGACCTATCCTTCGCTGGCATTTATCCCGATTTTATTTGTCTATTTTGGAATTGATGGGGAAGGGGCCTTGAGCGAACGTTTTGCGGAGCTACAATCGGGTGACAAATATCTCGTACTTATCTATATCTGTATGCTCATGATAGCTGCACCTGTGATGAACGCTGTTTATTCTGATAAAGCAAAAGCTTCCTGGTTGTTTTGGGCGGCACCGGTGGAGCGGCCCGGAGAAATTGTTTTGGGGACAGTAAAGGCTGTGTTTGTAAAATACATTCTACCCATTTATTTATTGATGATGATGGTCGGCCTTGGCATCTGGGGCGGGCGGGTGCTCGACGATTTTTTGTTTGGGTTTGTGGTGATGCTTTTGTTTACCACTTTTTCCATCCAGTTGTTTTTTAATAAAATGCCGTTTTCAGTTGACTGGGCCGATTATAACAAAGGGGGGAATTTTGCAACGACGATAATTTTGATGCTTGTCATCTCGGTTATCGGAGGTGTCCATTATTTTTTGATTGATAAAACCATCTGGATGATGTTGGTGGGGATGGTGTTAGCGGTTGTTGCTTTTGCTCTGTACCTGAGTGTGCAGCGGATGGGGTGGGGCCGGTTTAATCATTGATTTGGTTGCAGTGAAATGGTAGAAGGCAAAAGGTAGAGGGGCATGGGCCTGTGGTTTTAAAGATGCTGTCCTTGGTGGTTTCTGTCAAGTGGCTGCCAGCTTCTTCACAACAAAGGGCATGGCAATGCGTTTTTGTTGTTGGTGGTAGGTCGAGCCTTAGAAAGTAGGAGGCAGGTGATTGTGAATCAAAAAGTCTTTTTGCTCGCTACCAATTAGACCACAATTTATGTCAATTCGTAATTTGGTGCATCGTTTGAAACAAAAGAGACATCCGCCATTTTTGAACTTAATAGAAATATGAAAACTATCCTTACTTCTTTCCTTGCATTGGTTCTTTTCTTCGGTGCGTGCACCTACACCCAAAAAGTAAAAGACGGCGACTTTGCCTACGATCGTAAGCAATACGCAGTGGCGGTCGACCTGCTGCAAAAAGAATACAAAAAAGCTAAGAGCCGGCTGGAAAAAGGCAAAAAAGCCTTCCTCTTGGGTGAATGTTATCACGAACTCAACAAGCCTGCTTCTGCCTCTGACTGGTATAAAATTGCCTACGACAACGGCTACGGCGTGGACGCACTGCGGGAATATGCTTTTACGCTCAAGTCGATGGAACAATACAAAGAAGCCATGCAGGCTTTCAAAGACCTGGGGATTGAAATCGGCAGCCCTTACGAGTACCGCCGTGAGATAGCGGCCTGTAAAATTGCACAAGGATGGAAGGATGAAAAGGGCCGGGCTTTCGAAGTGATACCCGCTGATTTCAACAGCCGGGGAGCTGATTATGCGCCCGTCCTGTACAAAGACAGAACCCTTGTCTTTACTTCTGATCGCACGGCCGCCACCGGGGACGATACCTACAACTGGACCGGAAGTAAGTTCTCTGATCTGTTTGTTGCTGATATTCAGACCCGCAGTGTTGACAATTTTGACGAACAGATCAACACTCCCTACAACGAGGGGACAGCCGTTTTCAATAAGGATTTTACTGAAATGTATTTTACCCGATGCTTCGGGGACAAGAAGGAAGACAACTTCTGCAAGCTCATGGTCAGTAAGCGAACAATCGACAACTGGACCGTACCCGCTGCGCTCGATTTTCTGGAGGAAGGAGTGAATTACGGTCATCCGGCCCTGTCGGCCGATGGCAACAAACTATTCTTCTCCTGCAATTCAGAGGAAGGCTGGGGCGGTTACGACATCTGGGTGGCGGAGCGAAATGCTGAGGGCTGGGGTGAACCCAAATTGATGGGGCGTTCGATCAATACCATTGGCGATGAGAAATTCCCGCACGTCGATGGCGATACCCTGTATTTTTCGTCCAACTTTCACCCCGGTATGGGCGGGCTGGATATTTTCAAAACCTGGCAAATGGCCAACGGCGCCTGGGTGCCAGTCAAAAACCTGAAACCGCCGCTCAATTCGGGCTTCGATGATTTTGGACTGATCGTGGATTATGAAGGACAGAAAAAAGGGGATGTCTATCAAGTGGGTTACTTTACTTCCAACCGCCCGGACGGGACAGGTAACGATGATATTTACCGGTTTGAAAAAAGACCGCTGCCGCCCCCACCAGTCGAGCCTGAACCGGTAGCAATTGAGTACAAGCTCATTTTAGAAGGGTATGTTTTAGAAAAAATTTATTCAGAACCCGGCAACCCCGATAGCAAAGTGCTTGGCCGCAAACCCTTGGACGGTGCAGCGGTGAAAGTCGTTTTGGGTAAAAAAACCAAGAATTTCACAGTGGGCGAAGACGGATTCTTCACCTTTGAAATGGAAGAAGGGCTGGATTATCTTTTCCTGGGCTCCAAAGAAGGTTACCTGACGGCCGAAACGAGTTTCTCCACTGCGGGTATCGGCAGGGACCCCGACAACCCGGTCCAGACTTTCGAAGTCGAAATCGAACTCGACCGCATCTTTGTCAATAAAGAAATCGTACTCGACGACATCTATTACGATTTTGATAAATGGAATATCCGGGACGATGCCAAACCAACCCTGAACCAACTGGCTCGCAACCTTGAGCTCAACCCCGAAATCCGCATCGAACTTTCCTCTCATACTGATTGCCGGGGCAATGACCGCTACAATCAGGACCTTAGCCAAAAACGGGCCCAGTCGGCGGTGAATTACCTGGTTTCCAAAGGTATCTCCGAAGAACGGCTCTCCGCCCGCGGCTTTGGAGAGAGCGCACCGAAGGATGATTGCCTCTGCAACCGTTGCACGGAAGACGAACATCAACTGAACCGGCGGACTGCCTTTACCATCTTGGAATTGCAATAGATATTTATTTAGCCGCTTATGGCTAACCCCTGTAGCCGACTCCCAAAATTTCCCCTTTTCCCTATCTTTGCGGCCTTATGGAAAATACCGCTACCGAAACCTGGGAATTAGACTTTGAATGGCTGCGCGTACGCCACCTGGTCAAAGATGCCCTGAAGCGAGATGCATTGCCCGACCTTAATGCTATTTTGTACCTGATCGGTATCCAGGAGCTGGGTCGTTGGAAGGGCGTTTTCACCAAAGAAGAAAAACAGGACCTGATGCACATTGCCGTTTGCCGGTTGCTGAGCACCGACGGGTACTACGAATTCGTCGGACGGGACGATGATGGCTGGCCGCATTACAATATGTTGAAACCCTTCACGACCAAAGGTGTGAAAGAACAAAGCGAGTTCTTAAAAAAACAAATCATCCATTATTTCAAAGAATGGGAAGCGAATAGTTGATTATTCCTTTTTGGTTGTCGGTTGTTAATTGCGGATTGTTTTTCTCAACCAACAACTAACAACTAACAACTATCAACCAACAACTAATAATTTCTCAAAAATGAAAAAGATATTTTACCTCTTCTCAATGCTATTTGTAGCTGCATTGGCGAGTTGCGGCGGCCAGTCGGCACCTGCTTCGGCTGCGGAAAAAGCTGCACAGGATGCCGGTGAAACGATCATCCAGATCGAAACGGCTTTCGGTACGATCAAGGCAAAGCTTTATAACTCTACCCCCCAGCACCGCGACAATTTTGTCAAACTGGCAAAGGAAGGTTTCTACGACGGCACATTGTTCCACCGGGTCATTGATGGATTCATGGTGCAGGGTGGCGACCCCAATTCAAAGGGCGCAGCTCCGGGAACACCACTGGGCATGGGAGGCCCCGGTTACACCATCCCCGCTGAGATCGGTGCCAAGCATTTCCGCGGAGCCATTGCCGCTGCCCGTTTGGGTGGCCCTTCCAATCCGAATAAGGAATCTTCCGGTTCGCAGTTTTATATTGTGCAAAATGGCGTAAATCCACAAAACGCACAAATTATCCAGCAGAAGCAAGCAAAAGGGGTCGCTTATTCTCAAGGTGAAATCGACTTTTATAACCAGGTAGGCGGCTACCCCGGGCTTGATGGAGAATATACCGTGTTTGGCCAGGTCCTGGAAGGAATGGAAGTCGTAGATAAAATTTCCAAAGTCGCTAAAAATGAACGTGACCGCCCAGATGAGGATGTCAAAATGACCGTTAAAGTTTTAAAATAAAAAAGGTAGAGGGTAGAAGGTGGAGGGTAGAGAGACAACTCAGTCCTTCTATCCTCTACCTTCTACCCTCTACTATTAACCATGCAGCGAATCATATTTATCTTTCTGGCCATCGTTTCAGTGATGGCCTGCAACAAACCGATTGCCGATTTTGCCTACTCTTCTGATGAAGACGGACTGGTGGCACCAATTGAGTTGAAATTTGAAAATAAATCGGAAAAAGCA
The DNA here is from genome assembly GCA_039819485.1 of Bacteroidota bacterium. Classification (GTDB taxonomy): domain Bacteria; phylum Bacteroidota; class Bacteroidia; order Chitinophagales; family Saprospiraceae; genus UBA6168. The sequence continues at coordinate 20,255 of JBCBRY010000029.1, read as the reverse complement.
GAATCTTACATGTGGGATTTTGGAGATGGGAAAACCTCTACGGAAATTTCTCCGAAACATACTTACACTTCTTCTGGCAATTATGCCGTACAGCTGGTCGCTACCAAGGGCAAAAAATCAGCTGTTTTGGAAAAAAAGATCCTGGTCGAACAACCTCTCAACTGCCTGGTGGAAATTTCCACAGATCACGGCAATATTTCCATCCGTCTTTCCAATGCAACCCCTCAGCACCGTGATAATTTCATCAAATTGGTAGAGAATGGTTATTTTGACGGCACGTTGTTCCATCGGGTTATTAATGGATTTATGATCCAGGGTGGCGACCCCAACTCAAAAGGTGCGAAACAGGGGCAGCCATTGGGCATGGGTGGCCCCGGATATACCGTTCCAGCGGAATTTGTGGATTCGCTGATCCATTCCAAAGGTGCCATCGCAGCGGCGCGGACGGGTGGCCCTTCCAATCCGGAAAAGCGTTCTTCCGGTTCGCAGTTCTACCTCGTACAAGGACAAGTATTGAGCGACCAGAGACTGGATGCACTAGAAAATAATAAAGGTATTCGCTATTCCCCGGAAGAGCGGAAAACCTACACTACCATTGGTGGTACCCCCCAGCTTGACCGAGAATATACGGTGTTTGGCTATGTCGTGGATGGCCTCGATGTGATTGATAAAATTGCGAAGGTAAGCACCGATAACCGTGACCGTCCCCGCAAGGATGTCGCCATGAAAATTAAAGTGATTAAATGAATGGTAGGGAGTAATGGGTAGAAGGTAGAGGAATGCTCTACTCGCTACCTTCTACTCTCCACCCTCTACCAAAGTTCAATGCAAGCGAAAAACATTTTAGGAATTGACGTTGGCGGATCTCATATTAAAGGGGCCATCGTCGACATCAAAAAAGGAGAACTCACTTCCGAAAGAGTAAAAATTGCCACTCCTTCCCCTTCTACTCCTGCGGCAGTAGCCAAGGTTGTGCAGGAATTAATTCAGCAGGTCGGTTTCGAAGGTGACTTGATCGGCTGTGGTTTTCCTTCGATCATCAAGAACGGCGTCTGCTACAGCGCGGCCAATATTGACAAGCAATGGAAAGGAACCAACGTGCAAAAACTTTTCACCAAAGCGACTGGTGCCAAAGTTTTTGTGACCAATGATGCGGATGCGGCCGGTATATCAGAAATGGAGTACGGTGTGGGCAAAGGTGTGTCGGGCTCGGTTCTGCTGATAACCATTGGAACGGGCCTGGGTTCGGCGCTGTTTGTTGACGGGACATTGGTGCCCAACACCGAGTTCGGGCATTTCCCGTTCAAGGGAGACATTGCAGAAAAATACGTTTCAAAAACAGCTCAAAAAAGGGATAACCTGACCTGGGATGAGTTTGGAAAACGGTTTAATGAATACCTGCTCGTTGTGGAACGGCTGACCTCCCCGAACCTGATCATTCTCGGTGGAGGATACAGTAAAAAGTTCGACAATTTTAGCGGACACATCGATATCGAAACAAAAGTGGTGACGGCGGAGATGTTCAATCATGCAGGGATTATCGGTGCTGCTCTTTATGCTTACCAGCAAGGGTCGAAGTGAATACCAAGGCCAAATCTCGTGCAGCTGATTTTCTCATCAATAAAAATCATTTCTGATGAAAGTCTTTACTATAACTACCCTGGCGTTTGTGATAGCCTTATCGGCCTGTAATAATAAGCTGAAAATCGAGACCAACAGCTTTAACCTGGATGTGCCTTTTCAATTAAAAGTGCAGGAAACAGCCAAAATGGTCAATGGTGATCTCCAGCTCACGATTACCGGACTGCCTGAAGATTCCCGTTGCCCGCAAGATGTGAACTGCGTTTGGGAAGGACAGGTTCGGCTATTTGTAACTGCGGCAATACCTTCCGGTAAGGAAAACCTGGAATTCAAAGTTGAAAAGTCGAAGATGGGAAAGGTGCGCAAGAGTTTTGGTAATTATGCCATCACGGTGGAAGACGTACAGCCCCTCCCCCAAAACGGTCTTAAGACACCCATAGAAGATTACTTCGTCACTTTTGTCGTCGAAGAGAAATGAATTTTAATGAAGAATGGAAAATAAAGGATTGCTTTTTTTTGAAGCTTCTTTATTTTTCATTTTTCATTTTTCATTTTTCATTCCTCAATCCTCCAACCCTCGTTCCAAAAACCTTGCTTCCTCCCGCTGCACCGTACGTTCATCCAATACCCGCCAATCATATCGGTTCGACCATTGATGCTGCTTCCCTTCGGCCACATCGGCGATCATTTTTCCAACGGCAGGCCCCATTTTGAAGCCATGCCCGCTGCCGCCCGATCCTACGACCAGGTTGGCAACGGCCGGGTGCCGGTCGATCCAGAAATGTCCGTCCAGTGTATCGGTATAACAGCAGCGGCGGGTGAATACGACGGGGGCATCGGCCAGGGCCGGGATGGACGACCTTAAAAATGCCCTTAACTGCTGTTCGTCCGATTCGTAAACGACCCGTTCATCGTGTGCCGGATGCAATTCGAGGCCCTCACTGTGCAACGCAACTTTGACTACTTTTTCCTTGGGGTGAAGAGGGAACCCGTACCAACCGGTGTTTGCAATGTCGGCCGTAAAAACCGTGAAGTCAGGGGAGGCAAACAACGCCGGATCTTTTGGTTTTAAATGAAAAACGGGGTGACCGGTAATTTTGAAAAACGGCTTTATTTCGGGAATTAGATAAGGGGTGAAATTGCCCGCACAGACAATGATATTTTCTGCTTTGAAAATATTTCCTTCTCTGGTTTCGGCACCTACGGCCCGATTGTTTTCAATAATTATTTTTTCGGCGGTATTGTTTTCAAAAATGTCGACACCTGTTTTTTGGGCATATTGGGCCAATAGCTCAACAGCTCTTCCGGATTCGGCAAAGCCGGCCATTTTGTTGAAAATTCCATCAATGTATTTTTCTGAACTGAATGCCGGGAAACGCTCTTTTATTTTTTCGGAATTTAGTCGCTCCGCAACGATCCCTTTTTTTTGCAAATTATCCCAACTCGTTTTTTCATAAACCTGTTTTCCGTCCTCGATTTTATTTGGAGATAAAATGGCGTATCCGGTTTCGTGAAAGACCGTTTCTCCCAGTACGAGATTCCACTCCCGCCAGGCCGCCATACTCTCGATGGCCATTTCCATGTACTCTAAGTCTGTCCCATACTCCATGCGGATCACTTTGCTGATGTCAGTGGAGGCCGCCAGGGGATGGGGAATTTGACCAGGGTTGATGACAGTGACCGAGTGGCTTCTCTTTCGCAATTCTATCGCTGCGGAAATACCGAAAATACCGGCGCCGATGATGAGGTGGTTGGTGCGCATGAGGCAAATGTACAAATGGCATCATTTTCCTTGTTTGAACATTTCAGAAAAAAAGCATTTTACTAATTTCTCCCTACCTTTAGCCCTGCAAACACTTATCAGCCAAATGATTATGAGAAACGCTAAAATCCTATTGCCCCTCCTTTTACTGATTCCTTTTGTTACATTTTCACAGGGTGTAGAGCTCGGGTTTTCCAAGGGCCACGCCAGGGATGTGGCCGCCCTCGATTTTTCACCTTCCGGTAAATTTATCCTGTCTGCCGGAGGGGCCGGAGATGGTTTGATCAAACTCTGGGAGACCAAAACGGGCCGGCTGCTCAAGACCTGGAGCCTGACCGAAGATATGAGCGGAATGGGCAAGTATGCCTGTGATGTTGCTTTTCTGGACGAGGAATCTTTTTTGGCAGCAGTCAATGGCCGACCCTTGTTGCGGCTGAAAATTACCGACGATGTGAGTGCCAAAGGGCAGCCCTTCCTCATGCCGGGTGGCGGCGAGACCCCTTCCGTGCGGGCCTTTCGGATCCACCCAAAGAAAAAAGAAATACTGACGTTGGGCGATGACAAAAAACTGGTGTCCTGGAATTTAAAAACGGGTAAGCCGCTTGTTTTTAATTCGTTGTCCGATCCCGGAGATGCCATCATCTCCATTGATTATTCGCCTGACGGACAACAGATTTTTACCGGGACAAAAAAAGGGAAAGTCTTTGCCTGGGACATGAAAAAAGGTATTCAAAAAGGCAACCTGACCTCTCATGACAAAAGCGCCCTTACTTTGGTATCGGATCATTCTGCCAATAATGACCTGGTTTTGTTAGGGGGAGAACGCAGCCTGAAAGTCTGGAATATTCCAAGCAGTGAAAAAACGAGTATAAATAATGTCTATTCACCGGGTACCGGTTTTGTCTCTCCGCTGCGGCCAGCCGCCTTTTCTGCCGATGGAGCGCTGATGGCTTACGGTGGCATTGTGCAACAACCAACCTTGTTTATTCGCGACGTAAAAAGTGGAGAGATTATCCATCAATTGGTTGATTCGACAAAAATGGAAAAAAGTGAATACGTTTTTTCCGTTCGCTTTTCTCTTGATAAGACAAAGGTAATTTCCGGGTATGGCGATGGTTCTATTTTATTGTGGGACGTGAGCAGCGGAAAACTTTTGCACCGGCTGGAAGGTAAGCCAAGGGAAATCAAGAAGGCGCGTTTCACAAAAAACCACCGGTACGCGTTCATCATACACAAGGACGAAAAAAACATCACGATGATGAATGGCCTCAAAAACCAGAAATATTCTTTGGTTGGGCATGGCCGCGATGTCTTGACAGCTGAATTTTCTCCTAAGGATAGTTTTTTATTTTCAAGCGGTGCTGACCGTTCTTTTATAAAATGGAATTATCAGACCGGGGAAAAAGTGTGGCATGAAAAAGACATTGATCATCAGATAACAAGCCTTGCCATCAGTCCCGATGAAAAATATGCGCTGACCACTTCGGGGGACAAAACAGTGCAATTGTGGGATTTGGAAAAAAGGAACAAAAAAAATATTGGAACATTTGACCGTAAAATTAATTCGGTGGTTTTTTCCAGTGATGGCCGGTATGCCATGGTGGGCCAGCATGGTGACGGAGTATATATCTTTAACGAAAAAGATAATTTTGAATCCTTTGAAAAAATTTCCGGTCAAAAGGACCGCTTCAATAACCCGGTAACCTTTTCCAGTGACGGGAAGTACTTTTTGTCACTCTCCTGCAATCACTCGGTCGTGGAACTTTGGAATGTTGAGCAGCAAGTGGTTGAAGATACCTTTAGCATCAAAGGACTTGCGGTGGTTTGCGGGGCAGATGTGCAGCCCGCTTTTTCCCCAACGAATCAGAGTTTCCTCCTGCCGGCATTGAACGGTGCTTATATCTGGGACATTGAAACGAGCAGCCGAAGACGACTCATCGGAGCTGCCGACAATATTAAAACGGTCGATTTTACAGGGGCCGGCAGAGTTGCCTTTGCCGGAGGTACGGACGGTTCCTTAGTTTTTTGGCGGGCCGGCATGAGCACAGAACCGTTTGTGAAGGTTTATCAGCTGAATGATAACGACTGGGTGGCCATTACACCGGATGGGCTGTTCGACGCCTCGCCCAATGCATTTGATAAAATGTATTTTACCAACCAGCTCGAATCCATCGACCTCGAACAATTAAAAGATATTTACCACGAGCCGGACCTGCTGCCGATTTTAATGAGATACAAAACCGGTAACCTGCGCAAAGTCGTGCTTGATTCTCTACGGATGTACCCAGAGGTTTCTACGGATTTCAAAAAGGACTCTTTGTTGCAAATTACTCTGACGGAGCGCACGGGCGGAATCGGCAAAGTAAGTGTGTTTGTCAATGGTTCAGAAATCATTGAAGATGCCCGAAGCCCGAAAAATAAATCTAAATGCGACCCGATCAACATTTGGGATTACGAACAGCACTTTTTTTTAAATGAAGAAGAATTAGCTAAAAACGTCATTACCATCCGTGCCTACAATGAAGGGGAATGGCTCAAAAGCCCACCCATCGAAATTTATCCTTTTGGCGTAAAGAGCAAGGGCAGCACCAACACCAAAAAATACAAAGGCCGAAAAAGAAAAGCAGAGGCAGGGCTGCACGCCATCATCATCGGAACGCATGACTACAAGGAGAAAGAAGGAGAAAAAAGCATGGACCTGGAATACTCCGCAAAGGACGCCATCACCATGTCCAAGGCACTTAAAAATATCACCGACGGGTACATCAAAGGCCCCGTCAATATAATTGAACTGACGACCGAAGATGCCAATTCGGAAAATTGGCCCACTAAAACTTCCATCAAATCAGCGTTTGACAAAGTCATCAAAGACTCCAAGGCAGAAGATGTCCTGTTGCTCTTTATGTCGGGACACGGCAAGACCTATAGCAATGACAAAAGCTCCGATTTTTATTACCTGACGTCCGACTGTAGCAGTATGGATTTGGCCATCGAGGAGGTTCGCACCAATTACTGTATCCCTGCCGATACCCTGACCAAATGGATGAGCAAGGTGCCCGCCAAAAAAAGGGTTGTCATCATGGATGCCTGTGAATCAGGTGCCGGGGCTGCCAAGTTTACCAACAGTAAATCACTGACCTCTTCCCAGAAAAAAGAACTGGAAATGTTGAAAGACCGCAGTGGTATGTTCGTGCTTGCTTCGAGCGAAGCGGGGCAGCAGAGTTATGAGTCGCTGGGGTTCAAGCAAGGGCTGCTTACCTACAGTTTGATGGACGGGCTGGTGAATACCGAGGGGCGGGTGAACGTGCTGGAACTATTTCAGCACGCCTATGACCTGATCCCTGATCTGGCCAAGGGGGTCAGCCGGATACAGTCGCCGGTGCTGACCATCCCCTCCGAGAAAATCGAAAGTTTTTCCATCGGTTGGGTCGATGATCCGTCGCTCATTCCAGTAAGTAAAACCAGTGACCTGATCGCGCCGTGCCTTTTCATTGATGCGGAAAAAATGAATGACCATCTTTATTTGTCCAACCTGGTTGACGAGCAACTGAGAGAGGGGGTCGTGAGCGGAAGGTTGGGGACCATGATCCCGGTCAATAACCCGCGCAACGAAAATGCCTTTGCCATTCGGGGCTTGTATGAAGTCCGCAGCGGAACGGTGTTTTTGGAAGGCCGGGTATTTAAAAATACCGCACCACAGGGGGCGGTTTTCAAGGTGCAATTTCCGGAGGGCAGTTCTGCACAGGAAAAAGAACAGAAAATAATTGAAGCGGTGAACAGAGTCTTGGAAGGGGTGGAGTAGTTGAAATAAACATGGGGTGGCCCGAATCCTGGAGAAGTACAAATGAAGTCGGCTCGATGCCAGTTAAAAACGACGTGCGAGATCTGAAGGAATATTTCCTTATCACTCATCAAAAACAAAATAGATCCCCCAGCGCATCAGTTTCCCATTCGGTCCCGTCTGAAAAATCAATTTCTGGTCTTTAAATTCATAATGTAAAATAGAACCGTTGCCCATCCGCAGCACTTCATGGGGCCTCCCATATTTTTCTTCAATGAGTTTATAGGTGCCATTTTCCAATGAAATGCCTTTGGCTGTCTGGCCTTTGTAATCCTTGCTGGTCAGGTGAAATTCGTGGTACACGTAGGTGGTGTCGGCAGGTGTTGCCGGGTCGCTGATCACCGATTCGTTGACGATCAAATAGGAATTGGCAAAATCCTGTCGCCACAGGGCGAGGGAATCGGTTGGGGAAACGCGCAATTCAAATTTTAAATGGTTGGCGCCAAAATCTATGTCGTTGTATTCAATGCCATCGATCATTTCATTGCTTGGCTGCAAAGTGGCCCGGTCGGCCAGGGGGTTGTCCGTGTCGTCAAAAACGCTCAGATTGGCTTTTGCTAAAATATGGTCCGATTCTAGCGCAAGTGCTTTTTGCCATTCCTTTTTGGCACCGGATTCGTCTTTTTTCAGACCGGCGATAATGCCGAGCGCAACATGCCCGTCGGCCAGGGTATTTTCCCATTCTTCTTTGCCCGTTGATAAATTGATGGCCCGGTTGGCGGAGACGGTGGCATCCATCCATTCCAGTTCGCTGGAGGCAGGCCGGGCCACACCGAGCAGTGCATTGGCGCAAGCTTTATTCAAATGGGCGATCGGATAATGAGGGTCATAATGTTGGGCCAGGTTGAAATAATGAATGGCGTCCAACAGTTTGCGCTCCCGGTAGGCGAGGTCCAGGTCATCGTCGCCTTTGCCGCCGCTCATGCGGGAAACCATGTCGAGTTCGAGTGGGTAATAAAATTTATTTTCCTTCGGTGAAAAATGGGTGAGTGCTTCCTGTACATTCAGGTAACCAATGTTGTTGTATACCTCCCTGCTCTTAAATTCCTGCAATACTTCGTCGTAATAAGCCAGGGCATAATCATACATTTTTTGCGTGGTGAGCAAATTGGCCATTTCAAATAAATTGATGAAATGATTGAACTTCTCCACGGTTTCTGTTGCGAATAATTTCCGTTGTTGGATACCCGGATAATTGACCATGTTTTCGTCTTTCAGGTCATAAGATTTATAAACTTTATCCAAAAAATCGGGCATCATATTGAAGACCTTATACCCCGCCATATAGGCCAGTACGCCACCGAGGTAATCGGCCTGCACTTCGTCTTTTTTCTTTTCATTGCTGATCACATTTTTCAGACTGGTCATGCCAAACTCCCACGCAAACAAATTTTCCCAACTGTGTTTTTCATAAATATGTACCAGTTCGTGCCCCAGCAAAACAGCAAACGCGTTTTCTGCATCTTCCCCAAATGATTCGCATAATTCGACTCCTTTTAATTCCATTTTTACCACTCCGCTCAGGGAATAGGCCACGGCGATGCCCCGGTCTCCGGTAGATTTTACGATGTGCAGTTCTGGTTTGCGGGAACGGAAATCCCCCTTGGCTGCTTTCAGGTCGCGGAATACTTTATAGACCATATCCATTTTTGGTGAATCCTTCAACGATTTATCCACAAAAAAATCAGGGGCTAACTCCACCAAATCTTCAGGGTCGTTTTCGTACAAATAAAAAAAGCTGCAACAGGAAAGCAGGAGCAAGGCAAGAAGTGTTGTTTTCATTTTTGATTTATTTTTTCTGTACCACCAGAGTGGTTCGGTCGAGTGGTGTTTGATGAAATATTTAAACTCAAAATTAATTTTTTTTAAAAAAACTGAAGGGCTGTTCAATATATTGGTTAAGAGCTGTCATTTTTTCGAAAAATGACAGCTCTCATCTGGCCGACCATTCTATTTAAAACGCCTTTAAGGAATTTTAAAACCCATGGACTCTTGTTAATATGCGCCAGCAAAAAAGGTTATCATTTTTTGTATTTTTGAAAAGAAAAAAATTATCAATACCGATCATGCATTTGCTGTTAATGAAAGACCAGATGAAAACATTTATTTTCTTTTTCCTATTGCTATTTCCATATTTATTAATGGGCCAGCAGAAAGGGGTTGCGCCGGTGGGTGGAGGTAGTGCAACGGCGGGCGCTGCCCGGGCACTGGTGATCGGGGTCTCAAAATATCAGGACAGTGCGATCCCTTCTTTGCGGTTTGCCCACCGCGATGCAGAGGAATTCGTGGCGTATTTAAAATCGAGGTCAGGGGGCTCGCTCCAGGCCGAACAGATAGAATTAATTACCAACGAACAGGCGACCGCTGCGAATATTTACAGCAAGCTCGATTGGCTCCTCGAAGTGACTACGGAGGGAGAACAGGTCATCATCTACTTTTCCGGTCACGGCGATGTGGAAACGGCTACCAGCCGCAACCGCGGTTTTCTGTTGGCACATGACACACCGCCCACCAATTACCGGATCGGCGCTTTGCGGGTCAATGATTTAAATGATGTACTCGCTGACCTGGTGGAAATCAATAAAGCCAGGGTGCTACTTATCGCCGATGCCTGCCGATCTGGAAAACTGGCCGGCGGTGCCGATGGCGCAACTTCCACGGCTTCTGCACTTTCACAAGAATTTAAAAACCAGGTAAAGATCCTTTCCTGCAAGCCGGACGAGTTTTCGCTGGAAGGTGAACAGTGGGGAGGTGGCCGAGGAGTGTTTTCTTATCACCTCATCGACGGCTTGATGGGGATGGCCAACCTGGACAGCAATGAAGGTGAAATTTTCTTGTTCGAACTGGAAGACTACTTGAAAAATAAAATCCAGCAAGAAACCGACTACTCACAATCTCCGGTTTTAGTCGGCTCCTCCAAGTCACCTTTGTCCCAGGTAAACAGGGAAGAATTGGAGGCACTCACAAAAAGACGAAACAATGAAGTGCCTACGGTGGCATTTGTCCGTTCCAAAGGTATGGAGACTGAACTTTTGGCAAAGGCTGATACGACAGTTCAGAAATTATATGAGGAGTTTTTGGCAGCGCTGGATGACCAGTATTTTTTACCGGAAGATTTTAATGAAAATAGAAAGGCCGGAAAGTCTGCCAGTGAATTGTACGATGTTTTATTAAAGGAAAATGCTTTGCAGCCACTGCACTCCAGCATGAAAAGAAATTTTGCCGTGGCCTTGCAGGACGAATCACAAAAATCAATTAATGCTTATTTAAAAGCAGACCCGGAAGAATTAAATGAGCGCTGGAAAAATTTTGGCAGAAAATATAAATCCAATCCGGCTTATTTAAATAAAGCAGCTTCCCTGTTGGGCGAGTCGCATTATTTGTTCGATCAGTTGATGGCGAAAATGTATTATTATGAAGGGTTGATCTTGCGGTTGGAAGGAGAGAAAAGCCAAAGTGATTCACTGTTCAACAAAGGGATTGAGAAAATAGAAAAGGCGTTGGAGTATGACAATGAATCGGCTTTTTTGCACAATGAAATAGGCTTGCTTAATAAGCGGTTATATGAAATGAAAAACGGAAATAATGTTGATACCGCGGCAGCCAAAAGTTTATATGACCGCCAAATTGGCAGCTTTAACAAAGCAATCGAAGCCTCTCCGAAATGGATAATGCCATACATAAACCTGGCAAACCTTTATTTGCTGAACAGTGAATGGGATAAATCAAAACAAGTCTGCCTGTTGGCTATGTCGATAGATTCAACACAGTTGGGGCTGAACTTTACCCTTGGTCAGGCTTATGCTTTTACCAATGAATATAAAAAAGCAGCAATCTATTTGAAGAAGACTATCGAGATCGCACCTGACTTCTCTGCATTGTTTTATGCAAATCTTGGTGATGTCTACATCAATACAGAACAGTATGAATTGGCCGAAGATATTTTGTTGAAAGGAATTAAATTAGATTCCACTTTTACTTTGAATTACAACAATTTAGGGTTTGTTTATTATACGCTTGGCGAATATGAAAAATCTATGAAAATTAATTTGAAATGGATTGAGGTGTCCCCTCAAGACAGCATGCCCTATTTTAACATGGCTTGTCTGTCTTCGTTGAAGGGCCAGGGAATGGAGGCGGTAGCCTATTTAAAAAAAGCTGTTGAAAATGGATTCGATAAATATGATTGGATTGAAAATGATGAGGATTTGAAAAATGCCAGGGCCGCAGAGCCTTATGAAATGTTTAAACTGAAATATTTATCCGATAATTAAACACAATTTGGATAGGCTCAATGCCCATCCAAATTGTGTTTACCCTGCCCGCTTACCGTCACTTTTAGCTTGTTCTTTTCTTAAAAGCACGGTGCATTTGATTAGCTACCGGATCATTCGGTTTTTTCTTCAAGGCTTTTTGATATAATTTTTGTGCATCGGAATTTAATCCGGCATTATCCAATGCGGCAGCTTTCATTAATAATTTGTCAACTTTTTTTCCTTGCTTATATATTGAGTCAGACTTGAGAGGACGTAAGATCGATTTCTTTTTTGTTTTATTGGCTTTCTTCACTTTTTTCGATTTATCACCGTAGCCGTCCCCTTCGTTGCCTTTTTTCTTTTTCGATTTATCGCCGTAGCCGTCCCCTTCGTTGCCTTTTTTCTTTTTTGATTTATCGCCGTAGCCGTCCCCTTCGTTGCCCTTTTCTTTTTTCGATTTATCGCCGTAGCCGTCCCCTTCGTTGCCTTTTTTCTTTTTTGATTTATCACCGTAGCCAGCCCCGTCATCGACTGCCGTCATCTTCGCATCATTATACATTGAAGAGGCAACCAACAACTCAAAAAAAGGCTTGGTTGCATTGGATACTTTAGCCGTATTGTTTTTCAAGTTACTGTTCAGCATATAGTCGCCTTTGCCAGAGATGGAAACGATTTGATGTGCATTGACTAATCGGACAGCAGCATTTTCGTTTAGGCTTAGCTCCAAGTCGTTGCTGATGGCCATGCCAGGAGTGATTGGCATTTTTTCAGCGGCTCCTTTTTTTGTGTACTGGGCGGCACCTTCTACTTTCCATACGGTGAATGATTTAACTTTTTTTGCATTGAAACGCTGTGCTTGCAAGTGGCCGATGGCAAAGGCTGCCAGTAGGCCAAGGGTGATTGTTAGATGTTTCATGTTAGATGAATATTTAGAAGCAATTAAAGTTTTAAAAAATATAAGTGACTTTTTGAAGTAAAAAATAACCTTAGCGGGAAGTAAACAGGCAATGATATAAATGTAGCAGCCAGTTCACTTTGTTTTTAATCTGACTGAGAAATGAAATGTTAGATAAATAGCAATAGTTAGTCGTTGGGAATTTGAAAACGGTCTTTAATTTAAAACAAATAGCAGAAGCGCAATTGGTGTCTTGGACCTCGTTGTCTGGTAAAAGTAGCGGTTATTGATAGTTGATACCAAAAAAAGGAAAAGGTTACTACTTGAAAAAAGATTTTTTAGTCATTCGTGTTTCTGCAGGCCAAGTTGTCTGACCATTGACAGTGAAGCGATCAGGTGACCGGCCACTTGAAAAGGCTCATAAGATTTTTTTTGCTCTCAATTGCAGTAGGATTAAACAAAGAAAAATGATTCCCAGGGCCATGCCGATCTGGGTCCATAAATCTCGCCTTGCCTGAATGCGGCTGGTCAGGTAGTACTGGTTGGCAGCGCCCGGCGAACCATTGCCGACAACAACCTCCCAGTTTCCGCTTTTGCCGTTGTCAAGTTCGGGCAATAAGAGGTCGTAGGAAAAAACCGTATCCATGGGCTCAAACTCCCAGCTGATGCTATCCACGGCGGCGGTTTCCGGTGAGAAAAGCTGAACAGTTTCCGACCGTTTGTTCAATCCAAAATCAAGGCCGCTGATGAGACTTTGAACCTGTGGATGGATTTTTAAAAAATCGGTCGAGTCTTCACAGATGACCACATATCCCTTTGGGGGCAAGATGTAGTGCGGAAACTTGAACTTGTTTTTTCGGTCGGCCAGCACCCAGCCTTCCAGGTTGATCCGTTCTTTCGAGTTGTTGTAAATTTCCACCCAGTCCTCGGTCTGCTTGTTGTTGCAGCTCACTTCATTGAGGATGATCTTGCCAGCCAGTGGGTGGTCGTATTTTTCGTACACACACCGGATGTCCCAAATTGGCCGGTTCAGTTCCAGCAGCAGTTCGGGCGATTCTGACCAGACGCCCTCTCCTTCCCAACGGACAAAACGGTAACCAAGGTCGGGTTTGGCCCGCAGTCGGACGGGCGTTTTTGCGAAATATTTTCCCGAAAAATGATGACGTTCTTTGATGCGGTTGTTCACTACTATCTTGCCGCCATGATCTACCTGTACATTTAGTATCCGGTCTTCTCCCAGGTCAAATTGTTCTTTTAAAAATTTTCGCAAATAACGGGGCCGGGCATTGGCGAAGATCTTCATTTTTTCCACCTCTTTGTCCCATTTTTCTTTCTCTAAATTCCAGCGCTCCAGGTGGCGGGGCATTTCTGGCAGGAGGTTTTGGTAAAATTTGTCGATGGTGGCAATCACGTGTGCTTCCGTCAAATCTTCATTTAGGTAATCACAAAAACGGGTAATGAATTCCCGCTCGAAGTTTCTGTTTTCCAGCAGTTTGCGTAAAATGAGCGTACTCCATGGCGGGTTTGGCCAACGGGGTCCGCGGGGTTCCGTGTGAAAGGCCAGACTGTTGTTGCGGTAGGCTTTTTCTTCGTTCAGGCCAAACCCCCAATCGGTATCGTAAAGTATCCAGCGCCATTTCCCGGTGGCCGTTTGAGGCCGCCAAAAACGGATGTTGCCGCCGGCATCCTGATTGTCGAAGTAGATCTGAGCGATCTGTAGGTCCATGAAGTTGTCGATCTCCATCTGGGACCGCACATAGGCATAATTAGTGGCGTTCGACAGGTCGTTGTTTTTGATGAATTCCAAGAACGAACGGTAGTGCTGAGTTTTGCCAAATTTACGGGTCAGGCGGTGTTCGATCAGGTCGATGCTGTCTTTGTCGATGTCGTAATGGTTGGCGATGAAGTAGCGGTTGAGCTTTTCCCGCAAGTTGTAAATGCCCCAGTACTCACTGTTCAGGTAAACGTGGGCGGGACGGTAGTCCTGCAAGTCCAGGTTCCAGTCCTTTACGAGGTGGGTCATCAGGGCATCCCTGAAATGGGATTTGCCAAAATCGCTGCCACTGTTGCGCAGTACGAGGTGCTTGAATTTTTTCAACCCTTTTTTCCCAAATACCTTATGCCTGATGCGCTTGTTGCCATAACGGCTGCGGGCAGATATGCTGAATGATTTTTGTTTAAACAACCGGCTCATGCCGCCAAACAACCGGAAACCCGTCTCGTTTTCCCACGCCGAACGCCCGTCCGTTTCAAACAACTCAAAACTGCAACCGACCTCTTGTTTGCTCCAGAAATTTGCCCCTGGTTTGTACCAAAGGCTATCGACGGCATTTTCACCTTTTCTGAGCAGCCCCCGCACCGGATCGAACAACAGGTGCGGCGATGCAGTAACGGAGACCACCGGAAAGGTAGATTCTGGCTCATTGATAAAATAGGTGGCAGAAAACACGTGGCTTTCCTCGCCCGTCATCAGGGCCATCGCCCGCACAACGGTCGTTTCATCCACGGTGATTGGAAAGGTATAGCGGTGTGCAGCGATGGGACGCGGCTCGGTGCCGTCTGTTGTGAAATAGATTTTTGCGCCGGGCGACAACAACTGAACCTCCAATGAATCACCATAAAACCCACTCGCAGGCACAAATTCAACTGCCAAAGGCGACGGCTCATATACTTGATCGGCGGTAACTTCCTGGGCAAAAAGGAGATTGCTGAAGAGCAATGCCCAAAGGGATAGGATAGCGGATATGGTGTTTGTTCGACTGTTCATTGTTTTCTCAACTGGCCCGGCCCATGTTGTTTTTTCTTCCGCCAACAAAGGTAACGCGTTTGCCGGAGGGATCAAAGTAAGGATAGTGGCCTCCCGTTTTTGCCAGTGACTGTTTTTGAAATACTACATACTCAAAGGCGAATATATTGAAATTGTTTTAAAATAAAGATTGAGTCCAACCTGTGACCCTCCAAAACAAAAAAAGCGCAGGCTTCCCGCCTGCGCCTCAAGACAAATCATCCAATTAATGTTTATGAAACGTTTTTTGAATTTTAGGGGTCAGGTGTCAGGTGTCAGGTGTCAGGTGTCAGGGGTCAGGTTGTGTTTGTGGTACCTGACCCCTGACACCTGCCTCCTGACACCTCACTGCGTACAAAAGTAACTCAGCTTGTAGGTCGCCTTTTCGTAACCCATGCTGGCGGCTTTGTTGAGGTCCTTACAACCTTTCTGAGTATCCTGGATTATAAAATGTGCCAGTCCGCGGTTGAAATAGGCAGCGGCCAGGTCAGGGTTGAGTTCGATGGCATTGTTGTAGTCTTCGATGGCCTGCCGCGGCTGGTTGAACATAAAGTAAAGGTTGCCCCGGTTTTTATAAAGCATAGCGTCTTCCGGATAATTTTGGATGGCTTTGTTGATGTCGCTGAGGGCACCGTTGAAATCTCCGAGCATCTTGCGGGTGAGCCCGCGGTTCAGGAATGCCTCCAAATAGTTGTCACCTCTCATTTTGATGATGCGGTCATAATCGGAGATAGCTCCCTCGGCATCGCCCGCTGTTTTGCGTAAGAGCGCCCGGTCGAAGTAGGCCGTGGTAAGGTCGCTCTTCAACAAGATGGCTTCGTTAAAATATTTTTCGGCGGCCTCGATGTCCCTTTTTTCCTGAGCGACCCTTCCCAAATTGTACCAGGCAATGGCAAAGCCCGGCTCTAAATTGACGGCTTTTTTGAGCATTTGATCGGCTTCATCCAATTGGCCGTTCTTCAATAGTAGCAGACCTTTCAGATCATATCCGATGGCAGAATTGGGGTACATGCCGAGTAGGTTGTTTACAGTGGAAAGGGCATCTGTCAATTTATTTGTTTCGATATTTTCCATGGCAACTTCAACCAGGTCAAGTTCCATTTCCGCCATGCTGCCTTCGCAGATTTTTTCGTACAGGTAGTCGTAATAATAATTCAGCCTTTTTTCGGTGCTGAGCTGGCGAAGCCCTGATTTGGGCTGAAAGGCAAGCAGGCTCATCATGCCTTTCTGCCCGTTCAAACCATACAGCATGCCAGCGTACGGATTGAGGCTGTTGGCCCGGCGGAGGTCTTCCGCGGCTTCCGTTTTCAGGCCAATCATCTCCTTGAATTGTGACCGCTTGAGCAGTGCAGGAACGGAATTCGGGTTATGGAGCACTGCATTGTTCAGTGCGAACATGGTTCTCTCCTGGTCGAACAGCTGGTAATAGGTTTGAGCCAGCATCAGGTGCCGGGGAGTATCATCGCCAAAGCTTTGCAATGGATAGACATTCTCATAGAGCAACGGCCCGATTTGCATGCCTTGTGAAAAAGTAAAAATGGGTAGTAAAATAATGGCAATTAATGGCGTGAATCTTTGAAAGGCTGCTTTTTTCATATCACGATTTTTTTGATTAGGGATGATCCTTTGTTTCTATAAATTACACCTTTGTAACGCTACCTTTTAAAAAAGGTTGTCAAACTTCTTATTGTGATAGTAAAACTATTATTTTTTACTGTTTTCCAACAACCATTCCCACCTGTTTGCGTTGCGGTAGAAAGCGTTCATTCATAATAATCGGACTTATGCAGGTTGAAATAAAAAATATCAATACTCAAATGGATCAGGCGCTGGTGCGTACCATTCGGGAGCATTTTGAGAAGTCATGGTGGAAAAACTGGCCATTGAAAAGAATGGAGGTTTACATCTACCAAAAAAACAAAAACCTTCGATCTATCGGTATCGCCTGCAATACCGGGGACCAGCTTTATTTTAACAACGCCTTTGACCTGGATTTTGAGCAGGCGTTTTATTCGGCACTGTACAAGCTGGAACAGCAGATTATGAATTCTACGCTGCATACAGAGCTATGAAAACTATCGGAATTTATTTTTTAATCTAATGATAGATTTATTTGAAATCAAGAAATCGGTAGGCTGCTGACCCAGTTTTGATCACCTGCTGAAGCGCAAATTGCTGCTTGTTTGATTTTGGGGACCAGGCCATCTTTCAATTTCAGATTTCGGATAATCTTCAATGTCTACCTTCTTTTTTGGTTAATTTTTTTTACAAAAAATCTAAAGTTATGAAGATCATTGTCAGGAACAATGCGGGTCTGTCCAACAAGTACATCCGTTTTATCAAATGGAAAATGTATACCTTGAAAGAGAAATTTGACGACCTGCTTTATGTCGAAATATTTTACAACAAAGAAGGGGACAGTCCCTGCGAATACTTGTCAAATATGCGGCTGGGGCTGCCAGGCAACGATTTGATTTTGAAAAACAAGTCTGATAATATCTGGAAGTTGCTCTACGATTCAGATCGCAACGCAAGGTTGCGCCTTTCGATGGTCAAAAGAAATAAGTTTTAAAAAAAGCATTTGCCCATGCTCCCATTCCCTGTCTTTTTCCCTAAAATTGGCGTCGAATGAAGAGGAGTCAGATCGTTTCACTGTCAGGGGTCAGACCGTTTCACTGTCAGAAATCAGACCGCTTTGCTGTCAGAAATCAGACAGATACAGTCTGACCTCTGACAGTGAAACGGTCTGACCTCTGACAGCAAAGCGGTCTGACCTCTGACATTAAACGATCTAAAATTTCAAATGGGCAATTTCCAAATTAAAAAATCCCCAAAAGTATACGATGCTATTATTGTTGGTTCCGGTGCCGGGGGCGGCATGACCGGGTATGTGCTGGCCAATGCCGGATTGAATGTTTTGATGCTGGAAGCAGGTCCTTACTGGGACCCTAAAAAACATTCTCACCAGTTGCGGTGGCCATGGGAATCGCCCCGCCGGGGAGCTGGTACCTACCGACCTTTCGGGGAGTTCGATGCAGCATACGGAGGCTGGGAGATGGACGGACAGCCATATACCCACAAAGACGGGACGAAGTTCGATTGGTTCCGTGCGCAGATGCTGGGCGGCCGTACCAATCACTGGGGGCGTATTTCCCTGCGGTTTGGCCCACGGGATTTCAAAGGCAAAAGCTACGACGGCATTGGTGAAGACTGGCCGATCGGCTACGAGGACGTCAAGCCTTATTACGATAAAATAGACCGTCTCCTGGGAATTTACGGATCGAAGGAAGGGTGGGAGAATGAGCCTGATGGCATCTTTCTACCGCCTCCCAAAATGCGCCTGCACGAGCATTATATCAAACGGGGGGCAGAGAAAGTAGGCGTGCCTGTGTTTCCCGGAAGGGGCTCTGTACTCACGGAAAAGCTACCCGACAACGACGACCGGCAGGCCTGCTTCAATTGCGGCCAATGCGGCCGCGGCTGCCGGGTGTACGGCGATTTTTCTTCTTCTTCCTGCCTGGTCATTCCAGCTGAAAAATACAATCCTGAAAATTTCGACCTGACCTGCAATGCCATGGTGCGCGAGGTGCTAACCGATGAAGAAGGGCAGGTCACAGGGGTTGCTTACATCAACAAAGAAGATGGATTGGAATATCAGGTAAAAGGCAAGGTCGTCGTACTGGCGGCGAGTGCCTGTTCCACGGCCCGTATCATGCTCAACAGCCGCTCGGCACAACATCCGAACGGCATTTCCAACGGCAGTGACCTGGTCGGTAAATACCTCCACGACTCCACCGGCAAGGCACTCGGGGGCTATATCCCCGAACTCATGTCCCGCAAACGCTACAATGAAGACGGTGTCGGCTCGATCCACATCTACTCGCCCTGGTGGATCGACAATAAAAAGGCTGGCCTCGACTTCCCCCGCGGGTACCACATCGAATATTGGGGCGGCATGGGCATGCCTGCGTACGGCTTTGGCTTTGGCATCCCGTTCATCAACGGGCAGGTGCCTGATGAAAATGGCCAGGTGAAAGAAGCGGGCGGCTATGGGCTCTCGCTGAAAAAGGATTACCGCCGGTTTTACGGTTCCTTTGTCGGTATGGCCGGACGGGGCACAGGTGTAGCGAGCAAAGACAACTACTGCGAAATCGATCCGAATACCGTCGACCAATGGGGCATACCCGTACTCCGTTTTCACTATAAATGGAGCGACTATGAAATCCTTCAGGCCAAACACATGCAAGAGACCTTCCAGGAAATCATGGAGGCCATGGGCGCCAAAATTACCTGGGGCATCAGTGGCCCGGAAACGAATTACGGCCTCGAAACGCCCGGCCGGATCATCCACGAAGTCGGTACGACCCGCATGGGCGATGATCCGAAAAAATCGGTCCTGAACAAATGGTGCCAGTCCCACGAGGTGAAAAACCTTTTTGTCACCGACGGCGGACCGATCGTGCAGCAGGGGGATAAAAACTGTACGTGGACCATCTTGGCGCTGGCCATGCGCACGGGGGAATATATTTTAAGGGAGAAGGCGGCTTTTAATATTTAATTTAACTAACGATTTTTGATTTTTTAAAACACGCATTATGGGCCTCGACTCAGTAGAACTGGTTGTTAAAATGGAAGATAATTTCGGTATCGAAATATCGAATGTGGAAGCCGAGCAGATTTACACGGTCGGTGATTTTTATGAATGTATTTTAAGGAAAATAAAGATCAAGGAAAACAGGGCATGCCAGTCGCAAAAATTATTTTATAAAATAAGAAAAATATTGCACGAGGATTTTAATTGCACAAATGAGAAAATAAAACCGGACTTGCGCTTGGAAAATATTTTTCCAAAATATCGAAGGAAAGAGGATTGGCATAAATTACAGCGGAAATTGAACTTGAATTTACCAATATTACATCCACCTGGTTTATTTTTCTGGATAAATTTATTTGTTTTTTTAGGTGGTGGCATTGCAGTGTATTTTATGCTGAGCCAACATTTTATAATAGTTTTATTGTGTGCTGTTTTATATTATCATACAGCAAAATTATCGTTGGCGGTGACGGATCATTACAGACAGGAATTAGCAACGGATAATCTGCGGAATTTGATCAAAAGTATCATTGCCCTTAAC
>JBCBRY010000028.1:0-85243 GCA_039819485.1 Bacteroidota bacterium | reverse complement strand
TTTAAAAACCTATTTTCCAAAATTTAAAAATTCCAATAAAAGTAATTTGGTTATCCGGGAAATACTCGCCCATCAGGCACGGTTAAAACCTTATATTGTTTATTGGGCAAATACTTTGAAAAAAAATGGAAAATTTAAAGCCCGGACATTCAAGATGAAAAAATCCGAGAAATTTTCCATAGAAATAACGGATGAATTATATCTACATAAAAAATACAAAAGGCGGATTTATAAATCCATTAAAAAATCTCCGTTGGAAAAATCAAAAGGGTATAAATATTCGGGCCTTTTCTTTTTGTTGTTACCAGAAATAATTCAGGAATTAACTGGTGAAAATCTTGAAAACCACTTGTACAAAAATATCTATCAGCCGATTGGAGCAAACCGTTTATTATACAACCCTCTGAATAAATTTCCAAAAAGCAAGATTATCCCTACTGAGCGGGACACTTTTTTCAGAAAAAAACAAGTCCATGGAAAAGTACACGACGAGGCCGCTGCTATGCTCGAAGGAATTTCCTGTAACGCTGGCCTGTTCGGAAATGCTGAAGATTTATTTAAATTATTTCAATTGTATTTAAATAACGGCACTTATGATGGCCAGCAGATAATTGCCGAAAAAGCAATAAAAGAATTTACCCGCTGCCAGTTTTGTGAAAGCGGCAACCGTCGGGGATTAGGGTTTGACAAACCACCGGTTGAATATGTGGAAGGAGGAAGTTATGTCGCCAAAGATGCCAGCCCGGAAAGTTTCGGTCACTCTGGTTTTACCGGAACATTTGTTTGGGCCGATCCAAATAATAATTCCATATTGATTTTTTTAAGCAACCGGGTGTACCCTACTCGGGACAATAGAAAATTATACTCTATGAATATCAGACCTCGCATGCATCAAGCTGTTTATGATTTTTTTGAAAATAAAAAGAGGTGACATTTTTTGCAAAAATGTCACCTCTTTTTTTCTCCAGTTCATTTGATCAATCGTCCTTTAATATATGCGCCGGATTCATCGTCGCCGATTTAAACACCTTCCCACCGATCGTAATTCCACTCACAAAAAACAACAACGAAACAGACAAAATAAATGGCAGCGCCTGTAGCGGAACATGATAGTGCCAGATACTGCCCATTAGCATGTCCGTCATGAAATAACCGCCAATTGACCCAAGGACGGAAGCAAACGCCAGGATGATGATAAACTCTTTGCTCACCCTTAAAATTATATTTTGCGTGGAAGCGCCCAATACTTTTCGCACGCCGATTTCTTTCATCTTTTTGATCAAATTCAATGACACTAAACTAAACAAACCAATGGCCGACAACAGCACTGCAACAACACCAAGAAAGATAAAAAGCAATTTAATATTGTTGTTCACAAGTGCCATATCGGCTTTCTCTTCGTCCATGAATTTAACGGTCGACAACTTATCGGGGAAAACGGCTGCCCATTTTTCATCCATCAGTTTTTTGACACTTCTTAAATCTTCCGTGTTGGTACGAACCGAAACAAACCGGTAATCCGCCTGGTCGACATACCGCATGAGCATCGGCTCCAACGGCTCCCAAAGTCCGCCGTCAAAATAAATATCCTGCACCATTCCGATAACGGTAAGGGCAACCGTATCTCTCAGCATAATTCGCTTGCCGATCGGGTCTGCCCACCCCATTGTCCGGGCCAGTTCCTGATTGATGATGACGGAGCCCTCCATGTCCGAACGGCTGTTTTCTTTAAAATCTCTTCCTTCTACGATGGTCGCACCAACCGTCGATAAATAATCCGTACCGATATTAAAAATACTCACATCCAGTTCTTCCGACGACTCATGCCGAATGGGGTCGGTATACCAGGAAGAGCTGATACTATGCTGCGAACCGGCTATTTCCTTGATTTTATCATACGCCATGAGTTCGTTGCGCATCTTTGTGAATCCCTGTTCGTTTTCGACATAAGCGGAAACGATGGTCTCCATGTTAAAGCCCATATCATACTCTTCCTGATAAGTTGCATTCTGGCTAAAAACAAAGCCCGAAATGATGGCCAACAACGAAATGGCAAACTGCAAGGTCAGCAGCACGCGGGTCAGCATGTTGGTTCCGCTGAATTTTACCTTGCCGCGCAAAATGGTTGTCGGTTGAAAATTGCTCACGTAGAATGCCGGATAGCTTCCCGCCACAAAAGCCGTGAACAACATGAGCACAATCAAAAAACCAAGCAGCCCCATGTTCTCCACTAAGTTGAGCTCAATTTCTAAAAACGGCCACATGGCACTGTAAGCCGGTACCAGCAAGGCCGAAAACAACAACCCTACTCCCAGCGCCATCAAAACCAACAAGGTGTTTTCTCCCAGAAACTGAAAAATGAGCTGCTTACGGTTGGAACCCAACACCTTCCGGATGCCGATTTCTTTGACCCGCCGATTGGCGATGGCAATTGAAGTGTTGGTAAAGTTGAAACAGGCAATCAGCAAGATAAGCAGGGCCATGATGCCCGGAGAACTGGCGGCGGCTGTTGGCAGGCTCTGACTCAGCCAGTGATTCCAGACCCCCTCTTTTTCTGCCCGTACCGCCATGCCTACAAATGGATCGAGGTAAAACTCGGATACTTTATAATCTTCCTTTGCCTTATTTTGAATGGCCACATACTTTTGCAATTGTTGCTCCACAGCCGCCACATTTGCCGGATTGTTCACCGTCACAAACGTATTGTTGAACGACCTCCAGTCATCCTGTGCGACGCCGTTCAGATCAACGGTATTGTCGTAGTGAATGAAAGCATCTTCATAAAAACTGTTGTTTTTGGGTGGATCGGCAAATACGCCAATGATTTTGAAATCAACCTGTTTTTCACCTTTGATACAGGTCAATATTTCACCAACCGGATTATCGTTGTTTGGAAAATGTTTTGCTTTTAGCTCCGCACTGATAACGATTGCTTGTTTATCAAAGACGCCTTCGACCTGGCCGGCTTCCATGGGAAAATTAAAGACGTCGAAAAAAGCAGGGTCCACTGCTGTAATTCCTGTACGAAAGACCTCATTGCCAATCCGGATGTTTCCGCCCACCGGGGAGTACCGGATTACCTGATCCACCTGCGACATGGAATTTTTGATCTCCGCTCCCAATGGCCAGGGACAGCTGCCGTTCTTGATGGGCCGCCCGTTGGTGATGCGGATGAAATTGACCCGGTACACGTTGTCGGTGTTGGCATGGTACGCATCGAATTTGTCATTGTAATCCCAGTTGAGAAAGGCAACGATGCAGCAGGCGAGGGCCGTTCCAAGGCCGAGGACGTTGATGAAAACAAATAATTTGTTCTTCATCAAATTGCGGAAAGTAATTTTTAAGTAGTTGTTAAACATAGAAGTAGGTGGTTTCTAAAATGATGGAATTGCAGGCGGGAAACCCTTATTGCTAAATGACGAAGATAGTTGAGAGATGGTTACTGATGCACTCTGATTTCCTAAATCTATTGTTAGTAAAAGCTATTTTCTTCAGAACAGTTCAGCAAAAGGTAAAAGCAGTTTAGAAAATCCTTCTCGCTTCAGGGCAAGCGAATTTTCCTAAATCGCCTTTTTCCGGGAACCTAAGAAAACAAAATTACTGGACAACTGCCAACCAAAGATTTAGGAAATTGGTGTTTTTCAATTCTATAAAACAATTTGTCCTGAAGTGTTTCAAAAAAATACCAAGTGCCTTCGCCCAAGGCTTCACTCTTTCCCTAAATTTGGGCACTTTCGTTCCAAGTCACTTCAATGATGTTCTCAACTTAAAATCTAACTGGGCCGTTTCACTATGTTTGCTGATCTTTTAAATAAAAAATTCTATCTGGCGACCTGCTGTTTACTGGTCTTGTTTGCAGTTTTAAGTAACTGTAAAATAGATCAGACGACTAAGGCCAGTGTGACAACGCAAAGTCTTCCACAGGTAGTCGATTTCAATTTTCATGTAAAACCGATCCTTTCCGACCGTTGTTTCAAATGCCATGGGCCTGATGCCAACACCCGCGAAGCCGGCCTACGTTTCGATACCCAGGAAGGGGCTTTTGCTGCGCTGGGCGAAAACAACGACCATTTCGCCATAGTCCCCGGAGAGACGGAAAAAAGCAGCCTGATCGATCGCATTTTTACCGATGACCCCGACGATGTGATGCCTCCGCCTGAGTCCAATTTATCCTTGCAACCACACGAAAAAGAAATACTGAAAAGATGGATCGAGCAAGGAGCCGAATGGAAAACCCACTGGTCGTTTTTGCCACTGCTACGACCTGATTTACCGAAGGTGAAAAATGAAAGCTGGGTGCAAAATGAAATAGACCTTTTTGTACTGAACCGCTTGGAACAGGAAGGACTGGCCCCGTCAGTACAGGCGGCCAAAGAACAGCTTTTGAGAAGAGTCAGTTTCGACCTGACCGGCCTGCCGCCCACCCTCTCAGCCTTAACTGATTTTTTAAACGACACAGCCCCCGATGCTTACGAAAAAGCCGTTGACCGGCTGTTGTCTTCCGATGCTTACGCAGAAAACATGACGGCCAAATGGCTCGACCTGGCCCGTTATGCGGACACACACGGCTACCAGGACGATCTCGAACGGTTGATGTGGCCGTGGCGCGACTGGGTCATTCATGCCTTTAAAAACAATATGCCCTACGATCAGTTTGTCACCTGGCAATTGGCGGGCGACCTGCTGCCCAATCCCACTAAAGAACAGCTCATCGCAACCGCTTTCAACCGCAACCATAAAATCACCCAGGAAGGCGGGGTCATTGACGAAGAGTACCGGGTGGAATATGTGTCAGACCGCACCCAGACCTTTGGTACAGCTTTTCTCGGAACTTCTTTTGAATGTGCCAAATGCCATGACCACAAATACGATCCCATTTCACAAAAAGACTATTACAGCCTTTTTGCCTTTTTCAACAATGTTCCTGAAAAAGGCTTGATTCCAAAATATGGAGACATACCCAAACCCTACATCCAATTGACCAAAGAGGAGATCGAGCAAAACCTGGCCTTCATCAACAACGCCGACACCTTGCAGGAACTGAAGCTGATGGTCAT
Organism: Bacteroidota bacterium; assembly: GCA_039819485.1. GTDB lineage: Bacteria > Bacteroidota > Bacteroidia > Chitinophagales > Saprospiraceae > UBA6168. Next base: position 80,186 of record JBCBRY010000028.1, on the reverse strand, counting down.
GCGGGAAATGAAGCAACCCCGTCCGGCATTTGTCCTGAACAGAGGCGCTTACGACCAACCGACCGATCCCGTCCAGCCAGCCACTCCTGCTGACATTCAGGCATTTCCGGAATCGCTTCCCAAAAACCGGCTCGGCCTTGCACAATGGCTTTTCCTGGAGGATAATGCCATCCCGGCCAGGGTATTGGCCAACCGCCTCTGGCAGCAATGCTTCGGCAAGGGCATTGTCGCTACCTCCTATGATTTTGGCAACCAGGGATCACTGCCGACCCACCCCCGGTTGCTCGATCATTTGGCCATCAAATTAAAAGATAACGGTTGGGACATTAAGGCTATTTTGAAATACATTGTGCTATCGGCTACTTACCGCCAGTCTGCCAGGACAACCCCCGAACTAATGGAACGGGACCCTGAGAACCAATTGCTGGCACGTGCGCCGCGGTTGCGGCTGACAGCCGAGCAGATCCGTGACCATGCCCTTTCCATCAGTGGCCTCCTGGTCAAAGAAATCGGTGGGCCCAGTGTAAAGCCCTATCAACCGGAAGGGCTCTGGGCAGAAAAAATAGGCGGAGGCGGAGGAAGCACCGCCAAGTACGTGCCCGATGAAGGCAAAAAACTCTACCGTCGCAGCTTATATACGTTTTGGAAAAGAACGGTACCTCCACCTAGTATGATGACTTTTGATGCGGTGTCCCGGGATTTTTGCATGGTCAAACGCGAAACGACCAGCACCCCACTGCAAGCCCTCGTCATGCTCAACGATCCGCAGATCGTAGAAGCAGCACGGGTACTTTCCTATCGGGCCATTGAGGAAAAAAGTGAACTGCAGGAGCGAATTGCTTTTATGTTTCAATTGGCTACTTCACGTACACCGGAAAAAGAGGAACTGGCCGGGCTGACCGACTATTTCAAGGAGGAACTCAATCGGTTTTCCAATGATGAAACAGCTGCGGAAGCATTTCTAAACATTGGGCAATATGCGCAAAAAGCCTTGTTGGGAAAAGCAGAAATGGCCGCCTATGCGCTGGTTGCCAACACCATTTTTAATTTGGATGAAACGATAACCAGGGGGTGAGGAGTTTGGCGTTCGGCATAATGGTTTTAAAATATTATCCTTAAACTGACGAACAGGGGATTAAAAAGCAAAAATGAAAGATGGAAAATAAAATCATCAGCGACCATCATTATCAACTGAACCGCCGCAATTTTTTATCAAAAACAAGTGTCGGCATTGGCACAGCGGCACTGGCCTCTTTGTTTGGTCTAAGCTTTTTTAATAAATCAAAGAGCGGAATCATTTCGCCTGCCAACGGCGGAGTAAAAGGCATTTTGGACGCTCCGCATTTCGCGCCCAAGGCCAAACGAGTGATCTACCTTTTCCAGAGCGGAGGCCCCTCCCAGCTGGACTTGTTCGACTATAAACCGACCCTGATCAAAAGACGCGGAGAAGACCTGCCAGCGTCCGTCCGGAACGGCCAGCGACTTACCGGGATGACGTCCGAGCAGGAAAGTTTTCCGCTGGCGGGTTCCATTTTTGAGTTTGGCCAGTACGGTAAAAGTGGAGCATGGGTCAGCGAACTCCTTCCCTACACTTCCAAGGTCGTGGATGAAATGTGCCTTGTCAGGTCCATGTATACCGAAGCGATCAACCACGATCCGGCCATTACTTTTTTTCAGACCGGTTCGCAGCAGCCGGGACGGCCGAGCTTCGGTGCCTGGATGAGTTACGGACTAGGTAGCACGAACGAGAATCTGCCGACTTTCTCTGTGTTACTTTCAAGAGGAACTGGACGAAAATTTGGGCAACCGCTGTATTCCCGGCTGTGGGGCAATGGTTTTTTGCACTCCCTGCACCAAGGTGTTCAGTTTCGCTCCGGGAAAGATCCGGTCTTGTACCTTCAGGACCCCGCCGGTGTTGACCGGCAGAGCCGCCGGAAGATGCTTGACAAAATTGCGGAGCTGAACCAAAAACAATTCGAAGAATTCGGAGACGAAGAGATCAATAGCCGCATTGCCCAGTACGAAATGGCCTACCGGATGCAGACCTCCGTACCCGAAGCAATGGACATTTCAGGTGAGCGGGATTTTATTTATAAAATGTACGGCCCCGAATCCACTACCCCGGGCACCTTCGCTGCCAATTGCCTGCTGGCCAGACGATTGGCGGAAAGAGACGTCCGGTTTATTCAGCTTTACCATATGGGTTGGGACCAGCACGACAACCTGCCTGCACAAATAAGAGGACAGGCAAAAGACGTAGACCAGGCTTCCGCAGCACTCATCCTGGACCTCAAACAACGGGGAATGCTCGATGACACGCTCGTCATCTGGGGCGGTGAGTTTGGTCGCACCAATTATTCCCAGGGCGCGCTGACAGATACAACCTATGGCCGCGATCACCATCCACGGTGCTTCACCATCTGGATGGCAGGCGGCGGCATCAAACCGGGGATGGTTTATGGCGAAACAGATGAGTTTGGCTACAACATCACGGAGAACCCGGTGCATGTGCATGACTTTCAGGCGACCATGCTGCACCTGCTGGGCATCGACCATGAACGGTTGACTTATAAATACCAAGGACGGCGTTTTAGACTGACGGACGTACACGGGAAAGTGGTGAAGGACCTGTTGGCTTAAGTTATTGAACAAAGCGGTGTTCCCGTTTTGGAACAGTAACACCATTGATTTGAACAACAGATGCGTTAGTAAAGAAAAAATGAAACGAAGAACATTTATAAAAAATTCAGTTCCATACCTGGCAGGCACGACCTTCTTTCCAAATTTTTTTTCTCCAGAAAATACCTCTGCCGAACTCAATTCGGGAAAGCCAAAACACCAGGACTTAATCATTGGACACAATGATTTTAAATACAAAATCGATCTGAACTGGGGCGCTTTAAATGCCAGTTTTTACCCGGTCAACGATTGTCATGAAATGGTGCAGGACTCGCAGGGCAGGATACTGTTATTGACCAATCACACCAAAAACAATATCATCGTATATGACAAAAGCGGTCAATTAATCGAAGTATGGGGAACCGATTATCCCGGTGCGCACGGACTGACATTGAACGTAGAAAATGGGGAGGATTTTTTGTACATAGCTGACAACTCCCGACATGAAGTCATAAAAACTACCTTGGATGGACAAGTCGTGATGACCTTACCTTTTCCCGCCGAATCCGGTAAATATGAAAAAAGGGATCAGTATATTCCAACCGAAACTGCCATCGCACCTAATGGTGATATTTATGTGGCCGACGGATATGGCCTGCAATATATTTTGCACTATAGTTCAAAAGGTGAATTATTAAATATTTTTGGTGGCAAAGGAGATGAAGAAAACCATTTCGATAATGCTCATGGCATTTGTATAGACGGCCGAAGTGGCGATCCGACTTTAATAATTACTGCGCGCCAACAAAATAAATTTAAACGTTTTAGCATGGACGGAAAATTATTAGACGTCATCCACTTGCCGGGAGCTTTTGTCTGTCGACCGGTGATTCATGGCGAAAATATTTTTGCGGCAACCATTTGGTCGGGACCAGATAAATTACCCAACACCGGCTTTATTTCGATCTTGGACAAAAACAACCGATTGGTTGCTGCGCCCGGCGGCAGTAAACCTGTTTATGAAAACGGAAAATTAACCCCCATGCACCAGACCATAAAAATCTTTCAACATCCGCACGACGTTTGTGTGGATGACGATGAAAACCTGTACGTAGCGCAATGGAATTCGGGAAAAACTTATCCGATTAAATTGGTACGGGTCTAATTATTAAACAATGAGGCTGACTTTAATTCTTATATTTTTTTCAAATCTTATTTTTGCCCAACAACAAAAAAATTCCACAGTGAATTACGCTGCCGCCAGTATTTTCCAGTTGGCTGACCCAGTCATTTCTATTGGTTCAATATTTTTCGAAAAAGAAAATGAAATAAAACTTTCACTTGCTTACGACGAGGCTACATTAAAATACACCCTCGACGGAGCCGATCCTTCAGAGCATTCAATTGTGTATGAGCGTCCCATTCTTGTAAATAATTCAGGCACCTTAAGAGCCAAAGCTTTTCATTCAACAATCCAGTCGAGCAATACCGTTGAAGTAAAATATTTTAAAATAAAAAAAACGCCTGTAAAGAGGGTTAATCTAAAAAGACCTCCCAACGAAAAATATCCAGGCAATGGGGCTGAGGGATTATTTGACCTACAAAAAGGCAGCAATAATTTTCACGAAAAAAAATGGATGGGATTTCGAGGAGACGATGTAGAGTTGCTGGTTGAATTTTCAGAAACAGTTTCATTTGAAAAAATAATTATCAGCGCTTTGTCCAACCCAAACGCCTGGATTTTCCCGCCATCTGGCACGGAAATATTTATTTCCAAAGATGGAAAATACTTCTATAAAATAGCCCAGAACCAATTAGAACCACCAACCAAAGAACTACAAACCGGCTCTTTTTTTTCAACAATTAATTTAACAAGAGAAGAAAGTCGATTTCTGAAAATAGTGATAAAAAATACAACTGAAATTCCAGCATGGCATCCCGGTAAGGGAACACCAGGTTGGTTGTTCATCGATGAAATTTTAATTGAATAATAAATGCTTGACTTTTTTGGACGCTTGCATCCATTGATCCTTCATCTTCCGATCGGTTTTTTAGTCCTCGCTTTTTTAATGCAGATAATGAAAAAGGAAGCATTAAAACCGGCCATCGAATTTACCCTGAAATGGGGAATGATCGCTTCCATATTGGCGGTGGCCTCTGGTTACTTTTTATCCCAGGAAGGTGGCTATGATGATCAAATATTATTTTGGCACAAATGGTCTGGAATCGGCACGTCCATACTTTCTGCCATTGTATATTTCTCCTTTTCAAAAAACGGCAGGTATTATTTTCCTGTATTTGTTTTGACCATCTTGCTATTATTTTTAGCCGGTCACCTTGGCGGTTCTCTCACCCACGGAAGTGATTTTCTGTTTGAACCATTTCAGGAGAAAGAAGTGAAGCCATTAATCACCAACATTGATGAAGCTTTTGTTTTTCAGGATTTTATCAAACCAGTCTTCAACGAAAAATGCAACAGCTGTCACAACGAATCAAAAAAGAAGGGCAGCTTGCTGATGACCTCAGAAGAAAACATTTTGAAAGGGGGGAAAACGGGTGCCTTATTAGTTGCGGGAAATGTGGCCAACAGCCTTTTATTCGAGCGAATACACATGGACCTATCAGAAAAAAAACACATGCCCCCTGAAGGGAAAAAACAGTTGACGGCAGATGAAAAACAATTATTGGAATGGTGGGTGTCGGCAGGCGCTCCCTTCGACAAGAAAGTAGGTGAGATAAATGCTCCCGATGAGATAAAGCTGATTTTAAATAAATACGTAACGCCAATAAAAGAAAAAGGTGTCTTCGCATTGGATGTAAGCCCTGCGAGTGAAAGCACGATTAAAAAATTGCACAACCTCGGTTTTGAAGTTAATCCGGTAGCGCAGGGATCGCCGTTTTTAGAAGCTGCTTTTAACAAAAAAAATAAATTAAAAAAAACAGCTTTAAAAAAATTAAAAACCATTGATGAGCAGTTAATCAGCATTGACCTAAACGGTACAGAGATGAATGATGACATGATGGGCGTTATCAGCGATTTTGCTCATTTGGAAAAACTGTACTTACAAAACACACAAATAACAGATCAGGCATTGAGGTACTTAAAGGGCCTCGACTATTTACAAATACTGAATTTATATGGCAATGAAATTACGGATGAAGGCTTAAAAAAAATACCCGCCCTGCCCCGCCTGCGCCATATTTATTTATGGCAAACAGAAGTAACGGAAAACGGGGTAAACACTCTAAAAAATAAAATGCCTTATTTAAATATAGACAGGGGTGTGAGCATGGATATTTTCGCTGATGCCACCTTGAACCCACCGCTAATTATGGCGGAAAAAGATATTTTTAAAGACTCTTTGGAAGTTGAATTAAAAATGAATTTTAAAGGCGCATCTATTTTTTATACACTCGACGGCAGTCAGCCAGATTCTAATTCAATCCGCTATGCCGACCGTCCAATTTTATTGACTTCTGCTGCTGAAATAAAAGCCGTCGCGCAAAAGACAGGATGGAAAAACAGCCCACCATCGCGCAGGTTTTTCCCAAGAGCAAAATATGAACTGGACAAGGTCAATATCAGTCCAGGGCCCAATCCTAAATATAAAGGCAAAGGCACCCAAACCCTCCATGACCTTGAAAAAGGCTCAATTAATTTTAAAGACAAAAAATGGCTGGGTTTTGAGAAAAGCCATGCGACCATTTCTATCGACCTTGGAACCAAAAGAGAAGTTTCCCGCATCACGGTCGGTGTCCTGGAGGATACAGGTGCCTATATATTTTCGCCAAAAGGCTTGGAGGTATCGGTATCCGAAAACGGGAACACTTTTAAAACTGTTTCCACAGCCTCCTACCCCACGGCCGAAGGCCCGCTCCCACCGGAATTAAAAAATATCACCGAAAATTTTGACTCCGTCAAAACCCGGTACTTGAAGGTGAAAGTTATCAGCAATTTATATAACCCAAAATGGCACCCGGCACCCGGTGCGCCCTGCTGGATTTTTCTGGATGAAGTGCTGGTAGAGTAAATTTTTGAGCATAAATCGACCAAAAGCGAAATTTGATTGTTTATTTACGGCACCATAAATCACGATTCATGAAATACCTTTTTATTTTAATCTCCGCTTTTTCCTTATGGACAGCTTGCGAACCAGCACCAAAAAGCACAACGCCGAACGAAACCACAAGTCAAGTTGGAGCAGATTCAGCAGCGGCCAAAAAAGTCACCAATGCCTCGGCCCTCCCGCGCTATAAATTCCGTTATGATTTAAAAAACCCGGATGAGACCATTAAGCTTTCCAGTAAATTGGTGGAAATCTCTGGCCTCAGCCTTTCACCCGACGGCCAGCACATAATTGCCGTTAATGATGAAGAAGGTAAAATATTTTACCTCAACAAAAAGACTGGTGAAATTGAAAAGACGGTGAAATTTGGTAAATCAGGGGACTATGAAGGACTTGAAACAGTGGATGACAAAATTTTCGTCGTGAAAAACAACGGGGACATTTACCGGGTAAAAGACCTTGATAAAGAGGAGCCAAAGACAAAAGATTACAATACCGAACTCAATTCTTCCTTCGATGTGGAAGGTCTTGGATATGATGCCAAATCCAACCAGTTACTCCTGGCCTGTAAAGGAAAGGCAGGCGACGGAGATAATATGAAAGGAAAGCGCGCAGTGTATAGTTTTGATTTAGAACAACATAAGCTCAGCAAGCAGCCCGCCTACTTAATTGACCGGAATACCATCGGTAAATACTTCAAATCAGATGGGGTGTCTCAGCAACTTGTGGACCTGCTGACTCCAGAGTATGCCTCTGACGCATTCGGCCCATCCGGCATTGCAATTCACCCTAAAACTTCCGACATTTGTATTGTCTCGTCTGTCGGGAAGTTGTTCTTGATTCTCGATCGATCTGGTAAAATCGTTTACATGCAGAAATTGGATGCATCGATTTACCGCCAACCGGAAGGAATCTGTTTTGACAAGGACGGCACTCTTTACATCAGTTCTGAGGGCAAGGGAGGAAAAGGCAGGCTTTTCAAGTTTTACCGGAAATAACCGAAAGCTACTCCACCGTTTTACATTCGCAACCACTTTTAGGCACATAAAATATTCGAAACACTGACAAACCCTTTTTGCCTGGATTTCCACTGGAACACCAGCGCAGAATCATTTGAAATTTTACCATGACGATCCTACTGAACACAACACTTTTGTGCTTCGCGCTTCTCTGTAATTTCTCTTCATCCCATTCTTCTCCCCCATTACAGGTAGCCAATCAATATTGCAACAGCCAATATCATTTTTGCGCAAAATACCCATCTTCTATTTTACCATTTCAGAGCCCGCTTATCCAGGGAGATGGCATCAAGCTTACTTCAAAAGATGGTTTTTCGGAAGTGGTTATCGGTGCCTTTGCACAAGCAGCTGACGCAACCACAAAATCAATTTTCTTTGCTTCAGCAAGGGAAAAATCAGCGGAAAGAAAAGAGCCTAAAATTGTCAATTCAATTTTTGGGGAAGACTACTATGAGTGCTTCTTTATGGTGGACCACCACTATTATTACCATAAAAGTTTCCATTTTGAAGATCATTTTGTTCGGTTGGAAATCAAGGTACCGCTGAACATGCCAGACCGGATGGTTATTTTAAGAGGGCAGACCGGCCTGGATTTTCAAGTGGAAGAAATATTGGAAGATAGCAAAGAGGATGGGCGGGAACTTGGGAGTGTGGGAGGCTTGAAAAAGTAGCATCAGCCTCCTTGCTGGATTGCGAAAAATGTCATTTTTGACATTTTCCGGAACACGCGGTTTACTGTTGAAAACCCGCTTTTTGCAAAATAAAAAATGACATTTTCAATACGACTTGCAACAAAAAATGGTTGCCGGAAAAATGCCCGGCAACCATTTTTTAAGATAATGGCCACATAGTGCTGAATTGATTTGATGTTGTTAATCACTTCTTATCAGCCCCTCCGTTTACTCTTACGCTCGTTCTTATCCCAGTTTTTATCCATACTTCCTGAAACATAATCCCAGAAACGCTCTATAACAGGCGTGACAGAGACCATACTTGCTTTGGCTCTTTCCGGAAATTCACGGGTAAATTTATACGTTACGGAAGCTTTCTTGGTATCAGGGCTGATAGCGTCGGCAGAGTCAAAAAAGTTAAGGCTCGAACCGTAGATTACCAGCAGGATGGCTCCCATAATGAGGCCGCTGCTCAGACGGGTGGCCATGCCAACATTCTCTTTTTTAAAGACCCCTTCCAGCCAGGAAACAACCAACCTGATCAGGAATACAGCAACGATGAAACTGGCCAGCAATGCCACAAAAAACAAGATAGAACTATCTGTTTTTATAAACGAAGCAAAAAGCTCGGTGGTGTATGGTACCAGGTTCAACGAAAGCAACAAGGCGAAAATTATGGTCAGTACGAGGGTTACGACGTTGATGATTTTTTGTGAAAAACCGAGGTAAAATCCGTAACCGAGGAGGAGGACAAATATAATGTCAACAATCATGGGAATGGGTGTTCTTGCTTATGATCTGCAAGTAGGCAACCCATATTTGATCAGCCAAACAGCACTGATCAACGGGTGCTTAACTTGAAAACCATTGATGTCAAGCAACAATTAGGAAATTATTTCAATGGATTCGTTGGTCTATTTTATTAAATAAAGAGGGATTTATATTTATAATATCAATATTCTTGCCAACACCTTTAATCCGAAGCGATTAAATATTATTTTTTTATCATATGTGTAAAAAATTACTGTTCTTTGCTTTATTGCTGAAACCCACTATATTTCAATTGATAAAAATTTGTAATATGAATGGTCTTTGCTTTATTTGTAGCTATTTCACCATGAATATTTTGAAAATGAAATTACCCATAATTTTTTCACTGCTCCTTCTTTCCCTGGCATCCTGCATTACCCCTCCTGAATCAGATCATGGTCACGGTCATAGCCACGTCCATGGTCATGACCACGATGGCTATATCGAAATAGAGGCACCCACCGTAGCGATCAACGACCTGCGAAATCCAGGAGTAAGCACAACGGTTGGAGGTGGCCGCAAAGCATTCAAGATCTACAATATCCAATACGACCTGACTGATCCTGATCGCATCTTCGTCATGCCCGAGAATTTGAACAAAATCGAGGGTCTTAGCATATCTCCCGATGGCTACTCCCTGCTGCTGGCCAATCACAAGGACGGTGAAATCCATTACATCAATAAATGGAAGGGAGAGTATGAAAAAAGTGTCAGGTACCGCAAACGGGCCAGGTACCGCGGCATCGAAGCAGTACAGGACGATGTGTTTTCCATCAGGGACAACGGGGACATCATCCATGTTTCGGAGCTTCATACGGACAAGCCGCAATCGAGAATCATCCATACCAAGCTCAATTCAAAATACGTGATCGGGGGATTGGCCTATTATCCAAATCACAATGAATTATTCATCGCCTGCCAGGGCAACGACGGAGATGAGGCTTTTGACGACAGCCGGGGAATTTATATCTACGACATCAACCGGGAAGAACTGATGTTCCCACCGATGTTTTTGGTGAATGACGAAGAAATCCTCGATTATATCAACAGCGCTCATGCCATTAAGGACGCCGGTCATTACCATTTTCACGAACCCATTCGGTCCGTCAGGTTTATGCCCTCAGCCATTGCCGTTCATCCTCAAACCGATGAAATCTATGTGATTTCCGCTGCCAACTTGTTATTGGCTGTTTTGTCGGAGGAAGGCAAATTGCTGCATGTAGAGGAACTCGATCCAATCCTTTTCAGGGAGCCAAGCGGTATGTGCATCGACGTGAACGGTGACCTTTTCATCAGTTCGAAAGGCGCACAGGGAGAGTTTGGAGAAATCCTCCGTTTTTCCAAAGGGTCGGGCAACCGATATCCCTCTTAGTACCAATTGATCAACTGACACAAGGTTGTACTTTTCAGGGCTGCCTTTTCGTTTTCTACTTCTTTCCCTTTATTTTGCCCATTCACCAATGGCAACGCAGTTGCTTTTTGCTTACTTCATCGCATGGATAACAACCAACAGGAAAAGGAATGGCTTGCCGGCCTGAAAAAAAGTGACCGGTCGGCTTTCAGGTCCATTTACGACCAGTATTACAAATACCTGGTTGTCACGGCTTTCAATGTGCTTGGCGATAGTGATGCTGCCAGGGACTTGGCCCAGGATGTTTTTGTGGAAATTTGGAAAAAACGGGAATCGCTCATGATTTCATCTTCCCTAAAGTCATACCTCCGCCGTGCGGTGGTCAATAAAACCCTCAACCGCATCAAAGCCAGCCGTATAGATTTCGACGATCCTGTTAATATACCGGAGCCTGCCTCAAGTCCTCATGGAGCAAATGAAACACTACAGGCCGCCGATCTGGAAAAAATCATTCACACTGCCATTGCCAACCTGCCAGAGCGTTGCCGGATTGTGTTCACGCTTTGTCGTTTGGAGAAATTGAGCCATAAGGAAATTGCTGCCCAATTGGATATTTCCACAAAAACAGTTGAAAATCAGATGACCCGCGCACTATCCATGCTGCGCAAAAAGATCGCGCCTTATGTAGGGGAAGGACTCCTGGCCTGGTTGCTTTATTTTTTGTAAAACAATTTTTGATTAGGGGATTTCACCCGCTCAGTTGTCTTGTGAATGAACCAATTCCTTTTTTATGAAAGAAGATCATTACATATTACTCCTACAAAAACAACTCGCTGGGGATATATCCAACGATGAGCAAAGTCAATTGGACTTGTGGCTCGCCGATTCGGAGGCCAACCAACGCATAGCCGTCAGTGTAAAAAAAGCATGGCACTTGAGTGCCGGGTTCACTTCGGATGTTGACCTCGACCTTGATGCCGATTTTCAGAAAATTGAGACTCGCCTGAACACAGAAAAACAGGATGCTAAGATCCGGCCCTTGCTCCACCGCCGCTGGGTGTTGCGACTGGCTGCGGCGGTTCTATTGTTGGTTGTTGGCCGTTTTGTCCTTAAAAAATATCTGACTCCTGCGGTACAATATCAGGTCGTAAATACCGCCGAAAAGCCTTCCGCTAAACCAATCGAATTGTTGGACGGCTCAAAAGTCTGGCTCAATGCCAATAGCCGGCTCACCTATTTTACAACTGCCGTGAGCAACGAACGAACGGTAAAATTGGAGGGGGAAGCATTTTTTGATGTCGCCAGGGATGCCTCCAAACCCTTCGTGGTCGAATTGCCGACGGGTGCAGTAAAAGTACTGGGTACTTCTTTCACGGCACTGGAAAACGAAGACAATATTGAAGTAACCGTTTCGACGGGCACGGTTAGGCTGACACCAATTGGCAGTGAAAAATCCGTAACGATGACGGCCAACCAAAAAGGGGTTTTTGATAAAAAAGCCGGGCAACTCTCTGTAGTTGAATCAGCCGGATTGAACGAGCTGGCATGGCATACGCAGAAGCTCGTTTTTGATGAAACTCCATTAAAAAAGGTCGTTGTGCGTTTAGAAGAATTTTATGAAACCCAAATTGAAATTGAAAACACAGCCCTCGAAAACTGCCCCGTCACTGCAACCTTTGACAATAAAACCATCAAGGTCGTCGTAGAAACTTTGGATACCATACTTGGTACCTCCTCATCCAAAACCGTCGAGGGCGGATACATCCTGAAGGGAGGGCAATGCCAATAAATTTTAAAACCAGTCAATATTCGTTTGAAGACAGGCCATATTATACCTGGGAAAGAGTTGGTGCTTCAAAAAACAGCGTTTCGTAATCAGCATCATACTTTTTTTCAACACAGAGACACGGATACACAGAGGGGCACAATGCTCTCTGTGTATCCGTGTCTCTGTGTTTACTTAGTTGAATGGTTTTCTGACAGAATTTATTTCAATGCGGCCAAACTCCGTTTTTTCCTGCTCCCGTTGTTTTTATTTTTTCTTTTGCCATTAAATGCACAGTCGGTTTTTGAAAAAAAAATAACCATCTCATTCTCTGATTACCCTATCCCCCAGGCGTTAAAGAAAGTGAGTCAACTATCGGAAGTGGACATAGCGTTCAGTCCCCGTTTTTTTGATGAAGACCAAAAAGTAAGCCTGGACGTAAAGCATAAACCTCTTCGATATGTGTTAAAGAAAATACTCTTTGATTCGGGAGTAGACTTCAAAGAAATTGACCAGCAAATCGTCCTATTCAAAAAACCAAAGAAAATCCAAAAGTATACGCTGAGTGGCTATATTGAAGATAGCAGCACCGGCGAAAGGTTGATCTCCGCCACTGTCTATTGTCCGGAACAAGGGCTTGGGACCATCACCAATGAGTATGGTTTTTATAGTTTGACGTTGCCGGAAAGCATTGAAAATGTGGTAGTCAGTTACCTGGGCTACCAAGAACAGCAACAGCCTGTTTCCTTGAAAGGAGATCGGTTCGTTACCTTTCGATTACAGCCATCTCTTACCCTGACCGAAATTATCGTCACTCCCGATAAAAGTCGAAATGAACTGCTCCCCTCTCCTGCCAACGGCAGTCAGCTCAGGCCAGAAGAATTTCAGGCTGCTCCCGACCTTGGCGGGGAAAGTGACATCATACGAATTGCCCAGCTACTGCCAGGTGTCCAGACAGGAGCCGATGGTTTCGGCGGGCTCCACATCCGAGGTGGAAACGCCGATCAGAACCTGGTTTTGCTGGATGGAGTACCAGTTTACAATCCAGACCATTTGCTGGGTATTTTTTCCGTGTTCAACACCTCTGCCATCAAAAGTGCCAAACTGTACCGGGGCAGTATTCCAGCCCGCTTCGGCGGACGTGCCTCTTCGGTTTTAGATGTGCGCACCAAAGAAGGAAACAATCGAAATTGGAGCGCTGGTGCTGCCCTTGATTTGATCAGTGGTAAAGCTTTTGTAGAAGGGCCATTTGCCAAAGGTAAGGGCAGCATTCTCCTGACAGGAAGGGCGACTATCTCCGATACCCTTTTGATCGGAATGGCACGAAGGACTTTCTCCGGCAGTGATCAACAAGAAACCTCGTACGACTTCTTCGACTTTAATGCAAAAGTGAATTATATCCTTTCGGAAAAGGATCGCCTTTACTTTAGTCTTTACAGGGGGAACGACTATTTTGACGGCGAATTCGAGCTGGAATATCAAGAAGCATTTGGCACTGATGAAATCGATATTGAAGAAGAATACTACGTCGCACTTGAATGGGGCAACATAATTTCCTCCCTAAGATGGAACCATGTCTTCAGCCCTAAACTTTTTGCCAATACCACCTTGACCTATAGCCGTTACCAATTTTCCAACAACCAACTGTGGACCTCTTCACCGGCCGATGAAGAAGACGAAGACATTGAAAATGAATTCTTCGAATATGACCGTGCCTTTTCGAATATCAACGACTTTGCGCTACGGATTGATTTTTCTTATGCACCAAACGTTGATCATTATATGCGTTTTGGGGGCGGCTATACTGTTCATCGGATTGAACCCCAATCCTTTCAATACGATAAAGAAAGTTTTGGCGACTTTGGTGACTTTGTCGATATCGATTCCCTCGGACTCAATGATTTTGAAAGTACAGTAGAAGGAGACACCATACATGCACACGAGCTGGAAATGTACGTGGAGGATGAATTTAAAGTAGGAGAAAAATGGCAGTTCAATTTGGGTGTCCGGCTCAGTGCGTTTCATACCGATGATTTTTCTTTCAATGTTGAGCCCCGTCTGATCGGGCACTACAGCCTGACCGAACGGTCTGCCCTGAAAGCTTCCCTTACCCGGAACGTCCAATACCTGCACCGCAACTCTTTCAATGAAATCAACTTGCCGGAAGATGTCTGGATCCCTTCATCCAAACTCCTGAAACCCCAGGAAGCGTGGCAGGCAACGCTGGGCTGGGAAAGCCACCTGCCTGAAGGTGTGGAGATCGGCCTGGAAGGTTATTTGAAAAAGATGGACAACCTTTTAGTCCCCTTCGCGGATACTACCTCCGTAGAGGAAGAAGAGGAGGAGGAGTTCTTCTTAGTTGGAAACGGATTAAGTTACGGACTTGAATTTTTTGTAAAAAAAACCAAAGGGAAAACAGGCGGATGGCTGAGCTACACGTTGTCAAGATCAGAACGGGAATTTGAAAACGAGGAGGGTACCGTTCAATATGCCGCCCGCTTCGACCGCCGTCACGATTTCAAAATTTTTCTTTATCATCGCCTTACAAAAAACTTACAGGTAAGTGCCAATTGGTTGTACGGAAGCCCCTTGCCCCGGCTACTGAACAATAATGACGATGATGAAATTTTCGATGCCCCCTACCCATATCGAAACGCCAATCGCATCCCGCCATACCATCGACTCGACATAGGACTGTCTTTTATCAAAAAAATGAAACGATGGGAACACACCTTTAAGCTGAGCGCTTACAATATTTACAATCGCGAAAACCCGGCATTTTTTCGGAAAACGGGTCAGGAAGAAATACCTATCCCCGTCAATTTAATAGGGATCGTTCCCGGAATCTATTATGGCTTGAAGTTTTGAGCCATTCAATGACCAACTGTTCTAAAAAAAATAAAAAAAATTCTCTTTTCCGCTGGGGGAATCTCCATCCCCAATTGTCTGGTAGGTGTACGATCATCATAAATACTCCATATAGAAAAGAACAACTACTTTATCAATACGTCAAACCTTGTGATTGGGTCATTACCATGGCTTATTTACAAAAGAACACTTTCATTCATGAAGTATAAAGTCGTTGTTTCCGGTCTGTTCATCCAAATTTTACTGCTGGCTTGCCAGAAAGAGACCACCTCCTTTTCCGCACATGCAGACTTCCTGGCCGTTTCCTACGTACTTGGCACAGACCCAATGACGCAGCAAAACTGCAACGATATTGAGAAAGTCCGCCCGGCTGAATTTCCGGCCCCTATCGATATTGACCCGATTAATCATCATTCGGGTGAAATCAATTATTGGTTAAACTGTGATATTCTGAATGACTGGTTTTAAAAATATTCTTACTCCTCTTTAGGGGAAATACAACTCCTAATTGTCCTGTAAACACAAAAGCTACAACTACTTAAACAGTAAACTAAAATCAACTAAAATTCTGGTTTAAAATATCTGAAAGGACAGCTGAAACGACCATTTCAGTCAAAGGAATTTTTGCCCAGGGTTTTTAACTAAAAAATGTTTAACATGAATCAACTACAAAATCTGCTAAAAATCGCTTTCGTTTCCACTCTTCTCGTATTTGTGGCATTCGCCTGTAAAAAAGACGCCACCGAGGGACTGATCCCCGACACGAACACCCAGAGCCCCAACAATGTAAATACGTCCAATTTTATGGACAGCGCAAATGGCAACAAAAACCTGGACGAGTTGTGCTTTCAGATCAACTATCCGGTAAATGTACTCCTCCCCGATGGCTCCCAACAAGTAGCAAACGACGACGACGGACTATTTACCATCATCGAAGCGTGGTACGACAGCAATCCGGATAGCGACGAAGATCCAACCCTTGAATTCCCCATCAACGTGACACTTGAAGATGGCACTACCCAAGCCCTTGACAATGAAGAGCAATTGGAGGAATTGTTCGATGAATGCTTTGGAGAATATGATGATGAAGAATGGTGTTTTACCTTAAATTATCCAGTAACAGTCGTTTACCCAGATGGAACGACCGCCTCTGCAAACAGTGACGAAGAGCTGGAAATGCTATTCGATGAATGGGAAACCAACAACCCCAACTCGGAGGAATACCCTACGCTGCAATTCCCGGTAGAAGTCACTTTCGATGACGGAACCACGCAGTCCATCAACGATGAAGAAGAACTGGAAGAACTTTTTGACGAATGCTATGGTGATTGGGACGATGATGAATATGAAATTTGCTTTGAGATCGCCTATCCGATCACTGTACTTCTGCCCGATGGCACTTCTCAGGTTGCCAACGATGACGAAGAACTGGATGACATCATCTTCAACTGGTATGAAAACAATCCCGATTCGGACGAAGACCCCACCGTCGAATTTCCGATCGAAGTAACGCTGGAGGGCGAAACCATCACCGTAAATAATGAAGAGGAACTAGAGGAATTATGGGAAGAATGTGACGGAGAATGGGACGATGAAGGCAACCCATTCGAAGAATGTTTTACCGTCACCTATCCAGTTACTGTTAATTTCCCTGACGGAACTACTGCCGAAGTTAACAGCGATGAGGAATTGGAAATGGCCATTGATGGCTGGTACGACAACAACCCCAACAGTGACGAAGATCCAACACTCGCCTATCCGATAGAATTGACACTCGTGGAAGATGGCACTGTCGTGACTGTCAACAGCGACGAAGAGCTGGAAGAAATCCTCGAAGAATGCTTCGAATGCATGGCCGGAAACCCCAACAAACTGGTAACCGGAAACGACCAGTCAACGGTCACAGCCATGACGATCAAACGGCATAAAGCTATCAACTACCAGCATACCAAAAAAATGGTAAAAGCTTTGGGCAAGTAAGCGAGTAAGCGAATTTACTTTGTTCGGTTTGTAAACTTCGCCTACTCGCCTACTCTCCGACTAAAAATATAGGGTCTTAAGCTTATGGTTAATGCACCTGCTGAAAATTTTCGGTGGGTGTTTTTTTATTAAAAAAAAGCGCCCGCGCAGTATAAAACTGGCAGGCGCACAAACGCTTCGAGAAAAACTCTTTGGCATAACGTGTAAAAATGGAGGTAATCAAAAAGAAAGAAGACGACCACCCGATTTAACAAGTAGCCGTCTATTTAACCCCAAAAAACCAAATCTTTAAAAAGGCATTTGCCTTTGTTGTCTTTTTGTTTGGATGATAAGTAATTCCTTTTTACAGAAATTCAAAATAAGGTGCGAAGGTAGAATGAAGGGAATAAAACACAATGACCTGTTTGGAAATAGATCTGCCCCAAATAGAAATAGGACCAAGGCAGCAACCTTGCCCTTCATAGAGGTCAGTTTTCCTGCCCATCCCGCCAAATCATGCTGACAAACCTACTTGGCAAAACCCCAAAATGCTCTTTAAAACGGCGTGCAAAATGGCTGGCATTACAATAACCGACTGCCTCTGCGACCTCCCAGACCGGATACTTTTGGCTGAGCATCATTTTTTTGGCCGTTTCCATCCGCTGCTCCAACAGGTACTGATAGATCGTTTTATTGAATAGACGCTTGAAGCCCTGCTTGAGTGCTTGCTGGTTTATCCCAACTTTTTTTGACAACTCCTTTATTGTTGGAGCTGCCTTCAAATCATGGATGAGAATCTTACGTGCTTTTTCCAGCCTGAGTGTTTCATATTTTGTCAAGTGGTTGTATGGTACTGGTTTCGAGTGATTTTTATCCAATTGGTACAGCGTCCAGGAAAGCAACTCCCTGGCCTTGGCTTCGACATAACAAGTTCGGATCAATCCGGAATATGGGCTATCCAGCAGCCCGGAAACAATCTGAACGGCCATTTCTGTTGACCGGTTAGGAGGGATATGACATCTAATTTCTTGCCCGGAGAAAGCAAAAAGTTTTCTTATCTCTTCCGGCAGTTCCTCTGCGCTACAGGCTTTTTTATGAAAGAAGCGTTTGGGGTCGAGTCTTAAAATGGCCAATCGAATGGGTTCTCCTTTTTTCAAAATCATGCTCCTGCGGGAGCCGCCCGGTTGTGTGACCAACAATGTATCCAGCGGGTTCAGGACAAAGTTTTCTTCTTTGCCTTTTTTATCATCTTCTACCTGACCGCTCAGCGAGAAAAAAATGAAGGCCGGAGAGTCTTCCTTACACTGAAACTCCCATTCCCAGTCTTGGTCGAGCTGTCCGTTGAAAAGGAAAATGGCCAGACCATCCTTGAACAAATAAGTGGCTATCTGTCCGGAACCGATCGACGGTGGAATTGGAAACTCCGTTCGCTGACAGGACGTGTTCATATCAACACCTAAATCACTCTCTACCTTTTCGAGAATTTCTACGGCGTCGTAGTTGTTAAAATTGATACGCATCGATTCAATTTATTCAGTTCAAAAAATGTTGATGTTTATTTATAAAATAATATTTTGATGAAGGGCGCGTCGCGAGAAAAGTCGTCAGTTTTGACGAGGTAAAGGAGCTAAGTAACGATTAAGGCAAAAAATTATCTTTCGATTTTTGTTATTATTTTCTTAATCAATAACGGAAAGCCGCTGATTTAACTGTAAAAACAGAATAATATATTGTTTCTAATAAATAAGGAGAGAGGCAAGTGTCATCTCTTCCGGGGAAATGACACCTGCCGGCTGAGGTTAATAAAAACAGAAGTTAAGTTGTAGTATTTTCTACTTCCTTGCCTTCCGGCATATGGAAAATATCGGTGAGGTCTTCCTTTAAGACCACTTCTTTATCCAATAATCTTTCAGCCAGTTTATCCAGTTCTTCCCGGTGCTCCATCAGCAGTTGCTTGGTTTTGTTATACAACCGCTCCACCATTTTGCTTACTTCTTCATCGATTTTCTGGGCCGTTTCCTCGCTGTAGGGTTTGGTAAAAGAGGACTCGTTGCGGCCTGAGCTATCATAAAAACTGATGTGCCCGATGGTCTCGTTCAGGCCATAATAGGCTACCATGGTATAAGCCTGCTTGGTCACCTTCTCCAGGTCATCCAGTGCTCCGGAGGTGATTTCTCCAAAAACTACCTCTTCAGCTGCCCTGCCACCCAGCGCAGCGCAGATACGATCCTCAAACTGGGCAGTAGAATAGAGCGACCTTTCAGTGGGCATGTACCAGGCTGCCCCCAGGGACTTACCTCTTGGCACAATGGAGACTTTCAGTAATTTGCTTGCGTGCGGCAAATACCAGCTGGCCGTTGCGTGCCCTGCTTCGTGATAAGCCACAATCTTTTTTTCATCGTCAGAAAGTATCTTGGTCTTCTTTTCCAGGCCACCAACGACCCGGTCCATTGCATCGTAAAAATCTTGCATAGCTACAGATTTGTTCCCTTTCCGGGCGGCAATCAGTGCAGCTTCGTTACAGATATTCGCAATGTCGGCACCTGAAAAACCAGGAGTCTGCTGTGCCATGATATCCAGTTTGAAATCCTTGTCCAGTTTCAGCGGTTTGGTGTGTACCCGGAAGATAGCCTTTCGTTCCAGCAATGTGGGCAGGTCCAGGAATATCTGCCGGTCAAAACGGCCTGGCCGGAGCAAGGCACGGTCAAGAATTTCACTGCGGTTGGTTGCCGCCAAAACAATGACGCCTGTATTGGCACCAAACCCGTCCATCTCCGTGAGTAGTTGGTTCAGGGTGTTTTCTTTTTCATCGTTCGACTGGAAAGAAGCAGCCCTTCCACGACTACGCCCAATCGCATCTATTTCATCAATAAAAATAATACTCGGCGCGCTCTGTTTGGCCTTGCGGAAAAGATCCCGCACCCTTGATGCACCTACCCCGACAAACATTTCCACGAACTCGGATCCAGACATAGAGAAGAAGGGGGCGCCTGCTTCACCGGCTACCGCCTTTGCCAAGAGTGTTTTACCGGTGCCCGGAGGGCCAACCAACAAGACTCCTTTGGGAATTTTGGCACCCAACTTTGTATACCTTTCCGGGCTTTTCAAAAAATCTACCACTTCCCGAACTTCTACTTTCACCTCTTCCAGACCAGCGATATCATCGAAAGTGACTGAACCTGTTTCCTTCTTGTAAGCTGTAGCAGAAGATTTTCCAAAGTCAAATGGGTTCATCCCTCCTGCACCGCCAGGCCGCATTCGGTTGAGAAAAAATATCCAGATTCCGATGATCAACAGGAAGGGCAACATCCAGGACATGATATCGCCCAGCCAGTCAGTGCGTTCTTCATATTCCAATTCCAAAGTGGAATTACCTTTATCCTGAACTTCCGCAATGTCTTTTTCGAAATTTTCAATAGAACCAATATTGACCTTGACGTGAGGACCATCAGCATTCCGGTCTATCTCAGCATAGATTCCCGTACTCAGCCGATCTTTTTTGATGAACACCTCGGCCACTTCTTTATTGACCACCAATATTCTTTCAATATCGTCGTTGGCCAATGTAACCTGTTTGAACCTTGAGTAGGAAATTTCTTCAGGCTTGGGTTGCATCACCTGGTACATAACCTGCACCAATAGCAAACCAATGATTAAAAAATATACCCATGAAAAGCCTTTGCCAAACATTCCTTTATTGGTCTCTTTATCGTTCGGAGGAGGCTGTTGATTTTTTGCCATTCTAATATGTCGTTTCAGGTTTTGGGTTCGAAGTTCGAGGTTCACAATTTAACTTTCACACCAAGAACCATAAACCAAGTACCAATTAATCTGTGAAGTTCGGAAATAACAAATTGGTTTTCCAAATGTTAGGGTACTAAACTGCTTTTTCATCCTCTTTCTGGTGGGCTCCGTCGAAAATAGCCATTTTCAGGCTCATTTCAGGACTAACTATTTTTTCAAATACCTTTTACATCTACATAACAAGCATTAATGAAATTTGCCCTATCAGTTAGAATAGCAGTTATTTTGACCCCACCAAACATTTTCTTTGTGAACTTAAAGTAGATGTACAAAATTTGAGCGTTGCTCCCAGAGCAGCGTTTTTTTTTGCTTGATCTTTGCAAAATAAAACGGTGTCAGTACTTCCAGCACTGACACCGTTTAAATAACAGCTGTTCTTATAAAAAGTTAAATATATATCATTGATTCTTTTTCAGAAGCATGACGATGTATGCTACCAATGGCAATGACAACAAACTGCCCGGTATATCAGCTTTGGTCATTTCATATCCAAAGAAAGCGATTGCCAATACAAAGACCGCAGTCATTGTCAATGCACTAATCAACAGGGCCTTGTTATAACCTGTTTTTTCAAACGGAAGCTTGCGCAATGAAAAACTGAAGTTCTTTGTACCCGCCCCGGCGTAAGCCATCTGGCTCTGACGAACGAGGACCATGCCCATGGCCACCATCAACAGAGTGAAAATTATCATTGCCCACTGGCCCATTGTTGGTACAGCAAAAATCTGCGCAGCCCCTACCCTTCCTGTAGCAATATCATAAGTAACACAGAACTGTTGTCCATCTACATTGGTAGTGATGGTCCAATTGGCAGAGTTGACGCTGCGTTCACCATTAAAAGGTTGCCAGGAGTCAAAACCGCCACAGACCACCGGTTTCCATTCATAAGTACCTGCGGTAGGTACGTTGTAGCAGAAGACGCCGTTCCCCATGTCGACCATTGGCGTATTTGGATCAAAGCCAGTCCACTGTCCAGGAGCGCACAGCGTTAGCGGGTCGTTTTCAACCGCTTCTACTTCTCCGGTCGCACTATACCATTTGAAGGTAATGGAACCACCATTATGGATGTACCAGGCATTCGGGCCACCTGGGTACCACATATCGGTTGCAGCGTTGTAAATCTTAAATTCCTGACGGCCAACTACATTTCCACCAAAATCGTAAGTGAGTTCAAAAACACCGTCCATATCTGGATCGGTCAGTTCACAGGTCGGATTGGTACTGCCAAAATCACAGGGCAAGCCCTGACTGCCCCGGAGATAAACCCCCATCGGTGGATTTGGTAAAGATACCCGCCCCGTATTCGGATCATACTCGACACAAACCTGTTCGTTTGGTGAAGTGGTCACTACTGACCAATTGGATGAATTAACGCTGCGTTCACCATTGATCGGTTGCCAGGAATCAAAGCCACCACAAACCACCGGTTTCCAATTATAAGTACCGGGATTGGCCACTGTATAGCACCATTCATTACCGCTGGTATTGACCATAGGCGTGTTGGGGTCAAAAATTGGATTTGTCCAATCACCCGGCGCACAGATCACCGGCGTGTTATTTTCAATTGCTTCTACCTGTCCGTTAGAGGTGTCAAAACGGAAGGTCATGTTACCTCCGGGATGGTTGAACCAGGCATTAGCGAACGGTGGGTACCATGCATCTGCACCAGCATCGTAGATTTTGAATTCCTGCCGCCCGACGGCACCGCCAAAGTCAGTCACTAATTCATAGATGCCTCCGCCCACATCAGACAATTCACAGGAAGCGTTGGAGTTACCAAAATCACATTGAGCAGTAGTGCTCCTCAAATAGTAAGGCTGGGCACTCACCCAAATGGCTGTACAAACCACGAATAGAAAAGAAAGTAAAATGTTCTTTTTCATGAGATATTAAAAGTTTCATAAACGACTTTACACCTAAAAGCATTTTGCTTTTAGTGACAATATGTACCCAAATGAAAGGTGGATTGATCTCCAGTAGGAAAGATGCCTGTGTAAGTCATGCCAAAGGATTATAAAATGTTTTACTATAATTCAAGCAGCAGTTGGCAAAGTTGGTTATTCACGTACGGCTGGCTTGCTGGTTTTCTTTTTGTAAATCGGCGGATGGGAAGGATAATGCGGAAAATCGTTATATCAAATGCAAATTTAACAACTTAACACATCCTATCAAAAACCATGTAATTTTTTGTTAATGGGTACAACTGAGGCGTTTGTGTTGATAAAGGTTCGGTTGAAAAACAACAAATCACAAAAAATCATCTTTTTATCAACCTGCAGGCCACTTCCGGCACCTAATCACCTGATCAACATCACCTCCCCTTTCTCCGTGACCACTTCTCCGTTTGCCATTTCAATTTCAACATAAAACACGTAGACTCCCGCATCCATCAATTGTCCGTTGTGCGTGCCGTTCCAGCCGTAATTTGGATCGCTTGGTGCCAGGTTTTTTCCATCAAATACCTTGGCGCCCCAACGATCGAATACGAGGAAGGTCCGCATGTTTTGCAATTGCGATCCACCGAACAAGGTAAAGACATCGTTGATGCCGTCCCCGTTCGGAGAAAATGCATTGGGGCGGTAAATGTCCACATCCCCATTTACAGTGACCAGTATTTCGTCCTCCGCCAAACAATCATTGTCGCTGGCGACGGTCAAGGTATAGGTTGTTGAAGTTGTTGGCTGAGCGATCGGATCAGGACAATCATCGCAACTAAGCGTCTCTGTACCTGACCAGATATATTGCAAGACCGAAGCAGAAACACTTGGCGACAGCTGGATCGATTCTCCCAAACTGATTTCGACGTCCGGCCCCAGGTCCACTGCTAATACTGGTGGATCTTGCAAAGTAAAATCGACCATCATTTCGCACCCTGCCGCATCTGCGAGTAAAACAGAATAACTTCCGCTTGCGAGTCCATTTAGGTAAGGGTCAGTCGTTGTTGTATTATTCCAACTGAGGGAATAAGGCAGATTGGCGCCCCACACCGAGTCTATTTGTAAAACTCCATCCTCTGCTCCAAAACACGACGGCGAAATGGCTGTAAAGAATACATTCTCAATGCCGTTTGACTGGGAGACAGTGACAAGGGCAGAAGAGGAGCATCCGTTTATATTGTCGGTCACAACCAGTTCATAATCACCTATCTGCGTCACAGTGGGCATTTCATCACTTGAAGAAAAACCGTTCCCGTTCCACGTATAGGTCAGGTCATTTGTACCAGCAATCACCTCTGCCGACAACATGACCTCCGTTTGTGAGCAACCTATGGAGAAATCATTTATAAACTGGATGGAAGGCGGAGTAAAATCACCTTGCACTGAAAATGTAAATGTGTTGGTACACCCATTCGAGGGATCCGTCACCTCAACCAAGTACTGGCCAGCTGCATTAACCTGAATTTCATTTTGATCCTCCTGTAAAATATTACCGTTGTTGGTTGACCAGGCATAGGTCGCATTTGGTGGCGAAGCTATTTCAGAAAGGGTAATTATTTCATTGGCACAATTGACGGTCGTTGGCCCATCTACCAAAACTGGGGGCAATGCCGATTCGTCGACCACTTCAATAGAATCCTCCGAAATACAGCCCGTGACTGAATTGAAAACGACCAGTGTATAAAAACCAGCTTCATTGGCCATCCAAAAATCATCTGGCCCGGTACTCAATACGTTGCCGCCAGACAACCATTGATAAGCGATGGTATCGCCCTGTTCTGAGCCTGAGCCATCAATCAAAACCGACATGGTTTGACAATCCAAATTATCACTGACCGCCAAACTGATGAGTGGTGGCGTCCGCAAATCCAGAATTTCTACCACTGCCGGCGGTGATTCGCAACCCGTGACCAAGTCCGTAACGACCAATGAATAAATGCCCGGTTCGCTCACTTCAGGTTCCTCTAAATTTTCATTGCTGGCATTGATGCCCGGCCCTGACCATTGATAGGTTACTTGTGGAACAGAAGCAGAACCACTTAAGTCCACCACATCAGTGAAACAATCGAAATGCTGATCATTCTCAGCGAATGCTGTCGGTACGTCTGGATTTTGGGTAACTTCTACTTCATCGATGGCAGTACAACCATTGATGGTATTGGTTACAGATAATGTATAAATTCCTGCCTCAACAGCGGTTGCAGTTAGCTGATCCACAGGCCCACTGATGCCCGGCCCATTCCATTCGTAAACTATATCTGTACCTACCGTCGACCCCGTTCCGTCCAAAGTTAGGGTGGTTTGGGTACACGTAAATTGCATATCTGTTCCTGCATCGGCGACCGGGGATTGGTCGTCCAGGCCTACAGTAATTCCATCGGAGCTTGAACAGCCATTTTGAGTATTGTTGACAAATAAAGTGTAAACGGCGGGTTGATCAACCGATAAGGTCAGCGTCGTTCCCAAAACATTTCCAAACTCATCCTGCCATTCGTACTCAATCCCTGCTCCCTGGGTAGAGTTGTTGCCATCCAATAAAATTTGCGAAGCATAACAGTTGAGCAAAGTATCAATGCCGGCATCAGCGACCGGCAGGTCAGCATCGGCCGTTACCTCCACGGAATCAATGGCCTCGCAAGCACTATTGGTATTTACTACGGTCAAATAATAGATGCCGGCCACACCTACCTGAGGGCTGATTTCAGCCGAGGAAAAATTAGGGCCTGTCCAAAGGTAGGTTATGCCAGTGCCTGAGCTACTGCCACTCCCATCCAAAAAAACAGCGGTGTTGCCGCAGTCCAGTTGCTGGTCATCTCCAGCTTCCGCAGTGGGCAAATCGGCATTTTGAGAAACGGCTACTTCATCGCTGGCGAAGCAGCCGTTTTGGTTGTTCACAATTAATAAGGTGTAGATGCCTGATTGAGTGGCGATGAGAGTTTCATCTGTCCCGACTGTGTCGTTTTGTAAAATCCATACATACGAAAAAATGGCTCCCGAACTGGAACTGCCTCCCAGTTCAACAGAAGATTCGTCGCAGGTCAACGTTGCATCAACACCAGCATCGGCGGTGGGCAGTTCCGTATCAGTGACTACTTCAACAGTTGCGGTTATTTCACAACCATTATTTGTGTCACTTACTTCGAAAGAATAAATGCCTCCTTGCGAAACGGTTTGTGTCAGTTCAGTGCCCAATGGCATACCATTGGGGTCAAACCACTGGTATTCGATACCGGCACCCACCGAGGAGTTACTACCATCGAGGACTACCGCGTCATGATTGCAATTGATGATCTGATTGGGGCCGGCATCAGCAGTTGGTAGATTGCCATCGAGCTGTACTTCGACATGATCGGAAGCAAAACAACCGTTTAAGGTATCTGTTACGGTCAGGGTATAAATTCCTCCTTCACTTACAGCAGGATTTGGTAAATTTTCATTGGCCGCAGTAATACCTGCACCACTCCACAAATAGACCAATGCGGGACCAGCAGAAGAACCGGTACCGTCCAACACGACAGAAGTTTCCGCGCAGGTCAGAGTCATGTCGGCACCAGCATCAGCGGTCGGTTCGGCCGTATTTTCAAAGACTTCAACCGAATCAGTTGCGGAGCAACTTTGGCCGCTCAGGGTATCAATGACGGTCAAAACATAAGTTCCCGTCTCATCTACCAACGGGTTTTGTTCATTGATGTTCATTGCATGGATACCGGGGCCGCTCCATTCATAAGCATAACCCGGTCCGGAAGAAGAGCCACTACCGTTTAATGCAACCTGAGTAGTAGCGCAGGTAATGCTTTGGTCAGCACCCGCATTTGCCGAAGGCGTAATGATAAAATTTAATGTGAGTGAGTCCGACGTTTCACTGCACGCACCTACTCCATTGGTTTGGGCGGTAAAATAGATAGTAACGGAACCATTGGCAAAATCATCAATGCTTGGTGAATAATCAGTATTCTCACTGGTTTCATCTCCAAAAGTCCCGTTCCCGCTGGACGTCCAGAGCAGTGAATTGAAACCGCCCGCAACGGACCCCGACAAAGAAGCCACTGCGCCTTCACAAAGGTTTAAGTCATCACCTGCATTTGCCGAAGGCGCACTGATGACCGTGATTATTTGTGAAACGTTGGCCGTGTTGCCGCAGTTGTCGCTGTATGTCCAGGTGCGAGTTATCGTTTCCGGGTCGTTCATGCCGTCACTCACGTCGGTCGGGGAAACACTGCCCGTGCCGTCGCAATTGTCCGTCCAATTCAAATCAGCGGCCCCAGGAAGGGCACCGGCGCATACGGTTATATCCGGTGGCGGTGTAGCCAAAGTGGGTGAATCGTTATCGGTAACCGTTATAATTTGTGTGGCGGATGAAGTATTTCCACATTCATCTTCTGCACTCCAGGTTCGATGAATTTCATAAGGGCATCCAGCACCAACAATCGTTTCACCATTATAAGAAATGGAGGCAGTAGAACAATTATCCGTTGCGGAGGCATCTGCCGCAGAAGCAGTTGGAATATTGTTACAATCTAAACTGGCATTGCCGGGAATGGTCAAAACAGGTGGTTCCTCATCGGTCACGGTAATAGCCTGGGTTTCAAAAAGGACATTGCCGGAGCAATCGGTAGCGGTCCAGCTACGGACGATGACACCCGTACCGCAACTGTTCAGACCACTGTTGTCATCTACCGGCATGTCGGTCGCTACCAATATACCGTCGCAGTCATCCGCTGCACTCAATGGCAAACCGACCGGGACATTGCCGCAAGTTACCGTCACATCAGCCGGAATGGCCTGTGTCAAAAAAGGTGGCTGGTCATCCGCAATCGTAATCAACTGGGTGCCGGTGGTCATGTTACCACTACAGTCGGTTGTGGTCCAGGTGCGCACAATGGTTCCCAGACCACAATTACTCAAGCCGCTCATGTCATCGAAAGGAAAATCCGTTGCCGCTAAATTCTGATCACAACCATCCGCAGCGGTGAGCGGGACACCCACAGGAATATTGTTACAATCCACGATCACATCAGCAGGAATCGGATCAACAATGATTGGATCTTCCGCATCTTCAAAAGTGATGGTCTGTGAAACGGTCGTCGTATTACCAGAGCAATCCGACACTTCCCAGGTACGGATGACGTCACCCGTGCCACATGTAGTAATGTTGCTCAGATCATCGACCGGCGGGCCGGTGGAAGTGACATTCAAATCACAAGCATCGGAGGCTGACAAAGGCATGGCAACAGGTAATGGCTCACCACATTGAAGGGTTGTATTGGCAGGAACGGGCACATTGATCTCTGGGGCCGTATTGTCTTCTACGTTAATAGTTTGAAAGACAGATAAAGAATTGCCCGTGCAATCAAAGACTGACCAGGAACGGCTGATCTGCCCAGTGCCGCAAGGCCCAATACCACTCATGTCGTCAATGGGGAGGCCTGTGGAGGTTATGGTATTATCGCAATCATCCGAAACGGCAAGCGCCACCGCCGTCGGCACGTTGCCACAAGTAACGGTTACCCCCGGGGGGGCACCGCCGGACAACACCGGCGATGTACCATCTTCCACGGTGATCGTTTGCGAAGCAGAAACAGCGTTGCCGGAACAGTCCATCACTTCCCACGTGCGAATAATTTCACCCGTTCCACAACTCGAAAGTCCGCTGATGTCATCAGTTGGCAAGCCGGTGGAAGTTACGTCAGTATCACAATCATCTGATGCATCGAGCGGCTGAGCTGCCGGAATGCTCCCACATTCCACCGTAATATCAGCGGGAATAGATTCATTAATCGTTGGAGCGAGATCATCTTCTATCGTGATTGTTTGCGAAGCAGATACACTGTTGCCGGAACAGTCCTCGACTTCCCATGTACGGATGATTTGACCAGTACCACAGGCCGTAAGGCCACTATTATCATCAGTTGGCAAGCCGGTCGTGGTGACATCTGTATCGCAACCATCGGAAGCTGCAAGTGAAGCCGCGGCGGGCAGATTTCCACATTCGACGGTCAAATCAGCCGGGACGGGGACATCAATCGTCGGGTTGGTTGTATCTTCAATCGTAATGGTCTGGGTTACCGAAGAAGTATTGCCGGCACAGTCCTCCGCTTCCCAGGAGCGAATGACATCGCCCACACCGCAGGCGCTTAACCCAGACAGGTCATCAGATGGTGTGCCCGTTTCTGTGGTCACATTGATATTGCAGCCATCCGAGGCGTCCAAGGTCGCTCCGTTGGGCAGAGGGTCTCCGCATTGAATGGTGGTATTGACGGGCGCCGGTTCGTCGATGGTGGGAGGGTCGGTATCGGTAGCGCCGGGGTCGCCCAATGGAGGGCAAAACAAATCACAAGTACTAAAGCACCAAGGCCCTTCCACATGCACACCACCTCCATAATCGAGCCAGCGGTTTTCATTATCATTGGGGTTCGTGCAGGGGCCTCCAAAGCCGTTGAATTCCCAACCACCAAAGCCGTTCAGAAACTTGTATTGGTATAAACCGGGAGTAATCCCCGTGAGTGAAATTTCCCAAATTCCATCGCCCAGGTCGCACATGGCGATCTCTGTCCAATTGGGCAGGCCGATCTGGTCAAAAAAATTACCGGCCACATAAACGCCTCCGTTGACGGTCTGCAAGCGCATGTCCACCCGGAGGGTGATTTTGTCCATGAGCGTAGAGACCACCACCCCTGGCTCAGGGGTGTCACCGTTTACAACGGTGACACCGCTTGCCAGCAGAAAGCAGATACAAAAAGTTTTTATGAAATTTGGCATTACCATTTTGTCGCGTGCATGATCAAGTGACCACAAGTTAAAAAACTGCACCGACAACGGAGAAAAACGAACAGGCCCCCATCATTTCAATTGGTGGTCATTTTTTATAAAACATTGACAATGTGATCTTTAAAAAAAAATACTTATCGAAAATTTGACTTAGACATTCTGCATTTCTTTATGTCAAAACTTACCTTTACCCAGTCCTAATTTTGGCTATACTAATTGATCATAAAATGAAAAAAATCTTCACCCTGTTCCTCCCGATGTGCATCCTATTTACTGCAAATGCACAAATCAGTCTCTCCCCGGAAAAGCCCGGCTTCACAGAAGAAGTGACCCTGACATTCAAAGCAGACGAAGGAAATGCCGCTTTGAAAGATTGCAACTGCGACATCTACGCACACACTGGCCTGATCACTGCGGAAAGCAACCACCCAGGCGATTGGAAAAAGGTCGTAGCGGAATGGGGGCAAAACCTCGAAAAACTCAAACTCGAAAAAACAGGCGACAATACCTATGAGCTACGCTTCAATATTTCTGAACTGTATGGCGTACCCCCTGCTGGAAATGTCTTCGCCCTCGCATACGTGTTCCGCAATGCCGAAGGAAACAAGGTGGGCAAGGCACAGGGCGAGCACGACTTATTTCATTATTTCAAAAAACCGGATTTCAGAAAGCCACCTACTACCCTCTCGGTCAGCAACACCTTTGCTCCCGATTGGGCCAAGGCAGCTACTATTTACGAAGTGAATATCAGGCAGTACACGCCTGAAGGAACGATCAATGCCTTCGCCGAACACCTTCCCAGGCTGCGGCAAATGGGCGTCGATATCCTCTGGTTCATGCCTGTCCAACCCATTGGGGAGAAGAAACGCAAAGGAACGCTTGGCTCCTATTACTCCATTCAGGACTACACCGCCATCAACCCCGAATTTGGAACGATGGATGATTTTAAAAAACTGGTGAACACCTGCCACGGCATGGGCTTTAAAGTCGTGCTCGATTGGGTAGCCAACCACTCTGCACACGACAACCCCTGGACTGAACAGCACCCCAACTGGTACAACCGGGACGAAAACGGTGAAATCATCGCACCATATGACTGGACCGATGTAGCCGACCTGAATTATGATATGTTCTACATGCGGGAGGCCATGACCAATGCCATGCTCTTTTGGCTGGAAGAAGTCAATATAGATGGGTTCCGCTGTGACGTGGCAGGAGAAGTGCCGCTCGATTTTTGGGAAGACACCCGTTCCGCACTGGATGAGGTAAAACCCATCTGGATGATTGCTGAAAATGCCGATCAGACCTTTTTATTGAACGAAGCCTTCAATGCAAACTATGGCTGGCCTTTTCACCACATGATGAACGAGATTGCCAAAGGGCAGGCACCAGCAAACGAGATTTTCCATTATTTTGATGAAGTGAAAAAACACTACCCCGACGGCAGCTATCCCATGCAGTTCATCACCAACCACGACGAAAACAGTTGGCAGGGGACGGTTTTCGAGCGGCTTGGAGAGGGCCACAAAGCATTTGCCACGCTGATGTTCACGGTGCCGGGCATGCCGTTGATTTATTCGGGACAGGAGGCCGGCATGAAAAAGCGGCTCCAGTTTTTTGAAAAAGACCCCATCGAATGGGGCGACTTTGAGTTGGTTGATTTCTATACCAAACTCGACTTTTTAAAATCTACCAACCCCGCACTTTGGAACGGCAAGGCCGGCGGATGGATTGAAGAAATTCCGAATGACCAGCCGAATGCAGTCGTTTCCTTCAGCAGGCAAAAGGATGGCAACCAGGTCGTTTTAGTCGCCAACCTTTCCGCAGATGCAGTGACCGCCGAACTGCAAAATGGCCAACGGGCAGGCATTTACCACGAGTATTTCACGGATGAAAAAATCACTCTCGAGAAACGTTCCAAAATGGACTTGAAGCCCTGGGAGTACAAGGTCCTCATCTTTGAAGAAGCCGCAACAGATAAAGGACGCTCGTTTCAATCCGCCGAGCCGACCAAGACCGGCATGCGCATCAAGGTATCAGACGGAACGATCAACCTGACGATGCACTCGGAAAGCACGATGGAAGTGGAGTTTGTGCCCATTGGTGAAACAAACCCTCCATCTTATGCAATTGCCGAAAAAAAGGTAGACTACCTAACGGCCGTACCTGAATTTAATGACGACGGAAACAACATCGAATTCAGCACGCCCGGCCTCTCCGTACTCGTCCAAAAAGAGCCTTTTCAGTTATTTTATTTTTATAAAAAAAAAGCCATTGTCGCAGAGGAACAGGGGTTTTTTGACGACGGCA
The DNA here is from genome assembly GCA_039819485.1 of Bacteroidota bacterium. Classification (GTDB taxonomy): domain Bacteria; phylum Bacteroidota; class Bacteroidia; order Chitinophagales; family Saprospiraceae; genus UBA6168. Next base: position 48,238 of record JBCBRY010000028.1, on the reverse strand, counting down.
CCAAACGGGGTTTTCGCTTTCGATTGTCCCCCGATGAAAAACTTACCGGCGGCGGTGAGCGGGTACTCGGCATGAACCGCCGGGGCAGGCGCCTCCAACTCTACAACAGACCCAGCTATGGCTACGAGACCCATGCTGATTTGATGTACTACTCTCTTCCCATTGTCATTTCATCCGATCGGTACATGCTCGTTTTTGACAACGGCGCCAGTGGCTATCTCGACCTCGGCGCCACGGAAAAAGACATTCTGCAGTTTGAAGCAGTGGGCGGCCGCATGAGCTACCTGATTGCCGCAGGCGATGACTGGCAGGGACTCGTCGGTAACTTCACCGGACTGACCGGGCGACAGCCGATGGTGCCCCGTTGGGCCATGGGCAACATTGCCAGCCGCTTTGGTTATCACTCACAGGCGGAGGCTGAAAATGTGATCAAAAAATATGAGGAGGAAAATTTCCCAATGGATGCGCTGGTTTTTGATGTGTTCTGGTTTGGCCCGGAAATCAAGGGCGGGCTGGGTAATTTTGACTGGCTGCGCGATTCTTTCCCCAATCCGCAAAAAATGCTGGACGACATGGAGGGCAAAGGCATTAAGACCATTTTGGTAACCGAACCTTTTATCATTAAAAACACCAAGACCTATCGGGAAAGCATCGAAAAGGACTTGGTCGGAAAAACAGCCAGCGGTGAACCTTACCACTTCAACTTCTACTTCGGCAACAGCCTGCTCATTGACATCTTCAAAGACGAAGCCAGGGACTGGTTTTGGGATATTTATAAAAAACACACCCTGACCGGTATCGATGGTTGGTGGGGCGATCTCGGCGAGCCGGAAGCCCACCCCGACGACTTGCTCCACGTCAATGGCAGAGCCGACGAGGTGCATAACCTGTACGGGCAGGAATGGGCCCGGCTCGTGTACGAAGGTTTCGCGAAAGATTTCCCCAACAAGCGCCCGGTCATCCTTATGCGCTCCGGTTTTGTGGGTTCACAGCGCTATGGGATGGTGCCCTGGACGGGGGATGTGAACCGCTCGTGGGGCGGCCTGAAACCCCAGGTGGAACTCAGCCTGACCATGGGCATGCAGGGCCTCGCCTACATGCACTCCGACCTGGGCGGCTTTGCTGGTGATTATAAAGATGCGGAGCTGTACACACGTTGGTTGCAGTACGGTGTTTTTCAACCCATCTACCGTACGCATGCGCAGCAGGAAGTGCCTGCGGAGCCGGTTTTTTGGGATCAAAAAACAAAGGATATCGTGCGCCGTTACATCGAATTGCGATATCAATTGATGCCTTATAATTACACTTTGTTGTATGAAAATACCAGGTTTGGCCTACCCATGATGCGTCCTCTTTTTTACGTGGACGACGACCCGGCCCTTTTTGACAATACCGACACTTACCTGTGGGGCGACGCTTTCCTGATCAGTCCCGTGGTGGAAAAAAGGGCCAGGTCGCAAGCAGTTTATTTACCTAAAAATGAAACGTGGATCAATTTCTGGACGGGCGAAAAATACCGGGGCGGCCAAACGATTACGGTTCCTCTGACGATCCAAGACATCCCGGTCTTTGTAAAGGCGGGATCTTTTATCCCCATGACGCCTGTTTTTAAAAACATGTCGGTTTATTCTTCAGAAAACATGTCGGTGCACTATTATCATGACGCTTCGGTCACCGGCAGCCAGGGAAAGATGTACGAGGACGACGGGGAAACAAATGATCCCATCGGAAAGGCGGAGTTTGAAGTACTTCTCTTTGATTCTTCCTTTGCGAAAGGAAAACTGGGGGTCACCATTTCTCCGGAAGGATATAGATATAAAGGAAAGCCAACAAAAAGAATGATAGACGTAGTGTTTCATGGCTTTGATCAGAAACCAAGTGGCGTAGTAGTTGAGACGGAAAAAGCAGATTTTGTTTGGGATGACGCCAAGAAGGTGGCGATAGTCAAAGTCGAAGTGGGCAAGCTAGGCAAAACAGTGTTCGTGAATTTATAGGCACCGCAGCGCTGAAATCCGTTCGGCGGTAAAAATTGAATTGAAAAAATTATCCGCCGAACGGATTTCGGCGGTACATTCCCGCAATCATGAAATCCAGTTACTTCGCCCTATTTTTCATCCTTGCTATTTTCCCTTCCTGCCAAAACCAATTTGGCTGTCCGGACATCCAGGACAACGAGATCCTCACTGAAAATGACCCTCATACCGAAGCCTATCAACATGAAATGGCCCGCCTTATTTCAGCGGATACCCACGAAGTTGATTATTATTTTGAAAAGCGGGAAAATGGCCATCTCGTGCTCAATGCTTTTGGCTGGGGATACTGCGGAGAGCTGCACCTTCTTATGTCAACGGAAGATGAGCTTTCGCAAAAACTACAGAATGACGGCGGTTGGCGGGGAGCGAAGTTGCAAGGGCTGCAAGCCGGTATTGTCGGTAAAAGGTTGGAGTACCTGGGAATGGAAAGTATTTTGGACTGATGTCTTTGAGGGGGCAGACCGCTTTGCTGTCGGAAGTCAGACCGCTTCGCTGTCAGGGGTCAGACGGTCTGGTTCACAGGAGGCTTGAATCTAAATTTAAGCCTGAAAGTAAAACAGTCTGACCTCCGACAGCGAAGCGGTCTGACCTCTGACAGCAAAGCGATCTGACCTCTGACAGCAAAGCGATCTGACCCAGCCCCTACAGAATAAAAATGTCATTTTTTGAAAAAATGACATTTTGTAAGAAGCGAACGACCTTTTCAGCCGGCATTTCACAGGGTTTCAGAATATCCTCATTACTCGTTCGGTAAAAATTCAAACTGATAAAATCATTGCCGCCCAACTCCTCTGCGTAAACCTCAAAGGAAATGTTTTGAAAATAGCTGGTTACGTCGGTTAATAAGCCCAATGGCTGGGCAACTGCTCCTCCGCCAGAGCAGCGCCCAACAAATGCTTATTCCTTGAAATTTCAAACGACGGTTGCTTTTAAGCGGTCGGCGTACTGGTCCCGCAGCTTTTTGATTTTTGGATCAATGACTACCCGGCAGTAGCCGACGTGCGAATTCCGGTTGTAGTAGTCCTGATGGTACTTCTCTGCGGGGTAAAATTTTTCCAGTGCTGCCACCTGGGTCACGATTCGATGGCCGAAGGTAGCTTGCAGCCCGTCGATGACATTAAGGGCCGCCGCTTCTTGTGCTGCATCATGATACAAAATGATCGAGCGGTACTGGGTACCCCGGTCTGCACCCTGACGGTTGAGGGTCGTTGGATCATGAGTGGTCATGAAAACCGTAAGCAGGTCTTCATAGCTGATCACATCCGCATCATAGGTCACCTGCACCACCTCTGCATGACCAGTGGTGCCCGTACAGATGGCCCGGTAGTTGGGGTTTTCCGTTTCACCGCCGGCATACCCCGAAACGACAGATTCGACTCCTTCCAGCCTTTGTATAACTGCTTCGACACACCAAAAACATCCGCCTCCAAAAGTTGCTAATTGCTTATTTTTCATTGTTTAATTAATTTTTTTCTGAAGTTGTTTGAAAATTCCTTCTCCGATAAAAACGGTTGAAAGGTGGCTGCTTTTCGATCGTACGGACCTACTTTTTATCAACCTTTCAACGCCATTTATCCGCTTTTCCGTGGACTGAGTTTAATAGCCAAAGAATTGATACAGTACCGCAAACCACTTGGTTTGGGCCCGTATTTGAAAACATGGCCCAGGTGCGCATCACAGGTGTTGCACATAACCTCTACCCGCTCCATTCCGAACGAACGGTCTACTTCATATTTGATTGCGTTTGGCTGAATCGGTTGTGAAAAACTCGGCCAGCCTGTGCCCGAATCATATTTCACCCCCGAATCAAAAAGTGGCGCGTTGCAACAGATGCAGGAATATTTTCCGGGCTCATATATTTTACAATACTCGCCAGAAAAACTTCGCTCCGTTCCTTTTTGCCGGGTGATGCGAAACTGCTCGGGCGTGAGCAGGGCTTTCCACTCGGCTTCTGATTTTTCTACCCGCCGGGCAGGGGCAGGGTTGCCGTGGTCCGCAAAATGAACCACGTCTTGCCAATAAAGCATGGTTGCTTCTACATTTGTTTTTTTCATGGTGCAAAGTTATGCTCGGCATGAAGGAGATTACTAAGTCAGAATTCCTGAATATGTGTAAATTTTTCCCTTGATTTTGAATGAAACGATTGTTGGATACAGCAGGACTTTCTTCCTCCCGGCCTCCTCCAAAGGGGGAAAAGTTCACGTTCTTTTGGAGGGGGTCGGAGAGAGAAAAAATCGAAAAAGTTCAAAAACTAAAGAAGTTGTTTTATTTCAAAATCCGTTATCTGGTAAAATCCTCGTTTGATCCCAAAATTAGCTTTTCAAAATACATTAGTCATTTGTAAAAAACTACTTTAATTTGCAAAAATTTCCCTTCTCCTTCAACAGAAAGGAACAGCTTTAAGTCAATGGCTTATGAAATTCGAAAGCAAAATCAACGAGACCATCTTCATTTCGACCATCTTTCCCGAGCGGCGGTACATGTTCAACAACGACCTGAAAACAGGGCTGAGTGTTATTTGGAATACCGGGCAGCCAGCCCGCTTTCGCATTGACAACGAACTGGTCACCATCGATCAAAACTGCGTTATTTTCCTGACCGAGTTTTACCAAATTGATGATTTTGAGTTTGAGAAATTCAACGTGATCCAGTTCAACCGCCTTTTTTACTGCGTCAACGACAATGACGAAACGGGGTGCAAGGGCCTCTTGTTTTATGGCATGTCGCATGTGCCGAAAATAGAGATTCCGCAAGAGAAGCTCACCCTGTTCCAATCTATCTGGGAAGTTTTTGTAATGGAAATGGAGGAGACAGATCATTTCAAACTGGAAATGCTGCGAGCGCTGCTGCGGCGCTTTTTGATCCTCTGCATCCGCATCTACAAAAAGGAAAACAACAACCTGCCAACCGACAATGTCAGTGTAGGCTTGATCCGGGAATTCAACTATCTGGTGGATCAGCACTTCAGGTCTTTGACCAAGGTATCTGACTATGCCCGGTTGCTGCACAAGTCCCCCAAAACGCTTTCCAATATTTTCAAAAAATACATCGACCGATCTCCTCTCCAGATCATCAACCAACGCCGCCTGCTGGAGGCCAAACGCCTGCTGAAATACACGGATAAAAGCATCCAGGAAATTGCGGATAAAATCAATTTCAACGATGTGCAATCATTCAGTAATTTTTTCCGCTCCCGCACCGGTACGCCCCCTACCCTCTTTCGAAATAAAGATCATTGAAATAGACAAAGCAAACCTGACAAGTACGGACAAACATGAATCGTCCCGAATTTTTGAATCGGCTCAAATCAGCTGATTTTCAGGCTTAAGACGTCGATTTCGCTGGGTCCCGATCTCGCTTCGGGATCCAGCGAAATCGAAAGAAGGGTTACCTTAAACCCCTCTTTTATTTTCACATCATTCTGGCTGCTGCTGCGTCACACAGTGTACCATTCCACCGTTCGCATACAAATTGCGCACATCAATGCCCACCACTTCCCGGTCGGGATACAGGCCTTGCAGGATATCAATGGCGACGGCGTCGTTCGGATCGTTGTAGGTCGGTACCAGGACTTTGGTATTGGCCACGTAAAAATTCACGTAAGAGCCTTTGGTCCAGAGGTTTTTGCCATAAGTAGTTTTTACATTCTTTTTCGTAAGCGGCAGATAGATAAAGTCATAAGGAGTTCCGTCAAAGTCCGTTGACGCATACAATTTGTTGATGTCGGATTGCGGAACTTCCCAATAGGTCAAATCGGTACTGTTCATGGTGACAATGGTATTTTCGTCTCCAAACCGGGCAAAACCATCGATGTGCATGTCTGTCAAATCAAGGCCGGGAACCCCATCGAGCCAGATAAATTTTTCGACGCCGAGCATATCGTGAAGGATCTCCTCCGCTTCTGCCTGTGATACGCCGGGATTGCGGTTGTCGTTCAAAATGGCACTTTTAGTTGCCAGGAAAACACCATTGCCATCAATTTCGAAGCTACCTCCCTCAAGGTTCAGAAAACCATTGAGATTGACCACGGGCATACCGATGGAGTTGCCAACTGACTTCGGGATCACGTTGTCTTTTCCATAGGCAGTTTTGTAGCCCCAGCCGTTGAAGCCCCAGTCCTCGATCTTAAGTTGGCCGCTGGCGTCTTCGACGAAAATAGGGCCGTTGTCCCGGACCCAGACATCGTTGGTTTTGAATATTTTAAAATCAACATTGGCCAGCGGAACCCCTGCCTCGGTCAGCTTATTTTTAATACGTTTCTTCGCCTTCTGGTTATAAGCGATAATGTGGACTTTTTCAGACTGAACCAACTCTTTGGTCATGGCCACCCAAGTTGGCTCCAGGCGGTTGCGGAAGGTTTTACCATATTGGTAGCGGTGCGGCCACTGCAGCCAGGTTCCTTCATGCGGTTGGGTTTCGTCCGGCATGTAATAAGTGGAATTCCATGATTTGCCATTGTTCATGGAGCCGGATGAAGTCCTCTCGGTTTCGACATCCGGACTGATTTCGTTCAGTAAAGAATCATCTTTTTTGCAGTTGGTAAAAAGCAGTAAACAAGCTAAAATGGAAACGGACATTAATTTTAATGATTTCATGTTTAAAAAATTTTGATGGGTAAAAAATGGTTTGTCAACAATTGACCCCACAAAATTGGACGGGCCGAAAGGGGATAAAAAGTTTATTCCATCACTGACATAAAAGAAGGACTGAACCTGCCACTGGCCGGTACGAACGGGATGCCAGCTATCTAAAATCCATTCGTTCCATCAAAATTGTCGTTCAAGGAAACGATCGGTCAATTAAAGGAAAAAAAGGTGAATTTGCCCGAAAAGCCGCTACATTTGATCCACCAACGAAATAGCACCTGCCGACCCAATGCTTGATTTGAAAAACATAAAACATTTTGATCATGCCGCCTTTTGGCTGTTCATTTACCTGTTTATTTTCGATTATCATTTTTGGGAAGGCAACTGGTGGGAGGCCGTTGGCCAAACGCTGCTGGAACTGGCCACCTACGCAATCGTCGTTTACCTGAACCTGTTGTTGCTCATCCCTGCTTTTTTGCAGAAAAAAAGGGAATGGCTGTATGTCCTGAGCGCAGTGGCTTTGATTGCAGGTTATGTGGCTGTACTCCGCCTGTCCGGCCTCGAGTACCAATTATATGAAGCCGAAGGATGGCGGAACATCTTTTCGATGGTTCTGAACACCTCCCTTTTCTTCCTTCTTTCAACCCTGTACTGGTTCTTTCAGCAAAGGCAGATCGAACGGGAACAAAAACTGCTTTTGCAGAGTGAGAAATTGACCGCCGAACTCAATTTCCTGCGCACTCAGATCAGCCCACATTTCATCTTCAATACCCTGAACAACATCTATACGCTGGCTTTGCAAAAACACGAAAATGCCGCTCCCATGGTAGCCAAACTTTCTACCCTGATGCGGTATGTGCTGTACGAAGGGCAAGGGGGGCAGGTAACTTTAGTAAAAGAAATTGAGACGCTGAAACAATACATCGAATTGCACCTGCTCCGCAAGCCCCGGTCGCAAAACGTTGATTTTTACGTGGATGGCGCTCCGAAAGGATGGCAGATCGCCCCCCTCCTATTGATCAACTTTGTCGAAAATTGTTTCAAACACAGCAATATGGACCAGGACGAAAATGCCTACATAAAGGTCAGTTGTGAGATTAAACCGGACGGCCAATTTGTCTTTTCGACGGAAAACAGTGTGGCCACCAGTACCTCAGCGACCGGTAGCGGTGGCGTCGGACTGGCCAACGTCCAACGGCAGTTAGAACTGAACTATCCGGACAGGCACCAATTGGCAACCACCAGCCAACCTGGGGTCTACCATATTCAGTTGAAGTTGTTTTTATCAAAACTTTAGGGGTAAACCCCCGATGAAAATATGCAAAAATTCACCTGCATCATAGTCGACGATGAGACCCTCGCCCGGGAATTGCTAAGCGGTTACATTGCCAAAATACCCTACCTAGAACTACTGGCAGAGTGTCCAAACGCCATCGAGGCCAAATTTGCGCTCCAAAAGCACCAACCAGATATTCTTTTTCTCGACATCCAGATGCCCGACCTCACAGGGCTGGAGCTATTGCGGTTATTGCCAAGCCGGCCAGCCACTGTTCTTACCACGGCCTTTTCCGAGCATGCCATGGAAGGCTACGAATTGGACGTACTGGACTACCTGTTGAAGCCCATTGAATTTGAGCGTTTTTTTAAAGCAGTCAGTAAAGTGGTCGAATGGATCGGACGAAGCACTGGTGACTCCAACCGGGTGGTCCCTGCGGCCAGCCCTGCGCTGCCCTCCGATTATTTTTTTGTGAAATCTGATTATAAAATTGTCAAGGTCGTTTTTGATGAAATTCTCTTTATCGAAGCTTTGCAGAAGTATGTCCGCATCCATACGGCAAAAGAACGGGTGGTCACGTTGATGTCGATGAGCCAGTTGGAGGCAGCCCTTCCAAAGGAAAAATTTTACCGTACCCACCGGTCCTACATCATCAATATCGACCGGATCGACAGCATCGAAGGCAACCAGGTCAAAATTGATACTCATAAACTACCGGTCAGCAAGGGTCAAAGGGACGGCTTTTTGGCGAAGATCAAAGAGAAGGGCCTGGGATGGTAAAACCAGTAGGGAAATTTCCAATAACCTCTACCGTTCATCGTAAAATTACGCTGAATAATTTGCCTTTCTAAAAATATCCTCCGACCTTGCATGCCTAATGCGATTTTTCTTCCTGATATTATCACTGACTACGCTGCTGGCCTCCACCCAGCCCATCTGGGACCTGGCCTGCAAAACCCTGGTTGGCGTGTGTGGCGTTTCCGTTTGCGGGGCCGGCGAATCGACTTGTACGCCCCTGGAAGAAGATTCAGACGAAAATCCGATCCGCCAATGCTGCCCATCCTTCCAGTGTTGCTTTTTAGCTTTTGCCGGATTTTCAACTCCTTATGTAATAGACTTGCCAGAGTTTGACCTCGAAAATGTCCGACCGGACGAACGTACTGCAGTATTATCTTCAACTTTCATCTCAGAGTGTTTCCACCCGCCCGATTTTTCTTTTTTCACCTAACATTTTAAGACAACCATTTTTTAAAATCTCTTTTTTGATGTTTCAAAGAAAAACATGAAAAAAGGGAGCAAAACATTTTTTATCATGAAAAAAGTAATTATTGGCCTCGGCATCACCGCATTTTTAGGATTGGCATATGGTATCATCAGCGAATGCTGTGGTGGTATCTGTACGCCGGGTTGCTGCCCTTGGTGTTAAATCAATTCGGCCCTCCGGCCGATTTAGATGATATTTAAAATTGGAAGCCCTTCGCAGTTGCGGAGGGCTTCTGTCATTGTACGGGCGAAGTATTTTCGACAGAAGATGCCAAAGAGTCTTTGTCGATACTTTTCGTATGTTTGGCCGAACGAAAAATTAAGTAACATGACCACTCGCCGCCACTTTCTCCGTCTTTCTGCCATGACCTCGTTCAGCTCCGCTGTGATTCCGGATCTGGTAAAGGCAGCCAACCAACATTTCATACCAAGCGGAAATGAATTTTCCGCCAAAGGACCGACCATCCTTTTTCAAGGGGATAGCATCACCGATGCGGGAAGAGACCGCGGCCGGTATTATGCCAACGAAGGCTCCGGCATGGGCGGTGGTTATGTTCACCACATCGTTACCCACCTTTTGGGCAAATACCCAAAAAAAGATTATCACTGCTACAACCGGGGAATAAGCGGCCACAAAGTCTTCCAGTTGGCGGACCGCTGGGAGGATGACTGCCTCCAACTGCAACCGGATGTACTCAGCCTGCTCATTGGTGTCAATGACTATTGGCATACGCTCGACTGGGGTTATAATGGCACGGTAGAGACTTATGAAAACGACCTACGCAAATTACTGGCGAGAACAAAAAAGGAATTGCCGCAGATACAGCTCATCATCGGTGAACCTTTCGCAGTAACCGGAGGCTCCGCCATCAATGAGCGCTGGGACGCTTTCCATGATTACCGCCATGTCTGCAAAGCCGTCGCCAATGACATGGGTGCCGTTTTCCTCCCCTATCACAGCATTTTTGAAGAAGCATTAAAAGTCGCACCAGTGGACTATTGGTGTCCGGATGGAGTCCACCCTTCCCTGGCGGGGGCATATTTGATGAAAGAGGCCTGGTTGGCGGGTTTTGGGGAGTTGGGGAAATGAAGCCTTTATCGCAGTTCAAAATAGCTCTTTTCGAAAGAGCTAAAACTTTTGCTCCCAAACCCTTTGTCATCGTCATCAATGCATCGAAAATACAATGATTGAAGATGTGCCCAGGAAACAACGCAATAAGGGTGCAAGAAGTAAAGAGTATACTGAACCTTAAATAACATTCGATTTTTTGATGCAGCTGTAGACTATCAGTCATTTTTTTAACTGGACGCGTTCACATAAAAACGCTTTTATTCCGTTCCTACCTTTAGTGCAGATTTTTTCCACTTGTGAACAACAACTATTTTCATGTATAGGTCTAACACTCGCTCTCTTGCCTTTTTGTTGATGGGCATTTTATATTACTCATTTTCCATTGCCCAGCAGAATCCATACTATCTGACTTATGACACAGCACATGGCCTCCCAAGTCCTGAAACGTATGATGTTCATACCGACAAGAACAACCGTATTTGGATTTTGACTGACAGGGGCATTTGCACCTATAACGGTCATGAATTCCAAACCTATACCACAGCGAACGGGATTGCTTTCAACACAAATTTCGAAATCCACGAGGATAAGCAAGGGGGGCTTTGGTTCACAGGCTTCGATGGCTCGCTCACGGTGTTTAAAGGAAGGGCCTTTCGTCCTTTCAAATTCAATCACAAATTATTTGAGTTAAACCCGCACTCATGGTTAGAGCATATCTCCTTTGATGGGCAAAACATATTTTTCGGTTGTTATCCCTACTTTCTCTCGCACATTGCAAGCTCTTTCTATTCAATGGACACGACTACGGGCGAGCTCAGCCAATTGGAAGCAATTAAAGTGTCTGATTGTACTGGCCGAAAAAGGGATTCTTGCGAATTATTCAAAGTAGGCAATGGATATTTTCTCTCGATTGATGGTGAACGTACAGCACCCGCCAAAGAAGGATTCGACGGTACGTTGGTCTGCTCATCTGGCAATACAATATTCAGCCTGAAGCCTGGCACCGGAAAGCTGGAAGAGTACACCTTTGAAACGATAGTAAACAATTTCACAGCCGACCCTGAAGGAACTATTTGGGCATGTACCGGCGATGGCCTTTACCGCTTCAGATCCGGGCTTGATAAGGGGCCGGAAGAAATTTATTTTAAAGGGGTGACACCCACCGGGATATCATTGGATACAGAAGGCAACCATTGGGTCAGTACTTTGGAAAAAGGTGTGCTGCAAATTCCATCTTTTGATGTCAAAAGGTTGTTGGAGGAAAACCACCCTGTTTATAAGGAAAAGGTTATGTGTTTTGCGACTGTTGGCAGGTTCTTGGTGTTCGGTACGTCAAACGGAAATGTGTATTCAGTTGACAGCAATCTACTTGTTTCACCAGTCCTTTTAGCGAATAACGGCCATCAGGTTAAGGCTATCCCTGTCAGTTCAGATGGCTCGGGCAGGTTATGGAAAAAATACATAACAGATAATGGCAACGGTCCTTTGGCGGTGAAATCTGACAGCATCAACCTCAACATATGGACAGACCTGAACCTGTTCCATGAACTGAGTGATGGGAGCCTCTTTTGTGGGTCGCCAAAAGGGTTCAGCATAAAGAATCATAAAGGCGATAGCATTTTTTATAAAGGAGCCCTGCCTTATGGTAAATCGACTTGTCTTGAGGAAGACAGCCAGGGCATTGTATGGATAGGTACGATTAAGGGCCTTTATCAATTTTCATGGCAGACAGACAGGGTTTTGAGCAAAACACTTGACGACCATTTCTGCTCTGACGCCAGAATCACTGACCTGAAGGCTCGATCTGCCGGTAACATTTGGGTCGGCACTGCTGGGAATGGCATTTTAAACGTTGATGGAGACAGCATCACGAACATATCAACAAAAGAAGGTCTCGCCAGTAACATCATCAACCGAATCCATATGGTAGCAGATACGGCTTTGTGGGTTGCCACGAATAATGGCCTGTCCTATATAGACCTGGAAGCCGGAGGGTTTCCAACAGTCAACAACGTCAAGAGCTATTCTACAAAAGACGGCCTTCCTTCCAATTACATCTACGATGTAACTGATTGGAATGGACATCTGTGGGTTGCCACCGATAAGGGGGTTGCCTACTTTCACAGATCGGCCCTCGATAGACCACAACCTTTCCCGGTAACGGTGCTTGATCATGTGACATCCAAAGGGGGGAACTATAGAGATAGTGTTGAATACAAATTTCCTCCTCTAAATAACGACTTTGTATTCGGCTTTACCGGAATCTCACACAGCAAACAGCTAAATTCTCCTTTTTATAGCTACCAGTTGCAGAAGGATGGCGCGATTGCTGACACCTGGATAGAATCTACAGAGCGAAATGTCAACTTTACCGACATACCGCCCGGAAAGTATTCCTTCCAGGTCAGGGCCAAGAACAGAGAAGGAAATTGGGGCGAACCAGCCGAATACCATTTTGAGGTGCTTCCTTTGTTTACTCAAACGGGCCTGTTCAGGATCGGAACAATCGCTTTTTCCATTTTGGTGGTCATTTCCTTAGCAACTGTACATTCTCAAAACCAGAGAAACAAGGAGCGACAGAGAAGGGCCGTTCAGGAGAATCTACTAAGGGCTAAATTGGCTGAGCTTTCAGCCTTACGCAGTCAGATGAATCCACATTTCGTTTTCAATGCACTCAATGCAGTGCAGAATTTCATCTTCAAGAACGACAAAGAAAAGGCAAACCATTTCCTCTCAAGGTTTTCAGCGCTGATAAGACAAGGACTTGCCCATTCCAGGATGGAGGTTGTAAGGCTCGATAAAGAAATAGGATTTGTACGGGCGTACCTCGAACTGGAGAACATGCGTTTCCCAGACAGATTCATCTACAACATCGAGGTTCCAAGTGGCCTGGATACGGAGTGCCTTATGGTTCCCCCGTTCCTTATCCAACCCCTCATAGAGAACAGCATCAACCATGGATTCAAAGGTATTGGCCGCAAGGGAAACTTGAATATTTTGTTCTCTCCTCTAGCAAAAGACAATACCCTCGAAATCATGGTTCAGGACAATGGCAAGGGCCTGTCCGGAACAAGTAAAAAAGAATTGCAGAAAGGCGACAAAAAAATGTCCTTTGGACTAGACATTGTATCGGAACGCATCCGTTTGTTCAATGAAAAATCCGAGAACGGAAAGGCTTCTATTTTACTAGAGGAAAACAAAGATGGAAAAGGATTTACGGTTAGACTAGTCATCCCTGTACTGTTAGGCAAAACATGAACTCAAATAAAACTCTTATCAGAGCGGCTATAATTGAAGACGAACCAAACAATCGTGAACTCCTGATTGAGCTCCTGGCCAACCATTGCGAAGGCATTGAGCTGGCAGGTGTCGCAGATGGTGTGGCATCGGGAATCGATATGATTAAAGAGATATTGCCTGACGTCCTATTTCTTGATATTGAATTGGAGGACGGTAATGGCTTCGACCTGATTGATGCATTTCCCGCCTGCCCTTTCCGTGTAGTCTTCGTGACAGGATATGACATGTACGCCATCAAAGCCATCAAGTATTCAGCCTTGGACTACCTCTTGAAACCCATAGATTTGGCCGAGCTTAGAGAAGCCGTGAAAAAAATTGTGGCGACCGGTGCCAGTGCAAGCAGTGCTCAAAGCGTCCGGTTTTTCCGGAATACTCATGGCAAGCAGCACGAACTGCTTGACCGTCTGGTACTGCCGGGGATAAAAAGCCACCGGGTAGTCAGTCTTGACGATATCGTTTCGGTTTCGGCAGAAGCCGACGGTTCCAGGTTCCGGCTCGACGATGGTCTATCCTGCCTCACATCATACCCCTTGTCTTATTATGAATCAATACTTCCAGAACATTCTTTCTTCCGTATACACCGGTCTCATATTGTACACCTTGCCAAGGTAGTACGCTTTGATGCAGGACGAGTTGGCCTTGCACACCTTTCCAATGGTCATAGTTTAGAAATTGCCGCTCGACGTAAAAAAAGCTTCCTTTCCGCATTGAAACAAAGGCGTTCAAAGTAGCCTTCCTGCCCTTAAGTCAGCGATACCTTACACGTCCGCGGGAAATTCCCGCACGTTCACCTGCATACCTGACCTCATGCTCCCATCCATCCCCTGTCCCTCTTTTTCTTTATGCCACGATCAGGGTTCAATCGTTACAATTCCTCAGGAAATTAAAATGAACTCAACTCAGGATACTGCCCCTTTCGGAACAAGGGCCCCCACGATATAAAATATTATTCAACCAAGGCAGACCCTTTTACATACAGAAAACGGCTTGCCTTACAAACTTTTTAATCATGAAAAAACAAGAAAAGAGCAATGGCAGCTTCGAAAAAAAACTGTCATCCTCTCTAAAACAGATCAAGCTGAAATCAAAGGTGGAAATGATTTTATAGGTATCGAGAATATGGATACCGACTAATCGTCAGAAGCTTTTCCAATATCGGTATGTCCAGTGACATAAAATAAGCTTGTTTGTAAAAATTTTTATCTCAAACCTTTAACTAAAAAAATTAACTATGAAAATCTTAAAACTCAGTCTTTTCCTTTTGCCTATTTTCTTTTTGTCATTTGAAAACGTAAACGAGAATATGCTGGAGTCAGGGACAGACAATTGCGAAGAAACAGTTACCACGGAATCATCCTGTACAATGACAGTTGACGTTGACTTGACTTGTTTCCCCTCGTTACCTCAAGTCACATTCACTTTTGAACCAGAAATTGGAAGACCCGTGGAGTTACAGATAGGAATCAATACCATCGAGGTCAATGAATTGTCAGACTACATTATTATCAATTCAAGTTACCCGGACACCCCACTTCCTCCAAATTTCATCTGTAGTACTCCTACGGTAAGTTGGTCCGGCTGTGGTAGTATCGGTACGAGTCAGAATTTTCCCATCTATATCGAACTATAGACAGTTCCGGTTGCTAAGTTTGTATCAATTATCTTGATACTACTATCAGCAGGAATGGAAGTAGAATATATGGCAACATAAATTATCATCTTAAAAATATTCAACATGAAAAAGGAAACCACTTCCTTCATCTTCATAAAAGCTAAAACTTTATTGGAGGAGGAAAAACAGAAAGCCCTCAAAGGCGGCAACAGTAACATCATCATAACGGATGATCTTGGGTAATTAAGATACCCATCTCCCAGAGGTATTCCAACAAGAATTTATGTTGGGATACCTTTTTACAATATCATAGATTAGATTAAGATACACCAATTTCTACTTTGACCCAATTTGAAAAAAGTCCCGAACAATGGACGTTTCCACTATTCGGGACAGCTCTGTTCTGTCTAAAAATTATGTAACAAATACTCTCATGAATTACGTTTGGGGTCACGGGTCGCTCACCACCATTTTCCGTTGTGCCGATCCGTGGGGGGTAATAAGCTGGCAGAAATAAATGCCGCTGCCGCCGAGCTGTTCCCGGCCGATGGCCACTTCATGCCACCCGGCACCCATTTCCTGATCTTTTAGTGTTATTTTCCGGCCGGCCAGATCCACTACTTCCAGCCGAACGGGCATTTTTTCTTTAACATAAAACAGCACTTTCGTTTCATTGGCAAATGGGTTGGGGCGGTTCTGCGGCAGTTGGAAAAAGTTGGCTGCATCCACTTCCATAGTGTGTGGGAAATCGTGGATGCGCCAATTAACATTCAAGGGATTACCGCCATTTTCATACGCAATGGCCTGCGTCATCGTGGAATTCATGGTCAAACTCGCCCCGTATTTTACATCGGGGGCCTTGCTCAAATCCAAGTTCGCTAACAGTTTAAATTTCAAAACGAAAACAACTTGTCCGGGGTAAAGAGAACGCCCGTCCGGTGTGTCCTCATGGGGCATCCATGACAAGGTCACTGAACCGGATTTTGGATGGGCGTAATCTGTATCATTGATATCCAACCCGGCAGGTAAAATGCCGAGAAATGCCATTTTATCATCATCGTATTCCAGCGTGGCCTGGAGCGCTTCGAGCGAAACGACGTCATCCACGGTGACCGGGATTTCAACGGTTTCTCCTTTCTGATAAATCTGTTCTCCTGTGGAAAAGGTAATTCCTTCCACACTCCTCTCTGCTGCTGTTTCGGAGAAATTGACCGAGGCCGAGCCGTTCACATCGCCGATCTTGATGCCGATAAAATGATGGTCGTACACATCCTGGGTGATATTGTTGATCCATGCATGACCGGGCAGCGGCTCGGCAAACGGATTGCCTGGATCGGGGAATTCGTAATCGGCTTTGATGAACCGCCAGGAATGGTTGTTTGGAAATTCATGGTTGACAAAAAGGATAACCTTGCGGATCAGCACCACGTCGAAAGTAGATACTGCGCCTGAATGGTTGGCATCGGCTGCAATCAGTTTGTAGGGAGAATCGAGTAGTTCGGTCCCGAGAATGTGCCGGGAAATTTTAATGAGATCATAAGTTGTTACGCCGTTCCGCAGGTCATCATTTTTATATGGCTTCAACATGCAACTGGCGTTGGGCGGCACACTTTCAAAGTGATACCATCCATGCTCAGAAGTCATGGAATAGATCATATCGTTGTTGTCGATCAGCTGGGTTTCAACATTGGGCAGTGGTTCGTTTTGGGCATTCGTCACCATGCCGCCAACGAGCAGGTCGTCCATGTTGCAACTATCCAGCGGATCGCTCAGGAAAATCGAGCTAAAACAGGAATCCTGATTATTAAATGAATCCGCAACGATCAGCCTGTATGGCATGATCGCAATGCCTAAAGAATCCACAAAAAAGCTATCGTACAACATACAATCCAACGTGTCCACGCTCAGGTCAAAAGTGACGTCCGTACACAGATCCACTCCATCTATGTCACCATCTGCCCGCAGGGAGTCGATATCCAGAATGACCTGTCCCGAAGTGTCAAACTGCGTAATGATGGCGCCGCAGGTAATTGTTGGCGGAACCAGTTCCGTAATATTGATGGGGACTGCGCAGCTCGCCAAATTGCCGCAGGTATCTACCGCTTGGAAGTTGATGGTATCCCGTCCAAGGGGGAAAATGCCATTTACGGCCGCTCCTCCATTTCCGTGGTCATTGGTGATTGCAACGGGATTGCCCATGCAATTATCAACCGCATCCACCGTGATTGAAATCTGCACCTCACAGTTTTCGGTTGTAATGGGTACGTTCACCCCCAACGGACAGTTCATGCTCGGTGGAATGGTGTCCAGGATGGTCAAAATTTGCGTAAGCACTGTATCGTTTCCACACCTATCGGCCAGCCGCCAGGTGCGCCAGACCAGGCCGGTACAAAACTCAACATTGGTGCTGTCCATCAGGTGCTCGATCAGAACGGTGTCCTTGCAATTGTCAATGGCCATCAAGGTGCTTGGGTCGGGACCAGGGACATTTTCCAGACAAGGGAAAGGGCCCAGTGTCATGTTATTCGCCGTCGGCGGAATCGTATCTGCCCAAATAAAGTTTTGTGAAATATCTGCGGTCAAACCGCACACATCCGTAATCCGGTAGGTTCGTACCACCCTGCCGGTACACCCGTTGTCAATCGTATCTGCCGCAATCAGCTCCACTGTTACCGGAGAAGGACAATTGTCAAAAGCATCGACAGAGTCCACGTCGTACAACGGGATTTCATCCAAACAACTAAATAATCGGTCGGGCACATTAGCCGTCGGCGGGATGGTGTCGTTGACAAATATCCTGGTCAGGAATGGTTCTGCCACATTGCCACAGGTGTCCATTGCCGTGTACGTAAAAGTGCGTACAAAGCGATTGGGGCATCCCATAAACTCTATGGTGTCTTTTACCAAAAATACTTCTACCGCTCCCATCGGCGAGCAATAATCAGTGGCTGTTGGGGGGCCTGGTTTCACCAAATCACCTGGGCATACATAGGACGTATCCTTCGAACCAATTGGCTGGTCCCAGACGGGCGGGTTGGTATCCCGCACTTCAATGAGCTGGGTGTGGGAAGTGTCCAAGCCCGAGCACCAATCCAAAAAAGTATAAGTCCGGAATATTTTCAATCCACAGTTAAGCGGAAATATTTCATCTGAAATATTCAGCGCCCATGCCTCGCAGTCACCCAAAGCCATGGCTTCCCCAGCAGAAATACTGTCAATGGGAACACTACAATCCGCCAAGGTATCGGCAGGGAAAATAAAAGTCGATTCCGAATTGTCGACCAGGTAGATCCGATGTTCGCAATCATCACTGAAACCCGCCGAATCGGTCACGGTCCATTGTCGAAGGATAAACCCGGTATTGCAGGAATTCAGATTTTCAAAATCAGCAAAAACCAAATCGGCCACCTCGCAATTTTCTAGAACTGCCGGCTCGCCGGTAATTGAAACCGGAACAGGCAGCAATTCCGTGCAGGACACTGTCACATCCGGAGGGCAAATAATGTCAGGCGGCAATTTGTCATCTGTCAAAACACTCACCATGCACTGGTTGGCATTGCTGTAGCAGTCCAATACCTGCACGACGATCATTGTACTGTCACCGATGTCTTCACATCTCAATTCAACTTCCGGCAAAAACGGGGCACTGGGTTCGTCCATCCGCCGGGCCAGAAAAGTGACCGGGCAGCATTCGTCATAACTTCCATCGTCAAAATTCTCCGCTGCAACTAGCGCCGTACCTCCCGAAGTCAGAGAAACCTGGGTGATTTCATCACAGATCGCAATCGGGACTGTTTGGTCTTCTACATTCACGACCACTTCGCAATGCGATACATTTCCACAACCATCGTGTGCCTCGTAAGTGACGGTGTGCTGCCCCATAGGCAGACCGAAGACGAGTCCGCCGTTGTCTTCGATCGTGCCAGTGGGAGTGATTGTGCGAATCGTAACGACCCCGGAGCAGTCATCGCTCACGGGCAGTGCGGGCAACAAAAAGGTACCCGCACAGCCAGGGCCGTTGGCATTGAATGTCAGTGTGTCCGGACAATCGAACAAGGGTGGTTGATTGTCATCTACTTTTATTAACTGGTCGTGTGTAATGATTTCACCGGAACAACAGTCCAGCACCGTAAAACGACGCAAGACGGAAAAAGAAAAGCCACAGGCTCCGACTACCAAGTCCTCATAACTAAAGCTGATCTTGCACAGGTTGCTGACCGGAATACTATCGATCATCGGCGCACCTGTAAACGCCAGGGAAGTATCGCTATGCGGGCAGGCCAGTACGGGCTGCTCTACATTATCGAAATTGAGCGGAAACTCAACATCGGCCAGCGAGGGCCGCACCACAGAAATCGTCTGTACGCATGGCAAGGAAATATTTTCGCTGGCATCGGTCACATGCCACGTGCGGGTCAGCACGGCTGAGTAATCAGTGGTACATTGGGAAATGGCCACATTATCGAAATAAGACGTATCAAGGGGTTGAAAACAATTGTCGGAAATAATGGGAAAGCCCAGGCTGTCTGGAGAAATATCGGCAGTGCAATTGACCATTGTATCTTGACAGATAATCTGTGGCGGCAATTTGTCTTCTACCAAAATGGTTCCCCAGCAATGAAGACCGGTCGTATCATCCAAGACCTGAACGTTCAAAATCTCATTGACAAATTCGCATCGGACCGTATCGCCGATCATGAGTCCGGATGGATGCATCACGTCTACAGTTTTCGCACCCAGACAAGTAGACTCCTCTCCATCGAGAATCATCCCTGGCAAGACCACTGCCACTCCGTTCTGGTCGAGGGAAATTTGTACCTGATCATTACAGGCTAAGGTACATTGGGTATGTCCGTCAAAGGTGGCGAGCAGGCACAGCCAGGCCATGCATACCACCCTCAAGATAGTACAGTGTTTCATAGGAGGCGGACTTAAATTTGTTAAAAGTGGGTGCCGAACAACGCACAGCAAAAGAGGGGATACGGGACGGAAGCTTTTTTACCTTAAGCCCTTTTTCACTGTAAGTCAGATACGGCGATTGATTCGCATTATCAGTTTTGGATGAGGAGCTTCGAGTTGCTCTCACTCACTCACATTCTAAAATATTAAGGAACCGACGTCATCAGGTAGGCAGATTAATAGGGCCTATCGATGTTCTTGGCAGGCGGTTTAAATCGGTCGGTAAATGGGAAAGAAATGGTTTTGGAAAAATACCTGCCAACGGGTCAATGTTTTAACTTAACTGTCTGTCTATTACAGATTAATTATTTTTAATATATATTATTACGGCAGGTAAAAAGCCTTTGTTGCGGGAAGGTTCGATTTTTATATGATTTTTTTTACTATTTATTAAATACCCTTTTTCACGGGCATGAACCGACTTGTTTTCCTGTATCTCTACTGCTGCTGCAAAAACCACTGCTCACAATACGCCTGGACGGAGTTTTCCAACAACTGCTTGTAATTCGAGGCATTTTTCAAATGCTGAAAAGCTGCCCTCCTTTCTTTCCTGATTTTCAGGTAAATGGAATTGTGCTGTTTTTTGAACGCCGCAAAATCGAACGCGGCCGGTGGAGTCGGCGGTTCAGGCTGTGTGAACAAATCAGAAGTGACCTCCCCTACCCTGCTCAACCGGCTGGCCTGAGCGGTTTTGCTCTGAACCGTAAAAGCAGGTTCGGGTGACTTGCCGATGGCTCTTTCCTCTTCCAGCAATTTGCGGAATTCGGCAGCGGTAATGTTCTTGGCTCGCTCCCGGTTGATGCGCTCCTGGTCTTTGAGACGTTTCTTGCGGGCGATGACCTGCTCCATGAGCTGCGCATAGAGGTTGGGTTCGGTAAAACGCTGGTTGGCAACCCAGCCCATAAAAGCTTTTACTTTTTCCTTTGCACCTTTGACATTTGTCTTTTTTTCGAAAAATGCCAGCATGAACAACACGAAGAAATCTTCGTAACCTTTTAACTCACTGCCCTTGATCATTGGCAGCACATTATCCAGGGCGAAGGACATGTTCACACCGTACTCGGTGAGGGTATTGAAGGCCCTGCGCTGGGCTTCGGTGAGTTTTTGTATGCGCCTTTCCAACTTGGCAGTGGCGGCCGATTTTCTGGGCCGTGCCGATTTTGTCGGCTTTAAATATTTAGGCTCAATGACACTGTCAGAGAGATCGTCCTTTTCGTTGATCACGATGCGCACATCGGTAATGTTGCGGCCTTTTTTGATAAAATCATAATCAATATGCAAGCGGGTGTTGGCGTTGATTTCCGTTTTGGCCACATTAAGGACTTTCCGGCGGAAATTGCGGAAGTCGGGATATTTGTCGGAGATGCCCAGGCGGCTCTTCAATTCCCGGATGCTCACTGCGAGTACGTTTCGACCATGCCGAATATGCTCATAGTAATAGGATTTGCACATCTGGTAGATGCGGATGGAAAAACCGCTTTTCATTTTTGCTACTTCTAAAAATTCAAAACGGGTAAACTTTTCTTTCAGCCCCAGCAGAAATGGTTTCATTTGTGGCGAAAAACCAAACTCCACACAAAGAACACCGTGCTCATTGTACTTAGGGACAGCACCTGCCACCCAATTGATGTGTCCTCTCAGCCGCACTCCGTCGATGGTAAATTCAGTCGGGAAGGAAATTTTCTTGTCCGTAATGCTATCCAACAGCGAGTCGAGCCGTTCGTAGAAGGAACCATGCTTTTTGGTCTCATCTGTTTTCAGGATATACTCAATCTCGGAAACGGGTACCAGGTAAGTCTCGAAGTCACTGTCCTCTTGCCGGATCAGGGTAGCCATGTAAAGAATCAACTTCTGCTCCCTTGGCGTCAGTTTGTACCGGGCATGTTGAATGAATTGGTTGGCGATCGCCGCTACCTGTTTGGTATGTTCCACTTGCATCAGATAAATTTTTCGGCAAAATAACCGGATATGTGTACTTTGGAAATGACTCAGGTACACTTTTTCTCCACATCACCCACATTGGGGGCACGGCAATAAAAGAAAGTGGTATTCCGAACCAAAAAGCTACCCACATCAGGTACACTGAGCAATTACTTTTTATCGCAGAACAGTTTATATTTAAAATTTACAAATTATATACATTAATAATATATCATTCTTCGAGACATCTTCTTTCAAATATTCACCTAATAAATAAGGTGTACGGCCCTACCCACAGCATGAACACCTAAAAACCCCCGTATTCATTGGGTTTCAAAAGTCGGGTACACATATCCGTTCATCAGCGCAAAATAGAATAACACACCGGGTACACATATCTGGATACTTTGCTTAAAAAAATCTTTATAATCATTTGATTATCAGTATTTTAAAAAGAATATATTTGCCAAGAACTAAATCCCACATCGAGTACACATATCTAGGGAAATCCCTTTTCCCTGCCCCACATATTAAAAATTATCCCTATCTATTAGGTCAATGAGTATAGAAAAGAGGGCTCCAATGGGGATTTAGGCGCCAAATCGCCCAAATTTCCCACACTGGGTACACATCCCACATTCAGGACGCGCAGGCCCCACCTCAAGAACGCGGTAAGAACACACTGGGTACCCGCATATCCCACACCAAGTACACATAATCCCCACACCGGGAAAACCTGTAAAACACGTCAGGTACCCTTTTCCCACACACTGGGTACACACATTTCCCACATTACATACACAGAATTAATCACAAGTAATTGATTATCAAACAATTGAGGCGGCAATAAAATTTAATAAAGAACTATTAAAAAATAACATTCTTAAAATAGAACGGGCAAAAGAGGTGATTTTAATTTATTTTTTTTGAACACATTTTGTAAACCACTAAGACTAAGGGCGCAGCAAAGACCTCCTTCAAAAGCCGATGTGTGTCCACGATGTGGGAAAAGCTCCGACGCAGATATGTGTCCTTGGTTGGGGAAGTTTTGGATTTGGCACCAGCCAGTGTCCGAAGGGGGACCGCTCAAGGTGCTGTGCCCTGAACCTTCATCGGCGATACGAGTGAATTGTTGTTATATAATCCTCTGCGGCCTTAGCGGCCTCTGCGCGATCACTTTCCCTGCAATATACCGCACAGAGACCGCTAAGACCGCAAGGGAGCGTTACAAGTTTTGCTGGCATTTCACTCAATCATTAGGGATGGCAATAGGTGAATGGACCGGTCGTGCCAGTGATTTGCGCTCCTGTGCATTTTGGCTTTCAGTTGATGCCGAGGAGGGCTGTACCTTCTTCGCGGATAACGAATTCGTTATTTCGTTAAATATTATTTTTCTTTAATTCGTTTTTTCCTTTGAAATGAAAATGTTCCTTGCATAATTTTGCGGCAGACAGATGTCGAATTCGTTAAATCTTTATTTCGTTAAATCGTTACTTCTGTTTGTTTTCCCACCGCTGCAAGTGTGGACAGCAGCAAGTAATTGAACAAATCAATTGAACTATGGCGTTGGTCATCGGTGTGGTCTCACAAAAAGGTGGAGTCGGTAAATCCACCATCTCTCGATTAATAGCATGTAATTACGCTGCCAGTGAATGGCAGGTCAAAATTGCTGATATGGACCTGGCACAGGGCACCTGCACCAGTTGGAACCGGCGACGCCTGCAAAATGGTACTGTACCAAAAGTTGCGGTAGAACAATTCGTCAATGTGGCCGATGCAATGAAAACCGGAGCCCAGTACGACCTGGTCGTTTTCGACGGTGCCCCCCACTCTTCCCGGATGACGCTGGACATCGCGAGGGCCAGTGACCTGGTCATCCTCCCTACCGGGGTCTCTATCGATGACCTTGAGCCAACAATCAAACTGGCGCACGAACTAAAGAAAAACAAGGTGCCAACTTCTAAAATAGCTGTGGCTTTCACCCGGGTCGGCAATAGTGAGCTGGAACTAAATGAAGCCATCGAATACGTAAGAGCCAGTGGATACTTTTTGCTGGAAGGCGTCATCCATGAGAAAACGGCCATTCGCCGGGCCAGCGATGAAGGCAAGTGCGCTACCGAGACCCAATATAAATCTATCACGGAAAAGGTGGATGTACTGGTGCAATCTGTGGTGAACCGGGCTGAAGAAATGACGAAATAATTAAATAACGATTTCGTTATTTAATTATTTCTTTCTTTCTTTACGCACACATTCAACATAAATTGGAAATCTGGCATCCAGGCAGTTCTTCACTTGAAACCCATATTTCCAATTTTCAATTTCCAACAAATCATGGCCAAAATCAGTAAACCCGCATCATCCAACCGCAAAGGCACTCCCCCACCCGACTTTGAAGCCAGCGCTAACCTGGTGCGCACGCCCGATGTGGATCTCAAACCCCTCAATTTTAAAGTAAAGGCCGAATTCAAGCGAGAATTCAAAACCTATGCAACGGTCAATGATATGAGCATGGTGCAGTTGCTACAAGAGTGTTTTGAATATTATAAAAACAGCCGGTGAGTTGTTTGGCGGTCTTCAGTTCGCAGTCTGTATGGGGCGGTTGATTTGACCTGGATAGCGAAATAACGAATTCGTTATTTCGCTATTTAACGATGATGCTCAATGGCGCAACTTTTCCGCAGAAATTTTTCTCAACAGCCTAATTCGTCAAGAGGATTTCAAAATAAAAAGCATCTGAAATGAATTTAAGGCGATCTCTCGTGTTTTTTTGTAAAAAACACATCAACGGGTGCAATTCTCAATCAGAGGCTTTAAAACGCTTTAAAAACGGTTTTAATATTTTAGGTGAAATCCTGTACATTTCGTTAAATAATGAATTCGTTATTTAACGAAATGTACTTCCCATCGCAGCATGGTGATGAAATCAACAATGAGCGCCTCCAGGCTGGATTGGATAAATTGCAAGACATCCACTGCCCCACTCTCAGGATCGGTTCCCAGGTGTAGTTGAACGGTTCTTCCATTGTTCTCATGGCTGGAAAAACTGTCTTGCTCATAAAGGCTGCAAGAAAGAAGGAACGTGACCAGAAGAATGAATAGATTCAACTTTTTCATGACGATTGAAATTGTTCGAGAAGAATTGAACGGCCGACTTGAACTTTGCTGTAAGGCAAGGAGGTCGTCCTTCTCCGTGCGGTCAATGAAGCCTTTGGCCGTACAGAATTCGTTATTTCGTTAATTCTTTACGTTTCCCCGTCCATGGCATAACAAAATCGCGTTGATCACAATAGGTCACGCCTCGCAGTTCTCCGTTTTCAATAGAACCGCTGGTGAAATAGACGGAGCTTCTGTCTTTCGTGGTAAAGGCAAAATAGGTTTTGTCCCAAAGGCTGTTTGTCTCCCCGTTTTCAAACGGTGAATTGTAGAAAGAGCCGGAGATGGTCTTTCCGTCTGCTGCCGAAATCTCCATTACCTGCACATAGGGCTCAGCATCCGGAGAGGGAGTCAGATCGATGATCCATGTACCAATGAGATCGGCTGCGATGTGGATTTGTGCTGTCATGCAATTGACAGAAGCAATGGTGATGACAAAAAGCAGGCAGATTTTTTTCATGATAATAAGTTTGATTTAATAGGCCGATTTCGTTCATGCGGTCTTCCATCTGGCCAAATTGCTGTGGTTGCAGCAATTGGCACTGGAATAAAGATTTAACGAATTAACGAAATCTATACCTGGTAAAGATTGAAAAGTCAGTCGGGTGATGCTGGAAGCAGCAATGCCAAAGCGCAGCGTACATTCCTTGACCAACACAAATATGGGGGCAGGGCAGGGGCCCATCCCAGGCTTTTCCGGTGAGTGGCCGATAGCATCGGCAGATTGTTTTTCGGTCATCCACCGTGGAATAGGGTCGTTCACCGGAAGGGTTTTGTCATTTCACACGGAAAAGTCGAAGTTTGGTGCATGAATCAATTAACCACTTTGCCTGCCGACCATTGGCTGAATAAAAGAATCTTCTGGCATGTGCTTGGCTGGCAGGCATTGCTCTTTGTGGGATGTTACTTCATCTTTGGATCTATTTACTGGCTGGCCCTTTACGTCAACAGTGCTGGCGAGTATAATTTTTGGGATCAGTCCATTGTCAATTACGGCACAAAGGCTATGGTGACCGTGCTGATCTATTGGTTGATCTTTGTGAAATTCAAACACTGGCCTTTGCGGAAAAGATTGTTGACTCATCTATTTACCCTGCCCTTGTTCTTGGTGGGTTGGTTATTTGTTTATCACCGCATCTGTGACCTCTTTGGGATTGGTTACCTGGGGGGAAGAGGGTTGGTGTGGGACGTTTATATCCCGTTCCTGTTTTATTTTATCCCTTTTGGTATTTTTCATTTTTACGAATATTTAACCAAGTCCCAACGGCAGGAGCGCAAGGCAATGGAGCTGCGACAACTTGCACTGCAAAGCGAGGTGAATGCGTTAAAGGCCCAACTGGAACCACATTTCCTGTTCAACACCCTCAACAGCATTAGCGCCTCAGTGCCCCCACAAATGGAACACACACGGGAGCTGATTGCCAAGCTGGCAGACACATTTCGCTTCGGGCTGCAATCGAGTGAATCGGAGACGGTACCGTTGAGGGAAGAGATCCTTTTCCTCAAAACTTATCTAGACCTGGAGAAACGGCGCTTTGGCGAACGACTGGTCCCGCAGTTCAATGTGGATGAAAACTTGATGGAACATCCGATTCCCCCCATGCTGCTACAACCACTGGTAGAAAACGCTATCAAACATGGAGTTGGCAACAGTGTTGATCCGGTTACGGTAGGCATCAGCGTGAAGAGGGTAGGTGAGGAGCTTCAATTTGCCGTATCCGATACCGGCGAAGGTAACCCCGGTGAACTGGACGGCGACCTCTTCATGAAAGGAATTGGCTTAAGAAATACCCAATTACGATTGGAAAAGCAATTTGACCGTTCTCTGAAAATCACCAAAAACCACCCAAAAGGCCTGGTGTTCAGTTTCAGTTTACCCTTGATTTGGGTAGGTTATTGAGATATTGAGATATTGAGATATTGAGATATTGAGATATTGAGATATTGAGATATTGAGATATTGAGATATTGAGATATTTGGATATTGGTTATGAGTATAAAAGAAAGAAATAACGAATTAACGAAATCTTTATTGCTGTTAAATAACCCAATAACCCAATAACCCAATAACCCAATAACCCAATAACCCAATATCTCAATATCCCAAAACTCAAAACTCAAAGTGAAAGTACTCATTATCGATGATGAAGCAGATGCACGCCTGATCTTGCGGCAATACCTGTCGGGATTTCCCCAGCTGGAGGTCGTCAAGGAATGCAGCAATGGGCTGGAGGCCGTCACTGCCATTGAGCAATACGAGCCCGATCTGGTTTTTTTGGATATCCAGATGCCGGGGATGAGCGGGTTTCAGGTTTTGCAGAAGGTCGTGCATATACCGCAAGTCATTTTTTCAACGGCATATGATAAATATGCCCTGAAAGCCTTTGACCACAATGCAGTGGATTATTTACTGAAACCGTATACCCGGGAGCGGTTTGCCCAGGCTGTCAACAAAGTTTTGCTCTCTGCACCTTCCCGCAACCTCAAGCAAGTCCGGGAGCTGACCGAGAACCTGCAACGAGAAAAAACGGCTTACCTGGACCGTTTACTGGTCGAACAGGGCAACCGCATGGTTGCGCTCCAGGCAAGTGACATCATCTGGATAGAAGCCGATGGCGATTATGCCCATTTACACACTGCTCAAAAGTCCTATCTCTCCAACCTTGGCCTTGGCGAACTGGATGCCCGGCTGCACCCTTCCCTTTTTTTACGGATTCACCGCTCTGCCATTATTGGCCTGGGCCATATCCATGAAGTCCGAAAGGACCCCTCCGGATATTATGTTTATCTTAAAAATGGAAAACGCCACAAAGTGAGCCGCTCCTACCAGGAAGCACTTAAAAGGTGGATGGTTTGAGGGGGGAAGAGTGATAAGTGATGGGTCATAAGTTATGAGGGGAGGAGTGCAATAACCAATGATAACGAATTAACTAAATAACGATTTCGTTAAATAACTCATAACTCATAACTCCCCTCACCATTCATATTGTAGAAAGAAATTTGGGGAGAGGCCGGCGGCCAGCCGATCCAGTTCTCTCAGGTCGTAGGAGGTTTGAGGTTGGTCTTTATCGGGGGTGGAAAGGAGGTATTCCCGATCGATCAGGTTGTCGCGGTCGAAGAGATTATAGAATGCGAGGCCCATTTTCCATTTCCGGTTGGCACGGCCGAATTCATAAGTGGCGCTTACATCGATGCGTATGGTACTATTGAGGCGGTTCGCATTTAATGCTCCAAAATCAAGTTCGAAGGTGGTGTCGTCCTGCGTACAGGTGGGGCAGGGAACTTCCACGACATTCGGTTCCGTATAAGGGCTGCCCGTCCGAAAATGGAAATTGGCGGAGAAATTCCACTTGCCCAGGTTGAGCATATTGACCCAGTTGAGCTGGTGGCGGATGTCGTGGCGGGCAGGGTAGGGGAGCCCGCTGTTCAATGCGGCGAACTGGTTTTCCACTTTTCCCAGCGAATAAGAAAACCAGATGCTGTAGGGCGGCAACCGTTTGCGGAGCATAAAATCCATCCCAATTGCTTCGGAAGTGCCGTCGAAGGAAATGGGGCGTTCCAGGCCCAGGTCGATTCGTTGGTTGAGGGAGGTGAGGTTGCGGCTGTCTTTCAGGTAAAACTCCAGGTCTACCAGCAAGGAGGGTTTTTCATACCGCATGCCGAGGGTCCATTGCCAGAGCTCCTGGGCCGGGACTTCCTCGGTGGCCAGGTACCAGAGTGGTTCGCCAACGCCGAGATCGTTGTAATCGATGATTTGAAAGACGAACTGCCAGTAGCGGCCCAGTCCGCCATTGATCGAAAAGCCATCCCAGAGTGGCCGCCAGATGAAACTGATCCGCGGTTCTGAGTAATAGATGTTGCGGAGCGGAAATTGGTTTTGGCGCATACCG
This sequence comes from Bacteroidota bacterium, assembly GCA_039819485.1. Lineage (GTDB taxonomy): Bacteria > Bacteroidota > Bacteroidia > Chitinophagales > Saprospiraceae > UBA6168. The sequence goes on along the minus strand of JBCBRY010000028.1, from coordinate 19,171 downwards.
ACAGAAAAACCAAACTTATCATTTACCTGATAGTCGAGCGTTGCGTACAAGGTGTGGAGGCCGGTTCGGGTTGAGTCCAGTGATGCTGTTTCTGTCGGATCACCTTGATGGACGGAGTCGCGGGACTCAAACCAGGCTTCCTGCGCATTTAGGTTATAGCCGAACGAAAACCGGTGTTTCTCGTTGATCTGCCAGCGGTGGTGCAATCGGACCGATCCTTCCGTAATGAAATTGTCCGTGGCACGCCGGTAGAGAAAATCGCGGCTTCGGTTATCCTGGTTGTATTCGAAAATATATTGGTTGGTGTAGGTGCTCAGGGCCAGCGTGTAATCGGCTTGCAATTTGGCATTCCAATCGGCTTTGTGCTGCCAGCTCATCCCAAAATTGATTGCCTCAAAATAATCTTTGGATGTTTGGAAGTTGGTACTGTCATCGAAACTAAACTCGTAGGTGTGATCATCAGAGCTGGAAAATACGCTGATCGAGTTGTCATTGCCCTCTTTCCCCTTCCAGCGAAATTTGAGGTTGAAATCACCGTAACTGATGAGTGGCGACCAGGTGGCAAACTGGTTTTCGTTCTGAATCTCTTGTTGCAGGGCGATGCGGCCGTTTTGAAAAACCTGGTCAAATAGTTCGGCGTACGTTCTGCTGTCGATAGCATCAACCCAGGACCGGCGAAAGGCCACCAAAATGGCCCCCTCTTTTTTTGGGCTCTTTCGAAATAAAGGTTTCTCCATAAATGCGTTGATGTGGAGCAGGTTGAATCCGACGCCCCACGTGGATTCCTTCACGAAGTCGGGCCGTCCCTGGATGTCGATCACGCTGGCGTTGCGGCCGCCATAATCGGTTCCAAAGTTGCCCCGCCAGACATCTACTTCTTTCACCACGTAAGGGTTGAAAGAATCATAGAGACCAAAAAAATGACCGGCGTGGTACACCGGGATGCCCTCCCAGAGAACGAGGTTCTGGTCGGGGGTGCCACCGCGCACATTCAGCCGGGCGGCACTTTCTTCGGCACTGCCAATGCCCGGCAACAGTTGAAGCATCCGCATGACGTCGGGTTCTCCCCATCCGGGCAACGTTGGCATTTTCTTGTTTTTGAAATGAAAATTACCGTTCTCTTCGAGGGTAACCATATCAATGGAGAATTCCTGGATGAGCACATCCGGCATCCAGGAGGCGGAGAGGTCCAATTTGAAATATTTACAGGGTTGGTCGAGGAAGGCCACCAAAGGGACCACCAAAGATTCGTACCCCAGGAATCGAATTTCCAGACTGTCGGTTTTTTGGATATCCCCGGTCAGTTTGAAATAGCCATTCAAATCGGTAGAAGTACCAAAGGGGGAATTTTTGATATAGGCGGTAGCACCGGGCAGGGGCTCATTGACCGTTTTGTCAAAAACATATCCACAGATACTGGACTGCGGTAGGGTAGGGGAGGAGTATTGCTCGGATAGTCCCGATTTGATCAGGACATACTGGTTGTCAACTATTTCAAAACCGAGTCCGGTACCGAGCAATATTTGCTGCATGGCCCGGTCGAGCGGCTTTTTTTTGATGCGTGAAGTGACCTGAATACCGGCAACGGCCTTGTCTTCATAGGAGAAGGAGATGCCATAATCGGATTCCAATAATTGAAAAACCTCCGTTAGTGGAGAGTCTTGAAATTTAGCGGTTATTTTTGGTAAAGATTGGGAGTGGAGATGGCAACTCAGGGCCAGTAGAAAAACCAGGGCAGAAAGTTTTCGTAAGCTAAAGGTCATTGGTTGTCGCTGGCGCTTTGGGAGGTAAAGATTTCGTTATTTCGTTTTTTATTTAAATAAAGAAATAACGAAACATTGGTTTAGCAGTTAATTTTGTCGGACTTGTAAAAGTGATAAAAAGGTCTTGCCGTTTTGTTACGATTATTTCTTCCATAACCGTACCGTGTCTGCTTTTACCTCATACTTCAGGTTCATCGGGACGGTAACCATGCGGAGGGCCTTATCCAAATCGTCGTTGACAAATTTACCTGAAAATAATTCCTCCTTCAACCCATCGCCAAGGACGACCACGCCAAATTGTCTTTCGATTTCCTTAAAAACTTTCTTCCGGGGGGCACTTTGGAAAACGGACTCTCCCCGGAACCATTTAGGAGTGAAGTCGATTCCCTTTCTCTTTTGCATCTTACCATTGATCACGCTGACCTGCTCACCTGCCCGCACCAGCACCTTTTCAGATTCTTTCTGGTTAAAAACCTGGACCCGCCCCTCGGTGCATTTCACATCCAGTTCATTGTCACGGGCAAAGACATTGAATTGTGTTCCGACCACGCTGACTTTCCCCTGTTCGGTCAGCACTACAAATGTTTGGCCTTTTTTAGCCCGGAAGAAACCTTCACCCGCCAGGTACACATTTCTTTCGTCCGGCCAATCCTCCTCGTTGTATCCGACTGAAGACTTGGCGTTGAGTTGTAGGGCAGAGCCATCGGGAAGCGTCACCTTTTGCAATTCTCCAACGCCCGTGGCAATCATGGTCGAATAATTGGGACCGCTGTTTCTCAGCCAAAACAAAGCCACCAGCACGAGGGCTACTGCCGCCGCCATTGCATACATCCACATCGTCTGCCGCCTGCCAATGGCCCGGATACGTGATTCTGCCGCCGGTGCAGCTGGTGGTGAAACTGGTACCTCTGCGACCGGACTGGTTATCGGTGCAATCGTTTTGGCAGCGGTTTCTTCTGTATTTGCAGCCTCTGCTGCTGCTTCCTTTTTTTCTTCCTCCGGTTCTTCCTCCTCCGGCAGGAGTATTTTGCGTTTGGCCTGCAGTTTCTGCCAGGACGCTTCTTCTGAAAAAGCAGGAGGTTCCAGCGACTTCATTCCTTCGACTACGGACTGAAGGTCAGCAAAATCCTCACGTTGCTTGAGCTGCACCAACTCTTCTGCCGTCAGCTCATTGGAGAGCCACCGGGCCAACAAAGTTTCGTCGTGGAATGAGTTATTCATTTAAGTAAGTAAAAAGTAAATAGGCAAAAGCAAAAATGTGGTTTCGCCTGAAAATTGTTGCTGTTATTGATAAAACGAATTTGATTTTGTTTACCCTACTTTGAGGGGTCAGGGGTCAGGAAACTCGTAACTCAAATCCCTTTCAGGACTTTTCGCATCTGCACCAATGCTTGTGACATCCGTTTCTCGACGGCTTTCACGCTCAGTTCAAGTCGCTCTGCAATTTGGGCATAGGTCAATTTGTCCATTCTGTTCATGAGGAAGACGGTCCGTTGTTTTTCGGGCAGCTGGGCGATGGCATTTTCCAGTTTTTGCTGCAATTCCTTTGTTTCCAGCAAAAACTGGGGGTCTTCGTTTTCGTGTTCGGTGGTTTGTTTTTGTTGAAATTTTTGCACCACCTGCTCGTGTTTTTTGGCATCCAAAAACAGGTTGCTGGCCACCCGAAACAAAAAGGCTTTGGCTTTCTCGGCTGGTACCTTTTGGCATTCGCGCCATAGTCGCAGGAACGCTTCCTGCATCAGGTCCTCTGCCTCATCACTTTTGGCACCTTTATAATAGAGGAAGTTGCGCACATGGCGGGCATGTGCCATGAACAGCTCCTGGTAGACCGATTCCTGGCAGACAGTATGTTGTTGAGGTATGTCCATTTTTTAGAACGGACAAATGTAGGGAACTCTTTTGAGTATAGAGGCAGGTTGATGGAGGGTTATGTCTGGTTGCCTGTTTCACTTGCACAAAAGGCGAATGTGGCTGTTTGTTCCATGATGATCTTTCCATCCGGTTTATCAGATTCCCTGGTCGCTCTTAAATAGGCTTTTATTTTCTGTTTTTGATTTCTTTCCGGGAAAATGAGACGATCAAGTGAGGCTGCTTTGTTGACCAATAAAATCCATATCCGAGTGACAGCCCCAAATTGAAGGATTGAATGACAGGTTGGTAGTCATTGGTCACGCTGGCATTATCCGACGTCGTAACTACATCATTAAAGGTTACAATTCCTCCACTGAAAGTAAAAGTTGGCAAAAGTGAAAAAGAACCTAAAAAACCGGGATTGCTGATAGAAAAAGCCTTTTTGCTTGCTGCGATTAGTGTTCCACCAAATTGTGCGCATCTTGATTTAACCATTGGCATCGTTGCAAACTGGCAACCATTTTTATTGGATCGGCTACATTTAGATGGTTCTGGTACATGCTATGCCAAAGTCTCTGTTTTGTTTCCTTCCAAACATTCCCCAAAAAAATCGGTAGGGTTTTTTCTGTGGACTTCGTTATCTACCTTAAATGACCGAAGTTTGTCCTTCACCATCTAAATTTCCCCTGGTCATTTTTGAAACCCATCGGATACACAAACACCGCATTACTACTTCATAATCCCCAAGCAGCCCAAGTTCTATTCGGTTTAAAATAAACCAAAACCTTTGAAAAATTATGGCTTGAGCAAACGGAAGATAATAAATGCACGAGGGCAATAATCTGTCCGGGCTGCTGCCGTCTGCCGTCCGCCGTCAACCTATCAGCTTATGACAGTCTCAACTCTTGACCGAAGGTCGTTTTTTAAAAAACTAAGAAAAAAGAAAGAGGCATCCGCCCTGCAAGATGGTCTCTTAAAAAGAACCGGTTCGCTGATGGCCAATCTTGGCACGGAACTGCCTTCCGTACCGGCAGCCGCCGCCACTGCTGTCCTCAACGGTGGATTGGATCCCTACGTTGGTCCCTGGGATTTTGAACAGGCTGCCCACCTGATTCGCCGGACGATGTTCGGGGTCAGAAAATCGGATGCCGATTTATTGCTTTCCATGAGCATGGAAGATGCTGTGGACTACCTCCTGGATGTGGACAATACACCACTTGATCCGCCGGTCAACAATTATTATTATGAAGATGACATGAATGAGACCGGCTACCTGGACCCGAATGTCCCATTCGGCGATACCTGGGTCAATGCTGATTATGATGAGGAAGCGGAAGGGCTGCGGATCGAAAGTTTCCGAGGCTGGTGGGTAGAGCAAATGATCAATCAGGATGTGAGCATCAAGGAGAAAATGTTGCTTTTCTGGCACAACCATTTTGCCACACAGGCCAGTGAAGTGTTTTTTGGAAAATACAATTACAACCACAACCGGAAACTGAGGGAAAATGCGCTGGGCAATTTTAAGGAACTGACGAAAATCGTGACGATCGATGAAATGATGCTGTTGTACCTGAACGGTTTTCTCAACCAGGCAGGAGACCCCGACGAGAATTATGCCCGTGAACTCCAGGAGTTGTTTACCATCGGTAAGGACAATCCCGACCACTACACCGAAGAGGACGTCTATCAGGCCGCTCGCATCCTGACCGGATGGACCATAGATTTTTCAAGCGGACTGCCTGGCGATACGATCTTCTATCCATTTTTTCACGACCAGGATGACAAGCAGTTTTCTGCTTTTTATGACAATACCGTCATCCAGGGAAGTGCTGATGGCGAAGCAGAACTGGACGCATTGCTGGACATGATCTTTGTCAAAGAGGAAGTGGCCAAATTTATCGTCCGAAAAGTTTATCGGTGGTTCGTTTACTACAATATCACTGACCAGGTGGAGCAGGACATCATTGAGCCATTGGCTGAGCTGTTCCGCAACAGCAACTATGAGATAAAACCCGTATTGGAAACACTGCTAAAAAGCGAACATTTCTTCGATGCGCTCAATAAAGGCTGTTTTATTAAAACGCCGATCGATCTGGTTGTGGGAACGCTTCGGTCATTTAATCTGACCTTACCGGGAACCGAGCCTTTTGATAAGTTTTATCACCAGTATTTACAGAACATCCTGTTGTCCGGTATGCAGATGGTGCCTGGCGACCCCCCAAATGTTGCAGGGTGGCAGGCCTTCAGGCAGGTGCCGCAATACTACCGGATTTGGATCAACAGCGATACTGCCAAAAACCGGAACGAATATACCGATATCCTATCCTTTACACAGGCATTGGAGTCACCCAGCGGCGACATACTGACGATGGACCATATTGCCTTCGTCAGCCAATTCGACCAACCAGAAGATCCAAATGCATTGATTGATGACATAACCCGGTTGTTGTTGCCACAGCCAATTTCGGATTTGAAAAAGGCGGTGTTGAAAAACATCCTGTTGTCCGGTCTGCCCAACGACAGTTACTGGACCGTTGCCTGGTACGACTATCAGAATAATCCGGGTGACCCGATGGCGGTCGAGGTCGTGACGGTACGTCTGACGATCTTACACAACTACATCCTCAAATTGGCTGAATACCAGTTGGCTTAATTGTTCAACGAATGAATGTGATTGCCTTATTTCACTCATTCACTCATTGATCCTCAATCATTAAAAATGAAAAGAAGAAAATTTCTCCGCACGGCAGGTACCACCGCAGCACTGACGCCGTTCGTATATAAAGGTTATCCCATCACTCCTATGGCCAGCAATTCTGTTTTTTCTCAGATAGCTGCGGCCGCCACAATCAATGACCGGGTCATGGTCTTTGTTGAACTGGCTGGAGGCAACGATGGGATCAATACGCTGATCCCGTTGGATCAATACAGCAATCTTTCCAATCACCGTAATAATCTGCTGATTCCTCAAAACAACGTGCTGAGCCTGGACGGAGTGGACGCTACTGGTCTCCATCCTTCCATGACCGATTTCCAGCAGATGTACAATGAAGGGCTTGTCTCCATTGTACAAAATGTTGGTTATCCACAACAGGACTATTCCCACTTCCGCTCGATGGACATCTGGATGACCGGATCGGACAGCAATGAGTATCTGGGGACCGGCTGGCTCGGCCGAACGTTGGAAGGAGCCTACCCGGGGTTTCCTGATGGCTTCCCAAATGCAGACTTTCCACACCCACTGGCACTCCAGATCGGATCTATTACGCCCATTGCGCTGATGGGGTCCAATTATCCGATGGGGATGGCGATTGCCAATGCTGAAGATTTTTACAGCTTCATAGACAATTTGGGAGAACCCGTTCCACCGGGTTATTATGGTGATGAACTGGAATATATTCAATTGGTAATGAACCAGTCCGGTCTCTACTATGATGTATTGAAGGATGTCGCAGAAAATAGTAACAACCTTTCCAGCAAATACCCGGAAACCGACCTGGCTGATCAGCTCAGGATTGTTGCCCGGTTGATCGGCGGTGGATTGCAGACTCCCGTTTACATTGTCCGGTTGGATGGGTTCGATACACACAGTGAACAAGTAGAACCCGGCGACCCGGATCCGCTCCGTGGTTTTCATGCGCAACTGTTACAGACACTTTCCGAGGCAGTTTGTGCCTTTCAGGATGATCTCGAACTAATGGGGGTGGCGGATAAGGTCTGTGGAATGACCTTCTCGGAATTTGGCCGCACCATTGGTGAAAACGGAAGCTTTGGCACCGATCACGGGGCAGCTGCACCTTTGATGGTTTTTGGTAAAGGGGTCAACCCCGGCCTTATTGGTGAAAACCCGAACATTCCTGGCTTCATCCAGAATTCACAGGACCTGCCGATGGTGCATGATTTCAGGCAGGTGTATGCTTCTGTTTTACAGGACTGGTTTGGAATAGAAGACTGGCAGAGCATTCTGAACGGTCATTTTGACGTGTTGCCTATTTTCAAAGGGTTGACTTCCACGGATGAGGTTGCCGGTGGTTCCAACCCATTTCAGGTTACCAATTATCCTAACCCGGTTTCTACTTCTACAACTATTGCCTTCATGTCGCCCGGTGCCCATGTGGTCGTGAACCTGCTGGACGTACAGGGTCGGCACATTGTAAAAATAGCAGAAGGCCAGTACCCAATGGGGATGCACCGGATCGTTTTTGACCGGAGTAGCCTGAACAGTGGGACTTATTTCTACCAGGTCGTTTTGAACGGTCTACTGGTCACTAAAAAGATGCTGGTATTGTAAAAGCATATTTTACGATAACATCCAGGCCGCATGCAATTAACTTTTGCATGCGGCCTTTTTGTTTAAATTTAAAAACTGCAGAAAAAGCTTTTTTAGAATTAGGGATTAAAATGTATTATTGTGGTCTGTCCCTAATTATTATAAAGGCTGACGTTAAAGATTTTCTATTATTATTACAGCATTTTCACTGGGCCCCCAGATACCAACATACATTAGTTAATTATTCTCGGCACTTTATTTATCCATTTGGCACGCCTGCCCGCAAGACTCCATTGTATATATTTTATTCAGGCTTTTCTGTTGACGTAGAACGGGCAGCTTACTGTATTCCCAATTTGTTGAGTTGAAGAAGCGTTCAACGCGTATAAATTTAATTACTTAACCGGTTTCATCCAGGGTGCTCCGCCGTGGGAGGAGCCAATAAATTTTATCCAAATGAAAAATATGACACCTACCCTTACCTCTCTTTTTTCCGTTGTTACCGTATTTATTTTAGCCTTTGGGTTCATGAGCTTTCAACCACTGGTTGTAAGTTGTGACCTGGACAGTTGTCCAACCACCAGCTTTTCCATTGCCAACAATGGGGCTACTACTTCAACGCCGGTCAACTTTATCAACCAATCGATTGGAGCTAGTTCCTATCATTGGGATTTTGGCGACGGCAACACTTCATGTACCGTTAATCCCAGCCACACCTATTCATCGGCGGGAATCTACACGGTCAAATTAACGGCTATAGTTGAAGATTGTGCAGTGGAGTTTATCGGGACTGAGGACGTGATAATCTATTAGTACTTATTCGAAACTTAACTGAGCTAAGCAGGTAATTTGTCTGTTTTTAAACTTTGTATCTCTTGATGTCTTCCCAATGCAGTTTTGAGGAACAACTAAATGACTGTACCCCAAGAAGCACCAAGGGGACAAAGAGATTGACAAATTTTAAAACCGGATAAATTACCTAAAACGTAGTCTGCTAAAGAAAAGAAGTTGGCTATGCTTTATTCCGACTGAATTTCACTTTTCAAATCTGGTCCAATTTATTCAGGAACCACTGTTTGGTCGCCATATTTGATTTCAAGCTCAAGTATTTATTCATTTTTTGCCTGATCAACTTGGCGCTTTTTCGTTGGTACAATAAATCTGACAACTGCCGGGTGGCCAAAATAAAGTTTAAGTGCATTTGCTTTTTTTGCTTGGAAATTGCTTTGTTCCTGCGGAAAAACTTTTCTGCTGATTCCAGTTTTGCACTCAAAACGGAGTAGAGGTTTTTGTCCTCCTGAAATTGACTGAACCAGGACTTGATAAGTGTAATCCTTGCGCTCATCTGGTGCAATAACTGGGAAAAAGCATGTTGGCTATAAAGTTCAATCACTTTGTGAAATTCTTCTTTTTCAAAGTACAGGATTCCCATGCTCAGGATTTTTGTATCGACCCTGATTTCTTCATCTAAAAACTGCTCATGTGATTCGATGAATTCTTCCGTCCAGGCGAATTCTTTGGCTACGCATCCGGTTTTTACGATGTTGCCAAAAGCGGCATCACTTATTTTGTTGTTGTCAACAATCAGGTTGAGTTCGAGCCCCAGTTGGTAGAGGTCCAGCAATTCTTTCCAAAAAGAGTTGTGGCCCTTGTTCAGTTGCCGGATCGCATAGTTGCGCAGGTTCAACAGAATTTCGTTCTGGTCGTTTTTACTGAGCGATGCAAAGTGAAAGGCCAGTTGTTCCTTCCCCCGGTAGAATGCTTCTTCGCTGGCTTCATTGTCATATAGTGACAATATGGTCCGGTACATCAGGTAAGCCGGGTTTTCATGCTCATACTCATGGCACGTGGTGATGCATTCGCCCAGCAACTTCAGAGGGGTTTTCTGGGCAAAGATTTGTTCCCTGTTTTTTATTTCGCTGGCAAAGCGCAGTTTGGCCAAAGTATAAAATCGGTCGAGGTCATGCATGGCATCTTCCACTGAATAAATGGCCGGGCTATATTTGTCCGTTACTGTGCTGTAAAAATAATCGTGTTTCAGCCAAAGGGTCTTTGAATAAGAATGGATGTCTTGATAGGGCTGCGATTCGATTTGTGCGATCAATGATTTTGTTTCTCTCACAAAAAGTGTTTGTGCGTTGCGTCGGCGGTGGGAATACAGCAAATGCTTTTTGTGTTCGAAATGATTGGCTTCCATCTCTTCCACTGCCATAAATCGCTCAATCAATCGGCAGAGCTTAAAGTTTAGTTTCCAATATTTTTGTTCTTCATATGCTGCTGTGGGATGTATTTTTTTCCAAAGGTTTACTGGTTGTATTTTTTGGGGGTCGTAATCGGGATGATGGCGGCGGAGGCGCTCGAACAAGGCGATGACTGGTTGACTATAGTTGAAATAAGGAGAACGGAGAAATTTGCCTAGCCGGCGGATTTCTTCACTGGAAAGTAGCTTTAGCAGCTGGACGGAAGTATTTCGATTCATAATGCGCAGCTTAACGTTGAAATGGGGCAGGAATAAACGAAGTTCGAGAATAAAGTTAGTTTTTATTTTTTTAGGAAGTATTTAATTTGATAATAATATTGTAAATAATTGATTATTAAATTTTTATGATAAATTACTTGTTGCAAAGTATGAAAAATTTTGGGTAGTATTGAAAGAATTTGTCTCTCAAAAAGGATATTATCTGCAATATCTTTACTACAGTTAAATTGAAAGCATTTTTCTGTTTTTGAAAATCTTCTCTGATACCAAATGCTCATCTAAGCTTTAACCTGTCAGGTATCAAAATCATTATATAAATAGTTAAATTAGAAATGGAGAACAACGAGTTTTGATTCTCATTTTGAACAAGATTATCTAGAATATCGTACCTCACAAACAGAAGGCCGGCTTTGGCTTCGAACTTTCGCCTGCCTTTCACGGCCTTCAGCATTCAAGCGGTAAATTTATCTGGATTTGTCCCTTTGCACATTTCCGACACTTAGTGAAATTAAAAACAGGGACGGCTGGGCATTGATATTCTAGTAATCATAGGCCCGGCCTCCCAGTTTATGACCAGCTATCCCCCAAATTATCATTAAATGATACAATGGAGTTCGGAGTCTGGTCTTTGTCTATAAGGGCAAAGACCAAATCCCTTTTATTACCCCTGTCAGATGAAAATGAATATTGTTTTACCTCACAAGGTTTTTTTTAACGCTGGTTTATTCTAAGACTTATTCCGGGTGCCGTAATCATGATTAAAGGTATCTCACCTCACTAAACTGGGTAACCAAATTAGAAAACAATGGAGTGGTCACAGGGGCTTTCCTTTAGTGTCCACTTCTTTTTTGTGCAACACTGTTATTTGTAATATTTAAATGAAAATACCAAAGATGACCAAGGTTGGCAATGGGTAAATACCAATCCCCATAAAGTGGTGGGTGTAAATGCGATAGCTTTTCACCCAAATGATCCAAACACCATGGTCATCGGAACAGGCGAAGCCTATTTTCCAGATTCTACCCTGGGTGGGTATGATATACACAAGACCCGCGGCTCCTACGGGACCGGAATTTATTGTACGGACGAGGAAGGTGCCACTTGGAACCAGGCCACCAGCAATCGAAGGGGTGCAGTTGATTGTTTATGATAAACAACGGAAATTACGTCTGGTCAGCCACGGTAATGGCGTTTGGGAAAGATCTATTTAGCCTTTCTGTAAACGGAGTCAATTCAGCTTCATGGGATAGCCCACACTCCCATGAAGCTGTTTCTGTATACGTACAAAGCAAAGACCAATCGCGGAATCAAGTCGAAGATGTATTCGAGTTACCTATCTTGTCCGGAAGTAAGCACATTGTTAAAAACATAGTTCGAACCACGGGAAATACTTGTTCCATTGCCCACTATAAGCTATATTTGCATTTCCTCTCATTCAAGACGTTCAACGGCTCATTTTATTAGGTTAGGTATCACTCATTCTAATTACAGTTCTAGACACTTATAGTGTACTGAATTGTTTTAACTATTGACTGACAACTATGAAAGACGATTTAAAAACGAAAGCACCCTGGTTGTTGCTGTTGCTTTTCATTGGCGTACTGCTATTTCTGCTTAAATCATTTTATCTGTAGAACGTTAATCAAACTAAGAATAGCTGCTTCATTCACAACGAGTACAACTGATTAATCTTTTTAAAAGGCATTAAGAACGGGATTGATTTATATTCTCAAATGATTTTTTCTTAAGAAATGTCGAATAATGAATAGAGCTTAAAATCTGATTATCAATGTTTTATGCTCTTTATTCGTTTTTGGTCTGATAAATTAGTTTCGTAGGTATTTCTATTTTTTTATAATAGCCTTATCTTCACCTCCACCTGTCGGAAAGGCGCATCTCCCCCGAGTCTCACTGCATTAAAGCTGAAATTTTTACCCTATTTTTTTCTTTCAAAAGAAAATCAATTTATTCATCAACAGGAAGTTGTTTGGATTTTGCCATTTTGAAAATAATTTGATTTTGGTTTTCAAAAAAGCGAAAGTTAAACCAGCTTCAAATCAAACATTATGAACCCGTCGTCTTTGAGCTTAAGCATGTGGCTTACCAGGCTACTGATCATCACTTCTTTTTTTATCGTTGGTACAATCCATGCCCAACCTTCTGGCTTTACCGACCAGGTTTATATGGATGGATGGAACGAAGTTTCGGGCTTTACGTGGGATGCTTCCGGGCGGATGTTTGTCTGGGAGCGAGATGGCCGGGTATGGATCGTGGAGAACGGCGAAAAACTTTCCCCGCCATTGTTGGACATCAGTGATGAAGTTGGCGGATGGAGAGATTTTGGCCTGCTGGGTTTTGCCCTCGATCCAAACTTCCTTTCAAATGGCTACTACTATTTGCTCTACGTAGTGGATCGGCATCATTTGCTTTACGCCGGCACACCTCAATACGATCCTTCCGAAAATGAATATTTTGCGGCCACCATTGGCAGGATCACCCGTTATCAGGCAAATATAGCAACCGGCTTCACGACGACCATTCCTTCCAGCCGGTTTATTCTGTTGGGTGAAAATGTACAAGATGGCCCGCCCATTTTACACGAATCACATGGCACCGGGTCGCTTGTTTTTGGCGACGACGGTACGCTTCTGGCCTCCCTCGGTGATGGAGCGAGTTATAGCAGTACCGATCAGGGTTCGGCGAATGAAACTTACTGGCAGCAGGGCCTGGACGACGGCATTATCACACCTGCCGAAAATATCGGGGCATACCGCTGCCAGACCCTCGATAATTATTCCGGTAAAATTGTTCGACTTGACCCGCAGACGGGAGAAGGTCTACCTTCTAATCCATACTTTGACCCCAACAATCCGAAATCGCCCGCTTCCCGAACCTGGGCACGGGGCGTGCGCAACCCGTACCGCATGACCAAAGTGCCCGAAAGTGGAAGTCACGTAGCCTCTGAAGGCAACCCGGGAGTGTTCATTTTTGGAGATGTCGGATGGGGCAGAAGAGAGGAACTAAGCATCGTGACCGGGCCGGCGATGAATTTCGGTTGGCCTAAATACGAAGGCATGACCCATCAACCCGGTTACAACAACAGCAATTATTTGCCTGGCCAGCACGACCGGCCAAAAGTTGATTGGCGAAACGGGAATCCAAGGGGTTTGGTCAATGGCAGCATTGTCAACGTTGGCTCCGCCACACTCCCCGGTCCAACTTTCAATGGAAATGCCAGTACCGGAGGGGTGTGGTTTCATGGGCATGATTTTCCATCTGAATGGCACGATACCTATTTTCATGCGGATTATGGAGCTGGTTGGATCAGGAATTTTCGGTTCGATGAAAACTGGAATCCGGTCGAGGTGAAAAACTTTGTCAATGCTGCCGGGCCATGCATTTTCCTTAATACAGACCCGGATGAGACCGCCCTTTATTATGTCCGGTGGCCGGATGAAATCAGGCAGGTCTCCTTCACCGGCACTACCCAGCACGCGCCCGTTGCTTTTGCTTCCGCCAATGTGGTTGCTGGAAATGCTCCACTCACGGTCAGTTTTAATTCTTTGAATACTTATGATGAGGACGGCGATCCGTTGACCTTGTTATGGGATTTTGGTGATGGGAATACCAGTAACCAACCTAATCCGGTGCATACTTTTACAAGTGGTGCTGGCCCGGCTGGCTATGAGGTAAGGCTGACCGCTACTGATCCCGGTGGGCTTAGTGATTTCACAACGATCAATATTTCGCTGAACAACGCTCCACCAAACATTTTATCTACCAGTGTGGATGGGATGGATACTTTTGACCCAAGTACGTCCAATGTGGTGTCATTAAGTGCCAATGTTTCTGATGCCAATCATACGCAGGGCGAATTGAGCTATTTCTGGGAAGTAAAACTTTACCACAATAACCATTACCATCCATTACAGACTTACACTACGGCTAACGCCACTACCAATTTGACGGCGGTGAGCTGCTACACGGCCAGCTATTGGTACCGGGTCGATCTAACGGTAACAGACCCGACGGGTGCGGCAGATCATTATCAAAAAGACATTTTTCCGGATTGTTCTGGAAATGGCCAGAGTATTAATTTCTCTCAGGTTTCGGATAAGCTGGTAACTGACGGGCCTTTCAGCATTTCTGCCAGTGCGACAAGTGGACTGCCTGTCACTTTTTACGTAACTGAGGGACCGGCCAGTGTGCTGGGCAATACGGTAACATTGAGTGGTGTTCCGGGCAAGGTAACGATTGTTGCCACCCAGCCCGGTGACGGAAATTTTGGCCCTGCCTTTAATGCCGAACAAAGTTTTTGGGTAAATGTGAGCCCGACCGGTTCCTGTCCGGGTACGGGGCTTATTTCGCGGGAAGTCTGGACGGGGGTTTCCGGAACGGCTGTATCAGAAATTCCTTTGACCACTACACCAGACATCACAGACCAGCTGGGCATTTTTGAAATACCAGTGAATGCCATGGATAATTTTGGGACCCGCGTGAGGGGCTACATCTGCCCTCCTGTCTCTGGTCAATACCGGTTTTGGATTTCCAGCGATGACAATGGCGAATTGTGGTTGAGTACCGATGATGACCCTGGCAATAAACAACTGATTGCCAATGTACCGGGCTGGTCCAGTTCGAGGCAATGGAATAAATTTCCCGAGCAACGGTCTGCTTTGATTTCGTTAAATGCAGGCGAGCTTTATTATATCGAGGCACTGCAAAAGGAGCAAGGAGGGGGAGACAACCTCGCCGTGGGTTGGCAGTTGCCAAACGGAACACAGGAACTGCCGATGCCCGGAAACCGCCTGGTTCCTTTCGGTGGAAACACGTCAGAGGACCAATTTATTGATTTTTCCCCCATCGCAAATAAATTAACGACAGACGGGCCCTTTTCAATTTCTGCTTCTGCAACAAGTGGCCTCCCTGTGAATTTTCTGGTAATCAGTGGGCCCGCTTCTATTGCGGGAAACATAATTACATTGAGTGGTACGCCGGGAACCGTTACCATCCGTGCCATTCAAAACGGAAATAACCAATGGAACCCAGCCCCACCGGTCGAACAAACATTTCAGGTTAGTGAGCCAACAGGTGGAGGCGGTATCGACCTATCTCTTGCTGTGACTGCAGACCCTTCTTTCCTGATTGTTTATAATAATGTCGAATCTACATTTACCATCACCAATGAGGGAACCTCGACAGCTACTGGTGTGGAAGTCTATGTGCCCAAGCCTACGGAGGTGGTTTGGGTAGGCGGTAATGAGTATACAGCCACTCAGGGAAGTTATAATTATTTTGGCAATCAAATCTGGACAGTCGGTACGCTGGCGGCCGGTGCTACGGCCAGTATCACCGTCAATTGGTATATACTTTCTGCTGATCCCTTGACCGCATGGGCGCAGGTAACGGCCGCCAATGAAACCGATGACGATAGTACTCCCGGCAACGGGACCTGCTGCGCAGCCAACGAAGACGATGAAACAGCTTTAATTCTTACTGTACCCGGACAGGGCCCGCAGGATCAAACCATTACATTCCCGGCCATTTCAAATAAAGAATCAGATGATTTGCCTTTTGTCATTACGGCCTCGGCAACGAGTGGCCTGCCCGTGACTTTAGCAATTGTTGCGGGGCCGGCCAGTATTTCCGGGAATACAATCACCCTTGCTGGAACCACAGGAACGGTAACGGTGCGCGCCTCTCAGCCCGGAAATGCCGATTGGAATGCCGCTCCTGCTATTGAACGTTCTTTTCAGGTAAATGAACCGGGGCTGGAAGATCAAACCATCAGCTTTGGGTCCCTGGCCAACAAACAAACAACGAGCCCTCCATTTAATGTAAATGCTACCGCTTCGAGCGGACTGCCTGTCAGCTTTTCGGTTATCAGCGGCCCGGCCACTATTTCAGGAAATACGGTAACACTGGACGGATCGCCGGGAACGGTCACTGTCCGTGCGAGCCAGGCAGGTGATGCTCAGTACAACCCTGCACCTGATGTAGATCGGAGTTTTGTGGTTACGACCCCCGGTGGCGGGAGTGGGGTAGATCTGGAGTTGGCCATGAGTGCCAGTCCATCAACGGTCATCCAATGGGGCAACATTGGTTTCACTGCTACCTTGACCAATAATGGAGTGGCCGATGCCAGCAATGTGGAGGTTTATTTTCCCAAACCCGCCAGTGTTGTCTTTGTAGGTGGAAATGAAGTGGATGCTTCGAAAGGCAATTACAATTTTAACGGCAACCAAATTTGGACGGTTGGCGATATGCCTGCGGGCGCTACCGAGACGATCACCGTCAATTGGTTTATTTTGGAAAATAATCCGATAACGGGTTGGGCGGAAGTCAGCAATGCAACACCGGCCGATGATGACAGCACCCCGGGCAATGGAACCTGTTGTACAGCTTTGGAAGATGATGAAGCCTCTTTTACTGCGACTTTACCGGGGGCGGGCCCGCAAGACCAGTCCATTACTTTCCCTGCCATAGCGGATAAAGAATCGGATGATCCGCCTTTTACGGTTTCTGCTTCCGCAACGAGTGGTCTGCCGGTTGATTTAGAAATCATCGCTGGGCCAGCCAGCATCGCTGGAAATGTTATTACGCTGGAAGGAACGACTGGTGAGGTAACGGTTCGAGCGACCCAAAGTGGAAACACTAACTGGAATCCGGCGGCGGCGGTGGAAAGAACATTTCAGGTAAATGTACCCGGCTTGGATAATCAAACGATTGATTTTCCCGCAATTCCGAATAAGCAGACCACTGACCAGCCATTTTCAGTTTCAGTCAGTGCTTCCAGCGGACTTCCGGTGAGTTTGGAAGTCGTTTCCGGTCCAGCATCGATTACCGGCAATACGATTACTTTAAATGGGACGGCCGGCCAGGTGACCGTTCGGGCGAGTCAGGCCGGCGATGTTCAATACAATCCGGCACCGGATGTGTTGCGGTCCTTCAATGTCAATGAACCGGGGCAGGGTGGACCAGATCTGGAAGTTACACTTGAATCGAGCAGCCCTAATTTGTTGATTTGGCAAAATGTCACATTTAGTATTACCCTTTCCAATGTGGGCGATGAAAGCGCGAATAATATCAAATTGGAAGTGCCCATCCCACAAGGGCTGGCATTCACTTCAAGTGATGCTTCACAGGGCAACTACGATCTTTTTTTCAATGAATGGGTAGTCGGATCTTTGGCTGCTGGCGAAACGGTAACACTCGATATGGTTTTGTTTTGTCTGCAAAACTCTACCCCGCTTCCTTATTTCGTACAAGTCAGAACGGCGAACCCTTCCGACCTCGACAGTTCTCCTGGCAACAATACATCGGGGGTACCCGCTGAGGACGACGAAGCCCTCGTCACTTTGGCACCCAGCGCGAGCCCGTTGATAGGTTTGCCTGGAGGGACCTTTGATCTGGAGGCATGGCCTACGGGAGCCATTACCCAACTGATGTGGGCCTCCAACCTGGGAGAAAACGGTGAAACATACGTTATAGAAAGATCGACTAACGGCTTTGAGTGGCAGGAAATTCAATCACAACCAAATCGCGAATTTTCTGATCGCCATACGGTTTATGAGGATGTCGACCAAAACCCTCAGCCCGGTTGGAACTACTATCGGATCAAACTGCTCCAGAAGGACGAAACAGCCCTTTATTCCAATGTAGTCCTTCTGGAACATTGGGAGGATTTGCTTGATTTCAAACTTTTTCCCAACCCGGCCAACTCCTACGTAGATGTCAATTTATTTGGTGTGGAGGGCCAACGGGTACGGCTGCTCCTCATTGATCGAATGGGGCATTTGATAAAAGAAATGGAAGTTGACTATGCTTCCTCGGCCCCTCACCGGATGGATTTGGCAGGTGTGCCGGAGGGGTGGTACGTGATGTGGATTCAGGCAGACGGACGGAAGGCGAAGGCACTGCCGCTGGTGGTGGGGAAGCGGTGATTTGATTGTTCCCGTTTCGGTATCGATTTTTGTAGCAAGTCCAAAAACGGCTCCTGTCTGGGCATGGGACAGGGACAATGCATTGCAACAAAGGGAACCATACCGTTTCGATAGCAGGGGAGGGAGGTCGGATATTATTGATTCTTTCACAAAACTTTAAGAAATATCATTTAAACGCCTGTACACTGCTACGGTCAAAGAGCTGTTTTTCAACCATTTCATCACAACCAAAAACAGCTAAAGCATGAAAAATTTTGCAGCCTTTTTCTTAATCGTATTCCTCGTGACCTTAAATTTTACTGCACAGGCGACCACCGACCCTGCTCCCCAGGATTTTGCAGCAATCAAAAAACCGATCCGCTGGGAAAAACTCGGCACCCGCAAAGTCAACTACCGCCTGGACCGGGACGAGGTTTTGGTAACAGCACGGGAAGGCCGTTTTACCAAACTGCGTTTACAGGTCAACAACGGCGGGATCAACCTGCACAGGGTAGTGGTACATTTTGCCAATGGCCAAACGCAGGTCGTCAAGGTAAATCGTTCGATCCCGGCAGGTGGCCAGTCCGGAACCCTGGACTTGAAAGGGGACAGGCGGGTGATCTCTAAAGTGGTCTTTTATTATGACACGAAAAATTTCTCCGGCAGGAAGGCGAATGTGGTTTTGTGGGGCCGGCACTGATGGCTTTTTAGTTTTAGATTAGAATAGATAGATCGTTGAGCGCCCCGGACAGGGGCGCTTTTTTTTAAACATACCTTGTACGGTATGTTTAAAACAGCAATTTCCCAGGCAGCGTGTATCCGTTGCCTGTGGCAACGAAATCTTCTTTTGGAGGGAGCGCTTTTGGTGATTTTGCTATGCAAAATC
>JBCBRY010000027.1:0-85296 GCA_039819485.1 Bacteroidota bacterium | reverse complement strand
AGGCAACTCCGATGATGAAGTGGTACTGCTTTGCGGCGGAAACGAGATTGACCGGGTCAACTACGACGGCGGCCCCAACTTCCCCGATCCTACGGGCGCCAGCATGAACCTCGATCCTGGCTCCTTCAATGCCACCGCAAACAATACCGGCTCCAACTGGTGCGAGTCAAATACTCCGTATGGATCAGGTGACAACGGCACGCCTGGTGCGGCCAATATCAGTTGCTCTACGCCCTGTACGCCTCCGGTGGTCTCTGCACCAACGGTGACCCAGCCGACCTGTTCTGTCCCCACCGGTACCATTGTTGTAAATGCAACCGGCTCCGGGACACTTGAATACAGCGCCGACAATGGTGCTTCCTGGCAGGCTTCCAGTACTTTCAGTGGCCTGGCACCCGGCAACTATAACATCAAGGTGCGCTTGCAGAACGACCCAAGCTGCATGTCCGCTTACAACCAGAACCCTGTTGTGCTAAATCCTCCTTCCTGTTGTCCAAATGCCGGTGATATCATCATTACCGAGATCATGCAGAACCCAAGCGCCGTGAGCGACTCCAACGGCGAATGGGTTGAAGTGTACAACACCACCGGCACGCAGATTGACCTGAACGGCTGGACCATCAAGGATGACGGTTCTGACAATCATGTCATCAGCTCCAGTGTGGTTGTCCCTGCCAATGGCTATGCTGTACTCGGCATCAATGACAATGCTGCGCAAAATGGTGGGGTGACTGTAAATTATGAATACACCGGTATTAATCTAGGCAACTCCGATGATGAAGTGGTACTGCTTTGCGGCGGAAACGAGATTGACCGGGTCAACTACGACGGCGGCCCCAGTTTCCCCGATCCGACGGGCGCCAGCATGAACCTCGACCCCGGCTCCTTCAATGCCACTGCCAACAATATCGGCTCCAACTGGTGCGAGTCAAATACTCCGTATGGATCAGGCGACAATGGCACGCCCGGTGCGGCCAATATCAGTTGCTCTACGCCCTGTACGCCTCCGGTGGTCTCTGCACCAACGGTGACCCAGCCGACCTGTTCTGTCCCTTCCGGTACCATCGTCGTCAACGCAACCGGCTCCGGGACACTTGAATACAGCGCCGACAATGGTGCTTCCTGGCAGGCTTCCAGTACTTTCAGTGGCCTGGCACCCGGCAGCTATAACATCAAGGTGCGTTTGCAGAACGACCCGAGCTGTATGACTGCATACGCCGGGAACTCGGTCTCCATCAATGCTGCACCCGCCGCACCTACCGTCAACGCACCAACCGTAACTCAACCGACCTGTGCCATCCCTACTGGCACCATCGTGGTCAATGCTACGGGAACAGGTACTTTGGAATACAGCGCCGACAATGGCGCCTCCTGGCAGGCTTCCAGTACTTTCAGTGGCCTGGCACCCGGCAGCTATAACATCAAGGTGCGTTTGCAGAACGACCCGAGCTGTATGACTGCATACGCACAGAACCCCGTTGAGCTATTGGCTCCGACTGGCTGTTGCACTCCGCCTGTTGTATCTGTACCATCTGTTACACAGCCGACCTGTACCAACCCCACCGGAACCATTGTTGTGAACGCAACGGGAACAGGCACTTTGGAATACAGCGTGGACAATGGCGCCTCCTGGCAGACGTCCAATACCTTCAGCGGTCTCGCACCTGGCAGCTACAACATCAAGGTGCGCTTGCAAAATGACCCGAGCTGTATGTCTACGTATGCACAGAATCCCGTTGTCCTGACCATTGCAGGTGGCAATCAAACTTATACCGGAAATGTCTTTTTTGCAACACAGACACAACTCAATGCCTGGTCAAGTTGCTACACCAAAGTTATTGGCAGCGTCACTTTCCTTGGGTCGAACATCACTGACCTAGGCCCATTCGCCAACGTTACCGAGGTTACTGGCAACGTCGTTATCCAGTCAACGGGGATTACCAATATGAACGGCTTGAACAGTTTGACAACAATTGGTGGGAATATGACGATCCTCTACAATTTCTCTCTGACATCGCTCAGTGGTTTAAATGCCCTGTCTTCGGTTGGAGGGCTATTCTCGATGTATTATAATTTTTCACTGGCTGATTGCTGTGCCATATACGATTTGATCAATGGAGGCGGTATCGGTGGAGCAACCCTGATTTTCTTCAATGCAAATGGCTGCAACAGCGCGGCACAAATTCTCAGCAACTGTGGCTCACCACTCATTGCAGGTCCAACGGACTATGAATACCAAGATGCCAACAGCATCAGCGTACAGAGGAAAACCATGACCTTGTTCCCGAATCCAACCAAGGGTGAAGTGACAATCGGCATCGCCCATTCATTTGAAGTTGGTCAAGTCAAGATTGTCGATTTTGCCGGACGCACGGTACTTTCGCAAAAGTTGCAGAGCAACACAACGAACCAGCGCGTCAATTTGACGGACTGGCAGCCTGGTATTTACCTTGTACAGGTATTGCTGGACGGAGCCGCCCTTACCCAGAAATTAGTAGTGAACTAATATTTATTTTTATTCTAAAATATATCAAGAGGTGCAGCACATGCTGCGCCTCTTTTTTATAAAGGACCATGCTATAATTATCAAACAATCAAATGCAAATCCCCGAACTCATGCCAGTGATAACCTTGGCTGATCGCTTCATCATAACATTTTTGCAGATGGCGCTGGTCGGCCACCGCACCCAGCATTAAAAGGTGGGATGCTTCCGGTTCGTGAAACCCCGTAAGCAAACCCTCAACTACTCTCATCCCCCGCTCTGGCGTGATATACAAATCAGTCCACCCTTGCCGGGAAACGACTCGCCCTTCT
The DNA here is from genome assembly GCA_039819485.1 of Bacteroidota bacterium. Taxonomy (GTDB): domain Bacteria; phylum Bacteroidota; class Bacteroidia; order Chitinophagales; family Saprospiraceae; genus UBA6168. The sequence goes on along the minus strand of JBCBRY010000027.1, from coordinate 82,481 downwards.
TCATTTACCGCCGACTCAACGGCCCGTACCGCAGTAGTGCCCACCGCAACAATTCGACGGTTTTCTTTTTTGGCCAAATTAAGCAGGCTGGCGGTCGTTGCCGGCACTCTGAAAAATTCAGGGTATGGTTTTTCGTCCCGCTCCAAACTCGAAACCCCTGTATGCAAAACAACGGGCGCGAACTGCACTCCTTTTATCATTAAATCCATGACAACTTCCGTTGTAAATGCCCGGCCCGCCGACGGCATTTCCGCACTGCCCATTTCATCAGAAAAAATTGTCTGGTAAAAAGACAAAGGGTAATTTGAATTTATTTGATCGTAACGGATGGGCTTTCCATATTTCATTAAAAACCCTTTTATATTTTGTTTTAAATCAAATTCCGCTTCCCACAAATACAAATGATTTTCTAAAAAATTATTTTTATAAAACGGCCGGATTATTTTTACCTTTCCACCATCGGGCAAATTAAATTCCTGTCCAATTTTTATTTTATTAAATCGCTGTGTTTTATTCCCTTTGACCACGCGTATTTCCACCACCCATTTATTTTTGTCCAACTGAGTGGACAAATGCATACGGCCTGCTTTTTTATTTGGCAAAAAAATATCCAATGCTGCGGGCAATGTCCCTGAAGTATTTACCACCAATACATCTCCCTCTTTTAAATACGCACCAATATTTTTAAAATAGTCATGATTTATCTTGCCCTTATTTTTATCAGAAACCATCAGAAGAACTTCATCCCTTCTTATTTTTCTCAGCTCGGTTGGCCTGGCACATTTTAAATGTTCAGGAAGTTTAAAATCAATTTTATTTTTTGAAACTATATTATTCATTTTATTCGAATTATTATTTATAAAAAAATCGGGTGATTTAATTTCTTTAAAAACCTCTGCGCAACTTGGTGTCTTCTCTGTTTAAGCTCTGCGTAACTTATTTTTTATTACGCAGAGTTTTCCAGAGAAGCCGCAGGGTTATATCAGAGAGTTTTCATTATTACATTACCTGTTTTAATAATTATTTTATACAAGTTCCATTTCCAATAATTCCGCCGCAGCATACCGGCCACTTTCTTTTTTATTATTTATTAAATACAAAATAGCCGGTACTGCGTGAATTTCGGGCAGGGGCAAATGATGGATGTCTTCGCCGGGAAAAGCAGCCTGGTGCATATCCGTTCGCATATCACCAGGGTCAATGGCATATATATTCAACTGTGGATTTTCTTTGGCCAAAATTCGTGTCCAGTGATCGACTGCTGCTTTGCTCGCCCCATAACCACCCCAGGTTTCGTAGGCATTTACCGAAGCATCGCTGCTGATATTGATAATGGTAGCATTTTCATTTAAGAAAGAATTTATTTTTTGCAATAGCGAAATCGGGGCAATGGCATTGGTATGAAAAATAGTGTGCAATGCCTCCACCGGCAATTCCAACAGAGTCGGCTGCGGGGAAGCCCCCAATGTAGAAGCATTATTGACGACGACATCCAGTTGCCAATTTCGCTGAGTTAATCGTTCCGGAAATTGCAGCAAATGAATTTCATCCCGCACATCGCCGCTAATGGCTTCCACTTCTGTCCATTGTGATAAAAGTAATTGCGCTTCCCTGAGTTGTTTTGCATTTCTGGCATTGATGAGCAAGTTCCATCCTTCTCTGGCCAATGCTGTGGCCAGGGCCAGTCCGAGTCCTTTTGATGCGCCCGTAATCAGGGCAGTTTTCTTTGTGGTTGTCATGATCTTATTTTTTTAGAAGTCAGGCCGCTTTGCGGTCAGAGGTCAGAGATCAGACGAACAGGGTCATTGAAATACTGTGTCGTCTGATTTCTGACAGCGAAGCAGTCTGGCTTCTGATTTCTTAATTATTGACACCACAAAACTGAGGGAAATAAAAGGGCAGGAAATCAGCCGGAAGGACAGTTTTTTACCTGTACGAAAGGACAGGGAGCGGGTGGGTTGCTCGACGTACGGTGCGGGATTTTGCTGCGCTCAATTTTGGTTGGTAGCTCGGATTGTTAATCCGAGTTACTTTATAAAAAAAGAATGCCCCGTTGCATGGCTATTTGGACGGCTTCGGTCCGGTTGGTCGCATTTAATTTTTGGAGGATTGCACTGACGTGGAATTTGACGGTGCGCTCGGAAATAAAAAGAACAGTGGCAATTTCTTTATTGCTCCGCCCTTTTTGTAATTGTTGAAGCACTTCCATTTCCCGGTCCGTCAGCGGAACGGTCGGATATTTAATAGGAACCAAATCCTGGTGCTTTCGTTCGTGGGTATCGAGGTCGGACAAGCTGCGTTCAGTCATGTTTTTTATTTCTTCCAATAATTGTTTTGATTGCCTGATCGCATTTTCCAACTTTTTTTTATCTCCTGATTCCAGCCAGGCCTGCATGGCTTTGTTTTTTAATTCGAGTGCATCAATACCGTTTAATAAATGTTTTTTTAAACTGACCGACAACCGCTTCCTTTCGTCCACGGCCCCCATCCGGCGGCTGTTTTCATATTGGTGGGTGCGGCCAATAGCCATGCCTAATAAATCGCCGATGGTATAAAGCAACTTTAATTGGCTTTCGTCCAGTTCTTCTGATTTGGGATGCACAACGTTCATGATGCCCACCTTTTGCCGACCCGACAGGAGTGGGATGCTGGCGTGATATTTTATGCCGTCCGTTCCTTCCGTCAGGTCTTTCAAACGGGTACAGGTAATGTCACTGATATTGATCGCCTCCTCCAGGTGGCTCGCCAAATATTTATCGATGCAGTAACACCAGCCCGACAACCGTTCCGGATGCTGGGCCAGTGCGGGGGGCAAATGGTGAGAAGCCGCTAAGTACACCGACCGCGAGCCGGGGTTGACCAGCCAGACCCAGCCAGTCTGCAGGTTTAATAATTCCACGGTCTGCCCGAGCGCAATATCCAGGATGGACTGTAATTCAACGGCCCCGTTCAGTGCCCTGGCAATGGCATTCAAAATCTGCAAGTGGTGGGCACTGGGAATAGATGGATTGGAATTGGCCAACGTTGTTCAGGTAAAAATGATCGGTGAAGAAATATTACAATCAATCATTGCCAAATTTCAATTATCCGATTGTTAATGTCATTTATAAAAAGACCAAATTACAAATTTATATTTCTGCAAAAAACGGGTCTGTAAACATTGTACTTACGAACACAAAAAAATGGAACAAAAGCTTTTGTTCTACCTTCCGTACCATATAGGAGTCAGTGTTTCTTGCAAAAGAACAGGTTACTATGTATATTTGCAATCACTGGTCAAAACCAATTTCCCAACTACTATCTTGAAAATTAAAAACACTTCGATGGCATAGTATTAGGTACTACATCGCAAATACGTGTTGATATGCATCACACATTATTTTGAATCCCATTAACGAAAAATTTACGTAAGACGATTGGAGTAGGGGTGGACATATTTTTATGTCTGCCCTTTTTTTATTTGCACAAAATACATTTATTTTTTTCAAATATTAACTGGCGGCAACCGCTTCTCGCCGTACGCCGACCACTCATCATTTTTCTTTTTCCTAAAAAATCAAGTTTGTAAAACAGGAAAAACGCATCACGTTATTTCCCAACCCGGCGAACGGATTAGCCAATGTTTGGATTAATGGAAAATACCGGACAGGGATCATTCAGGTCTACGACAGCAGACGCAGGTTGGTGAACATGACTCACCTTCAAGAGAGTATGAAAAATCAATCCATCACCAACCCATGCGAGCCATGAAATGCCTTGTACCTCCCCTTGCTGAATTTTGATCCGTTGAACACTTCTGTCTTCCGCAACTCTTTCTGCTCCTCTTCCGGTCGCCGGGTAAAATCGCTGCACTTCGTTGAACAGCAGCTACGGTACTTTTCGGCGCAGGCATCGCATTGGATGAAAAGCAGGTGGCAGGCGTCGTTGGCGCAGTTGATATGGGTATCGCAGGGCGCACCGCACTGGTGGCATTTGGCCACAACCTGATCGCTGATGCGCTCGCCGAGGCGTTCGTCGAAAACGAAGTTTTTGCCAATAAATTTGTTGGGCAGCCCTTGTTCTTCACACTGGCGGGCATACTCAATGATTCCCCCATCCACCATGTGGACATTTTCAAACCCTTTGTGCAGATAGTAGGCACTGGCTTTTTCGCAGCGGATGCCTCCCGTGCAGTACATCACGATGTTTTTGTCCTTCTTATCGGCCAACATATCTTCCACCAACGGCAGAGCTTCGCGGAAGGTCACTACATCGGGGCGGATGGCATTTTCAAAATAGCCGACCTCGCTCTCGTAATGGTTACGCATGTCTACCACGATGGTCTCAGGATCGTCGGTGAGGTCGTTGTAGCTTTTGGCGTCGAGGTGCCTGCCCCGTTTGGTCACGTCAAAACTTTTATCGTCGAGGCCATCGGCAACTATTTTTTTGCGGACTTTGATTTTTAATTTGAAAAAGGATTTTCCGTCATCTTCAATCGCAATATTGAGGCGGATGCCTTTTAAGAAAGGAACGGAAAAAAGCTTTTCCTTAAACGCCTCGAAGTTCTTTTCGGGAACGGAAATCTGGCCATTCACGCCCTCGCCGGCCACATAGATGCGGCCAAAGACACCAACTTCAGCCAGCATTTGGTACAGCTGGTTGCGGAAAAGTTCTGGATTATTGATGTGGGCATACTGATAAAAGGAAAGGGTAACGCGCTTTTCGTTACTTTCTAGCAAGCGCTGCTTCAGTTCGTCATTGTTGACTCTGTTATATAAGATCATTTTTTATGTTTTTCAGTGACAATTGCAGGTTATCCTGAAATGGAAGGCGCAAAGATAGGGACGGTGGGCGGTGGGCGGTAGGCAGTGGAAGGATTTTTCATATTTGATCCATCACTTTTACTTCCTGACAAGATGCAGAATTTCGCTTCGCTTTATTTTACTCCCCGAATAAAATACGGGATTTCGTTTCACTACATTTGCATTTCCGATTAATAAACAGAATTTCACGTCGTTCAATTTTACTTTCCTCAAATGGCAAAACGAAAAAAATCAGTTTCCAGGAAAAACAAAAAAATCGCCACTCAGTCGGACAGCAATTTTGTAAAGAAATGGAGTTGGATCATTTTTGCACTCGGAGTCCTGCTGTATGCCAACACCTGGCGGCATAATTATGCAGTGGATGATGCCATTGTAATTTACGATAATGAATTTACCACAAAGGGAGTTGCCGGTATTCCCGGCTTAATGAAGTATGATACTTTCCGCGGTTTTTTTAAAGTAGAAGGAAAAGAATCACTTGTATCGGGGGGGCGTTACCGGCCACTTACGCCGATCATGTATGCACTGGAAGTGCAACTATTTTCGAAAAAAAAGAAAAATGAAAACGGACAGGTTGTAAAGAACAAAGATGGCGATGAGGTTTTTGACCCCGACGAGTCGGGATCCTTGAATACCGTAAAATTTATCGGCCATTTTATTAATACCCTTTTATTTGGCCTGACCTGCGTGCTTTTGTTTTGGGTATTTCTGCAAATTTTATCTCCGACCCAAAAGCCGACTTCCTGGAAAGACCAGGCCGCTTTTATTGCACTCGGTGCTACACTATTATTTTTAGCTCACCCTGTCCACACAGAAGTTGTGGCGAATGTAAAAGGACGGGACGAAATAATGAGCCTGTTGGGAGGGCTGGCCGGTTTATACTTTTCGTTAAAATCATTTTATGAAAAAAAACCGTTGTTAAATTTAATTGGAGCTGCCATATTTTTTATTGCACTTTTCGCAAAAGAAAATGCCGTTACATTTGTAGCCGTTATTCCACTTGTTTATTATTTTTTCACCAAAGCGAAAACAGGGGAAATCATTTCCAAGACGTTGCCCTTTCTGGCACTGGCTATTTTATTTGTCATTATTCGAGGAAGCATTTTAGGCTGGAACTTTGGCGGTGAAACGCCAAGGGAATTAATGAACAACCCCTTTTTAAAACTGGTCAACAATCAGTATGTAGATTTTTCCGGTGGCGAAAAAATGGCTACCATTCTTTACACACTTGGCTATTATATAAAATTGCTTTTTATACCTCACCCCTTAAGCCACGATTATTATCCGAGAGCGGTGGAAATGATGACATTTGGCAAGTGGCAGGTCATTTTAAGCGTCTTGGCATATGTCGGACTGGGTGTTTATGCACTGATTCGTTTACCCAAAAAAGATCCTGTTAGTTTTGGTATTTTATTTTATTTAGGCACTTTGTTCTTAGTCTCCAATATTCCTTTTCCCATTGGCACTAACATGAGCGAACGATTTTTATTCATGCCATCGGTCGGTTTTTGTTTTATTATAGCCTATTTATTTTACTGGTTTATTTCGAAAAAAGCATTTAATCAAAACATGGCGATGGGAGGGCTGGCTGTTGTTGTCGTTTTTGCAGCACTAACATTTTCGAGAAACTTTTCATGGAAGGATAATTATACTTTATTTCTGACGGATATAAAAGCCGTACCGAACAGTGCCAAACTAAGGAATGCCTGTGGCGGTGAATTAATTGCCCAATCTTTAAAACCTGAAAATGAAATCAATAAAAAAAACATGCTCACTGAGGCTGTCGGCCATTTGAACGAAGCGACAAGAATTCACCCTGGTTATAAAAACCCATACTTATTGTTGGGCAATGCGAACAATTACCTGCAAAATTACGAAGCAGCTATCCAGGCTTACAACCAGGCATTAAAATTAGACCCGGATTACGGAGAAGCAAAAAACAACCTGGGAATTACCTACCGGGATGCGGGCCGCTATTATGGTGAACAAAAAGGTGATTTAAATAAATCGTTGCAATATTTATTAAAAGCGTATGAAATGCGCCCGGACGAATATGAAGTACTAAGATTGTTGGGAGTGGTGCACGGTGTTGGTGGGCAGGTACAAAAGGCCGTGGATTATTTTTTTAAAGCACTAAAACTAAAACCTGAAGATGCAGACGCATTATATAATCTCGGAAGTGCTTACATGAATGCCGGACAGCCGGAACAAGGACAAATTTATATTCAGCAGGCAATAGAAATAAACCCAAATATTGCGCAAGAAAGACAAAACCGATGACCATCCTGAAATTTAATTTTCTTTCAAATTAATTTTGAAGCCAGATTAAATTGATTCCACATCAATCGTTTTTTTAGGTTTGAACATTTTACAAATATGTCTTAAATTTGCTATGGCCTAAATAAGTCACTTGATACCCTTTCGCCGTTATTGCACTCTATACAATATTGGACTAAGCATTAAAAAAAAACCTACAGGTGGAGACATTCCCCTCCCTTGTTTTTGCCCTCGTTATTAAAGAAATAAAAGAGGCTTATATTTTTTAAGCACCACAGCCAAGTGTTCGGCGGCCATTTGCCGCCGAACCACTTTGGCTATTCGGCCAACGCCAGCAATGGATTGGCCTTTGTATTTTTTGTGGTGGCTGTATAATAAATGCCCACTTTAGGGCATGAACATGATATCCTTTTATATTGAGCAGTTCTTGATTTAACCAAACAAGGTAGTATTAGCCAATAATGGTTGGTGCGTGTCTTTAATTTCAGAGGATTGTAGCCTTAGCAAAATCCATGTACCGACTTACCTTGAATTTAGAAAAATGATCTTGTAATCAAATATTGATCGAAATGACTGCCCGTTTGGCAAATAGGATTAAAAAATAAAACTCGATAAATACTTAGGCGAGCGTATAGTCTAAATTGTTAGGAACGGTAATAATTGGGGCAAACATAATGATTTTAATATAATTTGCAACCAGAGCCCATAAAATGATATCCCAGGAAGTGGAGTAAGAACAGATTATTCATCCAGGTTTTCCAAAAATTCGATGGCATCGTTCAGGCTTGGCAGGAATGTCGCCTTATCGGGCAACTGGGTATGTTGGGAAGCGACCAGGTAGCCAGTGAGCAAAAGCTCAGTACCGTTGGAAGCAGTAGCAAGGTTCTGCAAATAACGCTGGACTGGCTCCTTGTTGAAGTTTTCAGAAAGGATTGTGAAAATATATTCGGGGTGCAGGATTTGACAGGCATCCTTCAAATCGACTATGGCCATGCCCGGCCCCAGGTTGACCACTCTGTGCCCCCTACTTTTAATGACGTACTGCATGAAAAGCAGGCTCAATTCCTGTTGTTCGTCTTTTGGCAGGTACAGCAGGAATTTTTTCGCATCACGGTTGGTAGTCAATGGCAATGCTTCGATGGCCGTGATCAGTCGATTGCGGATAATGAGGGTAATAAAATTTTCCTGCACCGGACGGATAGAACCGGTCAGCCACAAAAGGCTCAATTTTTCCAGAAAAGGATATACGATTTCAACCATTGCCCTTTCAAACCCCCGATGTTTGATGTGGCTGTCCAGAATGCGGGTAAATTTATACTCGTCCATCTCGATGACCGACAAGGTCAGTACATCCAGTTCTGCATCCAGCCCCACTTGTACATCTGAGACAGCACTCACTTTTTCCATGAGGTCTTGCTTGCTCATGGCGGCTATCTTGGAAATTTTATAGCCATTGCGGTTCAGGAAAGCAATATTGAGAATCAATTGGAGATCTTCGTCCTCGTAATAGCGAATATTGGTAGGTGTCCGCTTTGGTTGCAATATACCATAGCGCTGTTCCCACATCCTTAAGGTGTGTGATTTTATACCGGAAATTTTTTCCAAATCGCTGATTGAGTATATCGCCATATTTAAATGGAGTGAAGCTCGATTAACTGTTTTTCAAACATAATCTCAGGTGTGAAACATGGATACCCAAAAAAGGTTTAAGGATTTGCAAAGTGTCAGACGAATTGGGCAGCGCTTATGGAAAGGCGTATTGCAATCAAAGCAGGTAAATCGGATTTTATCTAATTTAGCCCTTCTGTCAAATACTTTAAGTACTTAACCGCATACTACAGCAAAAACCGGAACTTTTTAAGGTCCTGTTTTTAAAAAATATCCATATGAAATTTTCTTTCACCCAGTTATTTCCCAATCTGATTAAAAAGTTTCTTTATGCTATCCTTTTTCCTGTCTTTCTGTTTCTTGCCAACGGCCTGAATGGACAGAATTGCCCTTCGCCAGAAGTAGGTTTCATTTTCATCAATCAGGTAATGGATTCAAGCGCCGTTGTGAACTGGACGGACGTCTCTGAAGCCGATTCTTACATTGTTGAATATGGTCCGGAAGGGTTTACCCCGGGTGGCGGGTTGACAGAAACGACCATTATTTCAGGTATCACACTGGATAGCCTCAACCCCTGTGTCAGCTACCAACTGTACATCTATTCAGTTTGTGGCAATAACCTGAGCGCCCCGGCTGGTCCTGAATTCTTCCTAACAGAATGCCCTAATACCTGCACGTACACTTTTCAACTTTTCGATGAGGAATCCGACAGCTGGGACGGTGCTTTTTTAACCGTGTCTTATCTTGGAGAGGAACTGATTTACACTTTGACCGACAGCGATATGGGAGAAGCGACCTTCGAATTGGAAGTGATCAGTTCCGTGCCTATTTGCGTAAATTATTCTCCGGGCCTTTTCGAAGATGAGAATAGTTTCAACATTTTAGACCCAGATGGTAATATCATTTACTCCAATGGGCCCGACCCTGTTCCTGTGACGGGGGACATTTTTGACTTCATCGGCTGCGACTCTTCTTGTCAGGCTCCAAAAAACTGGAGAATGGCCGATGTAAACGCCGACAATGCTACCACTGCCTGGGAATTGCCATTTAATTTCGATGGTAGCGTTTTCCTTGAATATGGTCCATTAGGTTTTATCAGGGGCACAGGGACGACCGTTACCACAGCCGTTGGCCAGAATTCGTTCACGATAACGGGTCTTGATGAAAAGACCTGGTACAATGTATACCTTGGGGTAGATTGTGGGATGGATTCCAGTGAAGTAATCGGCCCACTGACCTTCCAGACGCTTTGGTTCAATGATGTGGGGGTAACGACCATCAGCCCGAACGCGGATGACTTCTGTAATTTGGGGATAGGTGATACCATCGAAATTGGGCTGACCAATTTTGGCCAAACACCACAAACCCTGTTTAATTTTTTCTACTCCGTAAATGGCGTACCGGCCAATATTCCTACTCCAATGGATGGACTTTTTACCGGGGTAGTTGGCAATGACAGCACCCAGATCATTCAGTTTGAAACCACGTATGATTTCTTACAGCCAGGCCCCGTAGTTATTGAGGCATGGACCGAATTCGAAGATGACAGCGACCTTTCAAATGATACCTTCCGGGTTGAATTCCTCAACTCGTTTCCCAAACCCGTCATGGAAGATTTTGAAGACCTCGCCATTGCTGACACCTGGACAACAGATGCCCCTGACCCGTTCCTTTTTGGCGCTGGCGAACACAATAACCCGACGGCAGTATTTGGCGTCAACCTCTGGAACAGCAACCGGGAGATGAACCTGAACACCGGAAGAATAGGTCCCGTATTCGCAGTCGACACCTTTTATTTTGACTATCGTTTTGTCGATTGGGGATTCCCCACCGATTCTATCATCTTAAGCGGAGGGGACTCGCTGATCGTTCAGATTTCAGATGACTGCGAAGAGACCTACGAGACCGTACTCGTTATTGACAGTACCAACCATATTCCTACGACGGATTTTACCCGCCAAACTATTTTATTAAATGCTTATGACGGCCTGACACTCCATATCAGGTTTATTGGAAAATGGGGAGCAGGCGATTATTGGCTCGACCTCGACAATATCAACATCACCGGATGCCCGGTTTCTTTTGGCCCCATCATCGACATTCAAGGAGCATTTGCCAACGGCAACAACGGCATTGCTACGTTTTCCCCAATCGGTGGTACGGCCCCATATACTTTCGAATGGAGCACAAACGAAACAACTGAGGGTGATATAGGCATACTGGAAGGACTGCCCACCGGCGCTTATTTTGTGGACATTACTGATGCAAATGGCTGTATGGAAACTTTCACTTTCGAGGTAGGTACCATATTGGTAAGTGCCGACGAGGAATACGGCGTAGAAGCGATGACCCTCTACCCCAACCCATCCACTGGCCTGGTCAACCTGGATATTGAGCTGACGACCACAATGAATGTACAAATGAAGGTTATGGATTTGAGCGGCCGGATCATAACCCAAGCCAACTACGACAACACCATCTCACAAAAAGAACAATTCGACCTAAGCAACCAGCCCGCTGGTCTTTACATCATTCAGGTGGTGGCGGATGGAAAACCTTACTATGCAAAACTGATGATCGCTCGATAAACTGTGGATTGTTAGTTTGGGCGGTCGTTTGTTGAACAAAAAGGGTGCTTGGCCTAATTGCAAGTACCCTTTTTGATGTCCCATTTTTAAGCAATGAAGCAATAAAAGCATACAACCGTTAAAGCCATTCAAACCATTTATCACCCCAATCGTTTTCTCTGCAATAAAATCACCAACAGAACATGAAAATAGGCATTGTTTGCTATCCTACTTTTGGAGGTAGTGGTGTTGTAGCCACTGAACTGGGCCTTGGCTTGGCCAACAAAGGACATGAAGTACACTTTATCACCTATCGGCGCCCAGCCCGCCTTTCGAATTTCCACGCCAATGTATTTTACCACGAAGTAACCGGTGAGGATTATCCACTTTTTGAATACCCTCCCTACGATACCGCACTCGCCAGTAAGATGGTGGAGGTTGTCAAGTACGAAAACCTTGACTTGCTGCACGTGCACTATGCCATCCCTCACGCAACCGTTGCCTATATGGCCAAAAAAATCCTGTTGCGGGAAGGCCGGTACATACCGGTCATTGTAACGTTGCACGGAACGGATATAACGCTGGTCGGGGAAAACCCTGCCTTCAAACCAGTCGTTGAGTTTTCCATCAACAAATCCGATGGCGTCACAGCTGTTTCGAATTACCTGAAAGACAAAACCCTGAAAGCCTTCAAAATCGAAAACGATATTCAGGTCATCTACAACTTCGTAGACTTCGAACGTTTTCGAAAAATAGATAAAGATCATTTCAAAAAGGCCATCGCCCCAAACGGCGAACGCATTCTTACCCATATTTCCAATTTCAGAAAAGTAAAAAGGGTGGAAGACGTCATTCTGGTGTTCAAAAAACTATATGAAAAAATTCCCAGCAAACTCATGCTCATCGGTGATGGCCCTGAACGACGCCACGCGGAGGACCTTTGCCGTAAAATCGGCCTTTGCCACGAAGTCCGTTTTTTAGGAAAGCAGGATGCCGTGGAGGAGCTCCTGGCTATTTCTGACCTGTTTGTCATCCCTTCGGAAAACGAAAGTTTTGGGCTGGCAGCACTGGAAGCAATGGCCTGTGAAGTTCCTGTACTTTCTTCCAACGCTGGGGGGTTGCCAGAAGTCAATATTGACGGTCAAACTGGCTACGTCTGCAAAATCGGCGATATAGAACAGATGGCCTCCAAAGCCATTTCGATCCTGGAAAACGAAGAAATACTCCAACGCTTCCGTCAAAATGCCCTGACCCAGGCAGAGCGCTTCGACATTCAGCACATCCTGCCACAATATGAAAATTATTACCAGGAAGTATTGGAACGGTCACTTTACAGTGTCTGAATACCAACAGTGCAAAATGCAAATGAGGAAGCAATGAATGCCTTCGTTGACGGAATAAGTACAGGAACGCGTTTTATTGTACGAGAACTGTTAATGTTTCCAAAAAGAATGAATTCCGGCTTGAAATTTTCTGTAATTGCGTTTATTTTACCTTCTGTTTCATTTTATAAAAATCAGTACATGAAAAAAACCTTACTTGCCACTTTATTTTCCATTTCTGCATTGCTTGCCCTGGCGCATGTCAATCCAGTTGGCAACGGAGGGTTCGACGATATCTACCCCAAGCCACTGACTTCCTACTTTGGCGATCCGCCAAGTGTCTCCGTTTATCCAAATCCAGCCACCAATTTTATCAGTATCAACAAAGATGAAAATATCAAGTCGATTACGGTTTTCAATCTGGTGGGCCGCAAAATGAAAACCTTTAAGGATATTCAAAAAGACGAACATTACGACGTAAGCAACCTGCCTAAAGGCATGTACCTCGTACGTGTAACCGGCAACGATAATAAGGTGATTACCACCCAACGCATCAGCAAACGGTAACACACAGGTCACCAAATTTTAAAAAACCCCTTTCCGAAAGTAGTCGGAAAGGGGTTTTTATATGGCGCTTTGTCAAGAGTTTTAAAGAACCGCCAAACTGCTAAATCTCCAGGATTTAGCAAATTTTAAACCCACCAATTTTAGGTTTACTAGATTTTGAAATTTACCTAATCGGTACTATTTACACTGTCCGGATGTTCATTAATGGACAAAATTCGTACAACCCCGAACAACCAAAACCTCTGACATTTTTCATAAACAACTAACAATCAATATCTTATCAATTTAGGCACGGCCATTGATAGCATATTGACATCTTCAGTTTTTAAGTTTATTTACCACAAGGGGAAAGTTCATCTTCAGTTGCTTTGCCCTTTTTTTATTTCCTTGAAAACCTGTTTTCAAGCACCTGCTTCCGACCGTCCTCATAACGACAAGTAAACCATTAACCACATTTTCATTAGAACTTACACAGGAAGCTCAATGTCTTTTCCCTACCTTAATGCCATCAAAACGAAACTCTCAAATGCATATAGTCATTATCGGAAATGGGATAGCGGGCATTACCGCTGCCCGCCACATCAGAAAACTCAGCGATTTCCAAATCACCGTCATTTCAGGTGAAACCGATCACTTCTTTTCTCGCACAGCTTTGATGTACATCTACATGGGCCACATGCGCTTCGAAGACACGAAGCCCTATGAAGACTGGTTCTGGGAAAAGAACCGCATCAGCCTCGTCCGGGGCTATGTCGAAAAAGTGGACACCAAAACCAAACAGCTGGAATTCGACGATGGAAAAAAAATGAGCTACGACAAACTGGTACTGGCAACCGGCTCCAAATCCAACAAATTCGGTTGGCCAGGCCAGGACCTGGAAGGAGTGCAGGGCCTTTATAGTTACCAGGACCTGGAGGCCATGGAAGCTTATAGCCAAAACCTCCAACAAGCTGTCATCGTCGGTGGCGGCCTGATCGGGATTGAAATGGCAGAAATGTTTCACTCCCGTCATATCCCCGTTACTTTTTTGGTACGCGAGAGCAGCTTCTGGAACGCCGTACTGCCCAAAGAAGAATCAGCCATGATCAACCGCCACATCGCCGAAAACGGCATCGACCTGCGACTTGAAACAGAGCTGAAGGAAATTTGGGGCGAGAAGGACGGGCGGGTAAAAATGGTGCTCACCAATAAAGGCGAAAAAATCCCCTGCCAGTTTGTCGGCCTGACAGTAGGCGTACATCCAAATATCGAATTCATCCGCTTTGGTGACATTGAACTGGGCAAAGGCATTTTGGTCGATGAATATTTAACCACGAGCGTACCCGACATTTATGCCATTGGTGATTGCGCTCAACTAAGAAATCCGAATGAGGGTCGCCGCCCCATCGAGGCGGTCTGGTACGTGGGCCGGATGATGGGCGAAACGGTTGCCCACACCATTTGTGGTAAAAAAACAAAATACGATCCGGGCATCTGGTTTAATTCTGCCAAGTTTTTCGATATCGAATATCAGGTCTACGGCACCGTACTCGCCAAAGCGCCGGAGCACCATGCCTCCATTTTTTGGGAGCACCCCAGCGGCCGCCACAGCATCCGCCTTGTTTATGATAAAAATAATAATTCAATAATTGGTTTTAACCTAATGGGCGTACGGTACCGACACGAAGTTTGTGAAAAGTGGATTCGGGAAAAAACAAATATCGAAGACGTTTTACAAAATCTCGGCATCGCCAATTTTGATCCAGAATTTTACAAGGAATATGACGAAGAAGTAGTCAAGATCTACAACCAGCAAACGGGAAATAATTTGCAATTAAAAAAGAAGCGCGGCCTTTCAGGTGCATTGCGTTTTCTAAAAAAAATTCCAGCATAATGAGGTAACCGATAATTGTAAAAAAATCCACCGTTAACCATTCACCATTTACCGTTAAAAAAAATGTTACAAAAAATAGGATTATCGCTTTTTATTATTGCCCTGTTAATTTTCACATTGATGCTGGGCCTCGACAATTATGAATTAACGGCAGACGCCATTAGTGCCAATACGGATTATCACAAAAAAGAAATATTGGTACAGGCAGAAACCGCAGGCATGTTGGGCAAAACCTACAATTCAAATATTTCTTTTATTTCCGATTTCAAAAATGTGTTGAAAAATGCACAGGAATCCCTAAATGCCCAACCAATACCGGAAGGCGTAAGCGAATGGGATTTTAAACTGGGCAACTGGAATATCAAGGACTATGTTTTTCAAACCACCAAAAATGCCGGCAACGGAATCGTCTCAAAAAATCCGGTGTTGTTCTTCCTGCTCACTTTTGGCCTCGGTATTTTAGGTGGAATTTTATATATCATTCCAAAATTTCAAACGCTGCCCGGCATAAAAAACAATCACATTTATCAGCGATCCTTGACCCGCGGATTGAAGGTAGGGCCGCGCGGATTTATTTTGGGAGCAACCATTTTAGGGGTAATAATTTATGGCGTATTTTACATGAACGGCGATTTGCTGTGGCCGATCATTACGGCAGTCATGACTTTACTGATTATCGGGTTGGTCTTGTTTTATCAAAAACAAAAAAAATTAAATCCCGACCGCTCCGCCTCGCCTAACCTGACCGGCATGCTCGGTTTATTCACAGGTCTTTATTTAATCGGTTTTTATATTTTACTATACTGGTCCCCGCAATATTTAACGCCTTGGATCACGATGGTCAGTCCCATCAGTGAAATGCTCAGCGGCAAACCGGCAAGCCAGTGGTTTTTATACGGCCTGTTGTATACTGTAATTGTCATTGTGATGGGCGTGCGTATGATCGCCAAATACCGGCACAATAAGTATCAGATTGTGCGGACTTTTTCCGTCATGTTTTTTCAGACATGCATTGCGTTTATCCTGCCGGAAATATTGGTGCGGTTAAACCGGCCTTATTTTGATTTTAAAAATATCTGGCCACTGGATTATGATTTCTTTTTTGATTGGAACATTAACAATTTAATAGAGAGTGGTGGACTGGGTGTTTTTATGCTCGTCTGGGGAATTGCCCTGACTATTTTAGGCGTCCCGATCATCACTTACTTTTTTGGCAAAAGATGGTACTGCTCATGGGTGTGCGGGTGCGGCGGTTTGGCTGAGACGATGGGCGACCCGTTCCGGCAGTTATCTGACAAAAGCCTGGAGGCCTGGCAGTATGAGCGGTGGATTATTCACGGCGTATTGGCGTTTTCAGTAATCATGACGGGGTTAGTTCTATATACTTACTTCACGGGTGCCTACAATGTTTTGTTTTTAAACAGCGATTCAGTTCGCACCTGGTATGGTTTCCTCATCGGCAGTGCATTTGCGGGTGTAGTCGGTACGGGTTTTTATCCGCTGATGGGCAACCGCGTGTGGTGTCGTTTCGGCTGCCCCCTCGCTGCCTACCTGGGTTTGGTACAACGATTTAAGTCCCGTTTTAGAATTACCGTCAATGGCGGTCAGTGCATTTCCTGTGGCAACTGTTCCACTTATTGCGAAATGGGGATCGATGTGCGCCATTATGCACAGCGTGGGCAAGACGTCGTACGGTCTTCCTGTGTTGGTTGTGGTGTTTGTGCGGCTGTTTGCCCGCGCGGTGTTTTGCGTTTGGAAAATGCAAGCGAGGACGTTGGGCAGCGCACCGAAGAGTTGCGGGTGATTCACATTAAGGAAGGAGAAGTAGGGTTGCTTTACTGATCAGTTTTGAGCAGTTGCGTTAGTCAGTTTTTGAACCCGCTAACGCAACTACTCAAAACGCTCTATCCTCTTTTTGGCTTATACCTCGACCGATCCATAAGTTCCTGCGCATCCCGCAGATTGATGAGTTCCTGCAACGACGTTTCCGGGTATCGATCCATGTAGGCTTTTACAATTTGCCATCCCAGCCAATTGGCGGTACGGCCCGGTGCTTCGTCAGGCATACCGGGAGAGTTGGGGCTGTACTCGATGTATTTACGAAATTCCCCTAGCTCGGAGGAGTAAATGAGATCTTCGGAGATCAGGTAAGCCCAGATGTTGGCCTCGTTTTCATTTACCCAATCCACCTGTGGCTGCGAATATTCCAGCTTGACGCTGTCGGGCAAATTGGGCAACAGCTGATCGAGCAGGTAAAGCTCCTTGCCGTTGTGGACCATATAATCCAGCAGTTTGTTGCCCCGGGCACTCCCCAACAAATCCTGCACGAGCAATTTCACTGATTTCATGGCAATGTGGTCCTTGTTAAAAGTGCGCGTGAGGTAGGCCGAAAAATTAGGGTTGGCAGGGATGAATTGCTGGTAAGGGTAAGTAGCCCCCAAATAAAAATCCAGTCCCACACCAATCGAATTTTCACCATACAAAAACCCTCCTACGGTATACTCTGAGATGTACGTCACGACCTCACCGGACAACGGCTGCTCCGGAAAATAATATTTAAAAAACCGAAAGGCCTGCTCCAGTTCCTGTTTCACCCCTGACAGGTCGGGGCAGATCGCCTGGGTAGTATCGTACAATTGGCGGGCACCGGGGTGTGCCACAAACCCCTTTACGTATGCCTCATGCCCATCCGGGGCGATCCGAGTATCTTTCGAACCGAGTATCTGACCGAAATAAATGGCAGCAAACTCGCCATAATCCAGTTCCAACTGAGCCAGATCTGCCAATACATTATTGGTGTCAATTGAAAACAAGGCCCGATCAAACCGTTTCAGATCGACAGACACGTTTATATCTGAAACGTCGGGAATATCTTTACCTTTGTCACTCTCGCAAGCGCAGAGAGAAATTGAGATTACAAAAAGAAGAAAAGCGGGAATTTTTGCGTTCATAGAAAAAAATAATTGAGTGGCCAAATGGCTAAATGGTTGTCTTCATCTGAATAAATGCCTATTTAGCCACTTAGTCATTTCAACCATTTAAAATACCAAAAACAAAAATAGATGAAAAAAATTGTTGCAATTGCTGCATTTTTCCTCGGACTTTTATCCACACCTCATGCACAGGACGGTGACCTGCGCCTTGGGTTTCAAGTGAGCCCTATGGTTTCGATCATCAATACGGATGAGAACGCCATCAATGCCGATGGAGCCAACCTTGGCCTGAAGCTCGGCATGCGGGCTGAATTTTATTTCAGGGAGAATTACGCCTTTATCGGCGGGCTGGGTTTTTCGTTCAACAGCGGCGGCACCTTGCGTTATGAAAATACCAATGCCAACACTTTTCCCTGGCAGGGTTCGGTATCTGAACTGCCACAGAACGTAGATCCTGCATTTCCTGGCCCCAAAGAGTTCAAATACAACCTACAATACGTAGAAATCCCCTTCGGACTGAAATTCAAGACCAAAGAGTTCGGCTACCTTCGGTACTATGCCGAAATCCCTGTTTTTACGCTGGGCTTTCGTTCCCAGGCCCGCGGTGCGGTTGAATTCACCAACGTAAATGAAGATAAAATCGATATCAAAGAGGATGTCAGATCCCTTGCTTTCTCATGGGGTGCAGGCGGTGGGATCGAATACGCAGTAAGCGACGGCACTTCGATCATTGGTGGCATCAGTTTTCAAAATCAGTTCACCGACCTTAGCAAAAATTACAAACCGGACGTAGATACCAGAACAAAGCTCAACAACATTATCCTCCGGTTGGGCGTGATGTTTTAAGGAGTTTTGAGTTGGGGAGTTTTCCTTACCCAAAACTCCCCAACTCAAAACTCAGGACTCCTCCACTCTAAACTTACTATGGATCAAGAAAAACTAACTAAATACTGGGACCAGTTTATTGATTTCTGTGTCACTTTCACGCCAAAAATCTTTATGGCCATTGCTGCCATAATCATTGGTTTTTGGATTGCCAAGCGCGTTCTCAAGCTTTTTGAAATATCTCTTACCAAAGCCAAACT
Source organism: Bacteroidota bacterium (assembly GCA_039819485.1). Classification (GTDB taxonomy): domain Bacteria; phylum Bacteroidota; class Bacteroidia; order Chitinophagales; family Saprospiraceae; genus UBA6168. The sequence goes on along the minus strand of JBCBRY010000027.1, from coordinate 63,447 downwards.
CAGCCCTGAGATCAGTGGTTTTGCCCTTTCATTTGTTGGTATTTTAATAAAAGTGGCTGTCATTCTTTTTGCAGCAAGTTTTCTTGGCTTTGAGATGACCTCTATTGTAGGGATATTGGCTGCTGCCAGTTTTGCAGTAGCATTCGCCTTGCAGGGTAGCCTCGCCAATTTTGCCTCAGGCATTTTAATAATGGTTTTTCGGCCTTATAAAATTGGGGACATGGTAGAAGTGAATGGGAAATTTGGAAAAGTGGAAGACATTAAAATATTCAGTACAATTTTATCAACTCCAGGATTAAAAACCCTGATTATTCCCAATGGCAAGGTTTCCGAGGATACGATCATCAATTATTCTTCTAAAGGAGCCATCCGGCTGGAATTAAATGTGACCATGCCTTATGAGGAAAGTTTCCCCAAGGTAAAAGAAGTCATTTTAAATACACTCAAAAACATTCCGGTGGTCCTCGACGACCCCGCTCCACAAGTTGGCATCGAAACATTTGACAGCCACAACATTATTTTGACTGTCCGTCCATTTGTTCTTCCTGATGATTACTGGGAAGGCACTTTTGAATCGCTTCGCTTGATCAAAAAAGCATTTAATGATAATAATATAAAAGTGGCCTACTCGGAAGGTGTGGAGATCGGGCCGATTGGGGAGTAATATTATTTTAAAAACACATAGGCACACAGGGCACATAGATCTATTAAAAAATAATTTTTCTATGTGTCCTGTGTACCTATGTGTTTTAATTTTCTAAGCCGCTTTTTTATCCCAGTGCTTGCGGCTTTTAAAATATTTTCGGGCAACGACCAACAGTCCGAAAGATTCGCACCCTTCTTTTGTTTGCTTCGCATGATGGTTTCCGTGCGCCCGTAAAATTGCCCTTGAATATTTACTGTCCAATTGGCGGAACCAGCTAAATCGCTGATGGATATATACGTCGTGAATTAAAAAATAAATAGCCCCATAAATAGCCACGCCAATCCCTACATATAACAACCACATATGTTCCGTCATGGTGCCTGCCATAATGCTGAACATGCTCGGAACCGCAAACACCAGAAAAAATAAATCATTTTTTTCGAAAAACTTTCCTTCCTTGAAATGCGGCTTGTGGTGGTCTTCGTGCCAGCTCCATAAAATACCGTGCATTACATATTTATGCGTGAACCACGCTACAAATTCCATGGCACAAACGGTGGCTATTGTAATAAAAAAATAAGTCATTGCTGTATTGTTTTATGGCTATGCTGTTTTATTGCTTTTTTATTTAAATCAATATTGCGATAAAACAGTAAAACCATCATAACATATTCAACCGCATTTTAACGGCGGAACTGAACAGCAAATATAATTTCTTTCCGTCGTTTACGCGGATGCGTCGTTCTTTGACTTTGGCGGCAGCCGTCTTTTTTATTTTTTTAAATAGGTTCAAATAATAGACATAAGCCAGATAAACCCCCAGCCGGGCGCCTTGCGGCAATTGGACAATCCCCAAGTATGCATCGTCAAAATCTTTTTTAATTTCCTGCTCAATTCTTTTTTTATCCTCCGCCGTGAAATTCGTAAAGTCGACTCCAGGAAAATAAACCCGGCCGCGGTCGTCAAAATCACTTTTTAAATCACGCAGGAAATTTATCTTCTGAAAAGCTGCGCCCAGGCTTCTTGCCGGACTTTTTAAACGGTCAAATTTTTCTCTATCACCTTCACAAAAAACCCGCAAGCACATCAGCCCGACCACCTCGGCCGATCCATAAATATATTTTTCATAAAGGCCCTTACCATAATTGCTATGGTGCAGGTCCATTTCCATACTTTCCAAAAAAGCGTCGATCAAACCATCTTCAATCTGGTATTTATTGACGACCTCCTGAAAGGAGTTTAAAATAGGGTTTAAACTTATTTTTTCTTCAATGGCCCGGTAGGTATCCTGCCGGAACCGTTCTAAAAGAGCAGCTTTGGGATAGCCATGAAACGTGTCGACTATTTCGTCCGCAAAGCGGACAAACCCATAGATAGCATAAATGGGCGTCCGAAATTTTTTCTCGAACATTTTGATGCCCAATGAAAAAGACGTGCTGTAGCGGTTGGTGACTAAGCGGCTACATTCGTGACAGGTATTGTTATAAAGTTCCAGCATGATGAAAGTAGGCAAGTAATAAGAGTTAGGCGAGCAAACAAGTATATGAGTAAGCAAGTCAACAGTTTTTAGGCTTTATCCTCTAAGCTTAATTACTGCCGACTTGCATACTTGCTTACTGACTCACTCTCCTACTTATTTCTCTGGCAACGACCTGACCGGAAATCAGCGAGGGGGGAACGCCGGGACCGGGGGCAGTCAATTGGCCAGTGTAATAGAGATTGTTTACTTTTTTGCTTTTTATTTTTGGTTTAAGAAAAGCTGTCTGCAGCAGTGTATTGGCCAGGCCATAGGCATTGCCTTTGAAGGCATGGTAATCCGACTTAAAGTCATTGTGAGCAAAAGACCTTTTGTAAATAACATGGCTACGGATGTCTTGTCCTGTCAATTTTTCCAAGCGCTCCATTACGATTTCGTAATATTTTTCCCTCAATTCATCCGTATCTTTCAGGTCTGGTGCCAAGGGTATCAATACAAAAAGGTTCTCGCAGCCTTCCGGCGCCACGCTGCTGTCAGTTACCGAAGGTGAACAAACATAAAACAGCGGATCGCTTGGCCAGGCTGGGTTTTCGTATATTTCTACCGCATGTTTTTTAAAATCCTTATCAAAAAATAAATTGTGGTGCTTTAGATTTTTCAATTTTCTATCGACCCCCAAATAGAACAATAAACTCGATGGGGCCATGACGCGTTTGTCCCAGTATTTTTCAGAATATTGCCGGCTGCGTTCGGGCAACAAATTTTGTTCAATGTGATGGTAGTCAGCACTTCCCACTATGATATCGGCACTGTGCTCGCCCCGATTGGTAATTACCTTTGTAGCATGCCCGTTGGGGACATAAATTTGCTGGACTTCGTGCCCCAATTTGAATTTCACTCCCATTTCCTTGGCAAGAGCGACCATCCCATCAATTATTTTTGACATACCGCCCATAGGGTACCAGGTGCCCAGGGCCATGTCAGCATAATTCATCAGACTGTAAAGAGCAGGTGTCTTTTCAGGCGTTGCCCCCAGAAACAAAACAGGAAACTCCAACAACTGGATCAGCTTTTCATTTTTGAACAACTTCCGTACATGGGAAGAAAGCGACTGGAACATTTGGAGGCGAAATAAGCTGGTCGCGATTCTTACATCTGCGAACTCCCAGAAAGAAAGACTTGGCTTCTGGACAAAATCCCGCATGCCAACCTCATATTTATACTGTGCTTCGGACAGGAATTTGCGCAGGTTTACACTACTGCCCGGCTCATAGCTTTCGAACACCTGCTCGAGTTCACTCATTTTGGCCGGCACGTTCATCACGTCATTTTCACTAAAGTAAACACGGTAGGACGGGTCCAATCTTTTCAGATCATAATAATCTGAGGGCTTTCTACCGAATTGAGCGAAATAATCCTCAAACACATCGGGCATCCAGTACCAACTTGGCCCCATGTCAAAAGTAAATCCGTCGACTTCAAATTTACGGGCACGGCCGCCCGGACGATCATTTTTCTCCAAAATGGTGACATCAAATCCCTTTTGGGCAAGAAAAGTTGCTGAGGACAAACCTGAAAAACCTGAACCGATGACTATAACTTTTTTTGACAAAATTTGTAGCTAATTAATAGTTGCTGAATGATTGCTATAACAGAGTGTTATTTTTTTTGTTTAAAAAATAATCCAATAAAGTTAAACAAAACAAACATTAAGATACAACTCTTTATATAACTGATGAAAAATCAATCAAATGAACCTTACTCCGAGTAACAAGAAGAGCCAGAAAGAAGCAGAAGACCTGGGTTTCGGTACCAAGATCACCGGCAGGCACTATCGCCTCCTGGAGAAAAACGGAAAATACAACGTAACGACTATTGGCAAAAAAGGATGGACGCTTTATCAGGACCTAAAGGAAATGCCATGGCACCGCTTTTTTGGTATGGTCGTCCTCTTTTTCATTCTGGTCAATACCCTGTTTGCCATCCTGTTATTAATGACCGGCATAGAATGTCTGAGTGGCGTGGAAGACAAAGGAATTTTTCTAAATTTTCTGGAAGTCTGGTTTTTCAGTGTACAGACTTTGACCACTGTAGGCTATGGTTCGGTCAGTCCGGTCTGTATTTCTTCCAACATTATTGCATCCATTAATGCCTTGACCGGGCTGCTGGCCTTTGCCCTTGCCACAGGTCTATTCTTTGCCCGTTTCTCCAGGCCAGTTGCTCAGTTTGTGTTTAGTAAAAATATCATCATTGCCCCGTTTGCTGAACCAAAAACTGGACTGATGTTCCGATTGGCCAACCGCAGGGACAACAAGATCATCAATGCCGAGGCTAAACTGGTAATGTCATGGGTAGAAAGCCAACGCGGGAAAGAAAAAGTCAGGAGGTTCTACAATTTGGAACTACAGCTTGACAAAGTGGTCATGCTACCTTTGAGTTGGACAGTCGTACACCCTATTACCAAAGAAAGCCCACTCTTTGGATTAACGAGGGAAGACCTGGAAGGGCGCGAAGTAGAAATCATCGTACTGATTCAGGCATATGACGAAACTTATTCCAATCAGGTTTTTGCAAATTTTTCCTATACAGCGCATGAAATTCTTTATGGTTACAAGTTTGCGCTGATGTACTATCCGGGGGAAGGAGGGAAAACTATTCTGGACCTGGAGCAAATTGATGAAATGGAAAAAGTGGAAGGGCTGTACGAGGAATTGAACGGCAGGTCGTAAACCCGCCTGAAAAGCAAAGACCCCGATGCAAGCATCGGGGCTTCAAACAAACATACTATGAGAAAACAACTTGAAGATTGCTCTTTAGGTTAAAATCAACCTCCAAGAAATATTTTAACAAAAACATATTAGTCTTTGTTCGATATCTTAAGATAATTTTCCAGCGCCATGGTCATGGAAGGTACACCAGGAGCAGGAGCTTTAATATTCAGGAATAACCCTTCGTTTGCGATCGCACCAGTCGTCGACTTCCCGAACCCGGCAATACGGGTATTCTTTTGCTTGAAATCAGGAAAGTTTTCATAAAGTGCTTTAATATCCAGAGGACTGAAGAATACGATGATATCGTAATAAATATCTTTCAGGTCGCTCAGGTCACTGGTGACCGTCTGGTACATCATGGCCTGCTGCCATTCAAAGCCGTTTTCCTTCAAAAAGGCTCCGAAAGTACCATAGCCCAGGTTAGAAGTCGGCAACAAAAACTTTTCATTGTCTTTGTGCTTCATCAGGTAAGGTTTCAGGTCTTGTACAGTGCGTACGCCAGCAAACACTTTTCTTTTCCGATATACAATGAACTTTTGGAGATAATTGGCCACAGCTTCCGTTTTGCAGAAGTACTTCGTGTCTTGTGACATCTTGATCCTCATTTCTTCGCAAAGGCGGAAAAAGTGATCAATGGCATTTTTACTTGTGAAAATGATGGCCGAAAAGTCATCTTGTTTGATTCGCTGCTTTCGGAATTCCTTGGCAGTCAAACCTTCCACATGTATAAATGGTCTCCAATCAATTGTTAACCCGTATTTTTTTTCAAGATTATAGTAAGGAGAACGCTCTGGCTTGGGTTGTGACACCAAAATAGTCCTTACTTTTTTATAAGTCTCCTCAGTCACTTTACCATCATTGATTACTTCCATTCAAAAGAATAAATTTTGTTTCTCAACTTAATATTTGTCTGAATACGCCTACAGCACATCAAGCAGTTTAAACGTGACTAGCAAAGGCGCTAATTCAACGGCGCAAAGATACAAGAAAAAGTGAAATTTGTGCCAGGCAAAAAACCGGTTCGCTATGAAAAGTCCCCGTAAACCTCTAAATAACATGACCCCCAATAAAGCCAGGATGGTCAATTTAATGACTCCTCCACTTATTCCCTCTGAAGAATACGCAACAAACAAAATGACCGGAGCCAGAAATATACCGGCCACGATGTTGAAAACCATAACTGTGAAACTATACCTTCCTACTTCTTTGTCGATGGGAAATACGTAACTGACAATCGATAGTAAAATATGCTTGACAGAATAAAAAAGCCCTACCCCTCCGATGCACAACAAAAGGCCCAGCACATTCGAATTGGAAACAGGCAGGTTAATGTCAAAGTGTTTCAAAGCCAAAAAAGCGAAAATGCCTGCATTAATAAAAAAGATCAAATATAGAATCAGGTAACCTATGGTCACGCCCGCCCCCTGCTCCCGGAGCAACTGGCTTAGAATATTATCGTTCAGAAAGGCCTTCCATATTTTTGCTATAAAGATTCTGAAAATTGTAATAACAATGGTCATGACAGCAATGACCGTCAAAACTGTGATAATCAAAAAACGCTGGTACAAAGCCGTTTTTTCCTTGACAGAAAGAGGCTTTCGTTTTCGTTCCACCTGAAACTGGGGAGTATAGCCACTGGGCTGGGCCAGGGACTGTGCATCGATCTGGTAGATGTCAAATGGATTGGATGAAGCTGAAATAGTAATGACACTGTCTGGGGAATCGCTCTGGGGGAGCCGGGGAATAATATCAAAGGGGCTGGCAGTCTGCTGGGAGAAAGCAGCAGCACTCAGTGCCCAGAAAGCTCCCAACAGAATAATTGATCTTATCTTGAATAAAGGTTTGTCCATAAAATTGTATACAAATGCAAAGTTAGTCTATTGAAATACGATTTGGGCTCCAATATGCCATTAAATTAACAGGTAGATTATTTCTTCTTAAACAGAAATTTATAACTACCATGCTCTCTCCCAACCCAAAAGCATTTTCTGCCCAAAAGAAAGTTTCCTTCATTTCAGTAATCATAATCACTATTCTTATTACGGCCAGCCTGTTGGGCGAATTGGCTATTCGAGCTAAGGGGCACTACAAAAAGATAGATACCGATCCACCACGTGGCACCGCTTTGAAAGAAGACCTTTTAAGTCAAGTCCTAAAAAGATGTTAACAATGCCCCGCCAGTTCTTTTACCCATAAACAAACTGGATTTTTGCTGTCCAATGAAATGATTGCGACCAAACATCGTTTTCATTTTACATTTTTCCTAATCGGTCTTCCATGAAAAACAATACGATTCTCACGGTTGTCATTTTTGGTTCGCTGGCCATCATCGGGATGATCGCCATACAGGCCTACCTATTGATGAATACCTGGAATGTGGAGGAGAAGGAATTTGAAGAAAAGGTTTTTATCGCCATGCAAAATGTGGCCGACCGCTTTGAAAAAATGGGAAGCTCTCCCCCTCCGATTGACTTGATCAACCAGCAGACTTCCAATTATTTTATTGTCAACATCAACGACAATATCCGTCCGCAGGACCTGGAATTTTTTCTGCGCACCGAACTGGAAAAAATGAGCCTCAGGGAGGATTTCGAATATGGTATCTACAATTGTGATTCCCGTGAAATGGCTTATGGAAAATACATCAGTTACTCACCGGAGGCCCCTACCCAGGAAGATATCAAGATTGATTTCCCATTGCCAGAGGACGAAAACCTCATCTATTATTTTGGTGTCCGGTTCCCCAACCGGATTTCACAGATATTGAGCAACATGCGCCTGACCATCATTTTCTCGGCCATTTTGCTGATCACCATTTTGTTTTTCCTTTATTCCATGTTTATCATTTTACAGCAAAAACGCCTGTCGGAGATGCAGAAGGATTTCATCAATAATATGACGCATGAATTCAAAACTCCTATTTCAACAATAAAAATTTCCTCCGATGTTTTTCTGAAGAGCCCCGAAATAGCCAACAACGACCGGCTTTTGAAATATGCCCAAATCATTAAGGAACAAAACACCCGGTTGAACAACCAGGTGGAGAAAGTGCTGCAACTGGCCCGCATAGAAAAGGATAATTTCAAATTAAACAAAGAGGAGATTGACCTGCACCAGTTATTGAAAAGTATCATCGACAGCACCCGCCTGCAAGTCGAAAAATCAGGCGGAACCATCCATGCCGACCTAAGGGCCAACAATCCGGTAATTGAAGCAGACAAATTGCATTTGACCAATATCCTTCACAACCTGCTGGACAATGCAATAAAATATTGTAAGAAAGTACCATATATTGCCGTCAGAACCGAAACCCGGCGCGACGGCAAGTTTCTGTTACAAATCGAAGACCAGGGAATCGGTATCGAAAAAGAAAACGTTGCCAAGCTGTTTGATAAGTTTTACCGGGTCCCTACCGGCAACGTACACAATGTGAAAGGCTTTGGCCTCGGCCTTTTTTACACCAAAAATGTCTGTGATACGCACGGCTGGAAAATTTCGGTCAATAGCGAACCAGGCAAAGGGACAACCGTATCAATAATTATTTGAAATCCTACTAAAAGCTAAAAGCCTGCTGCTTATAGCTAAAAGCCAAAAAATTCACCAGCGATGAAAGCACATTTATTATACGTAGAAGATGATGAAAGCCTCGGTTTCGTGACGCGCGACAACCTCGAACTGCAAGGCTATAAAGTCAGCCATTTTTCAGAAGGCAAATCAGTTATAGAAGCCATTAGCAACGATCATGAATTTGACCTTTGCATCCTGGATGTCATGCTCCCGGAAGTGGATGGATTTACCATTGCCGAAGAAATCCGTAAGTACGACTCGCAGGTGCCCATCATTTTCCTGACGGCCAAATCGCTCAAAGAAGATAAAATCAAGGGGCTCAAACTCGGTGCCGATGATTACATCACCAAGCCATTTAGTATCGAAGAGCTGATCCTCAAAATCGAAGTTTTCCTCCGTCGCCGTACCATCACCTCACCCAGTACGGCCACCCACTTTAAACTTGGTGGCTATGAATTCGACTACAACAACCTTGAGCTGAAAAACAATGGCGATGGCCGCACCCTCACCCAACGGGAAGCGGACCTCCTCAAACTCTTCCTCGAACAGCCGAACCAGGTCATCAAAAGATCCTTCATCCTCGAAAAGCTTTGGGGGGAAGACGATTATTTCCTCGGCCGCAGTCTTGATGTGTTCATTTCCCGCCTCCGCAAATACCTCAAGCAGGACGAATCATTGAAAATAGAAAATATCCACGGAGTGGGTTTTCGGTTTAAGATGTGACCCTAAAAATGATTGAATGCTTAAATAGCTGAACGGCCAGTATAAACCGCCTACCCTAAATGGGTTAAATATTAAAAAAACCATTCATCCATTTAACAACAGAGCCACCTTGCCCCCTTTCTGGCATTGTTTTTGTTTTTATATGTGTTTTGAGAATACGCATTAAAAACTAAATTCCCAGAAGGGGAATGTTCATTATTTTAGGTGATTAAACCTGCTTGAGAAACTGTGACAAACACTGGCTTCATACATGCCTACCACCACACACTTTTCCCAATTTTTTCCCACAGTTCAATTTTTAAAAAGTAGCACCCTGGAATCACTCCAATCGTGAAAGCTCATTAGGCTGTTCCAAAAACTGCACTTTTCCACACACCACACATTTCACAAAACTACACAACATACGTGTGCCGTCCGGCACAGAGGAAACTACATCCCGAAAAGACATCAAGACTTATTAGTCGGTTTCAAATTCGGTGCAGGCTACCCATAGAACATATTGGCGTCTGCACTTTTTTTCACCCTGGGAATGCGCACCTTGCCGCTTCCCTGGGTGAAAATTGATCCCCTTTGTCCCCGACACCCCCCGCTTCTCCATTGTCCCCCACAGTGGAGGGGCTCCGATCCGAGGTACCCCAATGAAAAACCTTCGGTAAGGAACATAGAACTCCCCCTATTTGCTAAAGCGGCTGGAAACCTGCCTCCCATTTTTGGTTTCTGGTCGCTTTTTTTATTGTAATCTTTGTTGCATAGAGTTTAGACAGGGAAAACAAAAATTAACACCTATTAAGTACAATAACTCATGTTGGGTTCTCAATCATTAATGATCGTACAAGGTACCTTCTTCAAATCCCAATCAATCACCAGCCCTTTAGCCAGCCGTTGAGTAATCTCTTTCCCGTAAAGCACTTCCGTTAAATAAAGCGCCGCCTCAAAAGACTTGGCCCCGCCCGCCGAAGTGATGTATTTGCCGTCATGGACAAACAGCACGCTGTCCCGCACATCAAGGTGGGGAAACATTTTTTTATACGCATCAATATCACTTGGAAAGGTAGTGGAAGCAACGGAGTCAAGCAGTCCCGCTTTGGCCAGCACAAAAGCACCGTCGCAGTGTGAAGTAACGTACATTGCATCTTTCGCCACTTTTTTCACAAATCCGACCATGGCCCCATCTTCCAAATCTGTATCGAGGTGGTGCTCGGCACTGGGGACTATTAAAATGTCAATGGGCGGCACTTCATCCATCAGGTAATTATAATCAGGCAGCAGGCGGATGCCTTCAAAAGATGTTATCGGATCAAGCGTATTGGCCACCAAAAAGGTGTTCATCGGTTTAATGTTTTCCCGGAAGATGGTATGCTGAAAGATGTCATAGGGAGCCGTTAGTTCTGTATTGTATACGCCGTCCATAATCAGGAAGGCAGCATTATAGCGGTTGGCCAGTATGCTTGGCTGGCGGATCGGCACTGCAATATTTTCCGGATTTGGTTTTTCGGTGCAGGCTAAAAGGCAAAAAATGAATAACGTTGTGGTGAAATATTTCATGACTGGAATTTTCGGGCAAGTTAACAACCTTTTCAAAAGTTGAACCGATAGCAACATGACGTACACCATTTCAAAAAAAGACAAAAATCTTTTCGGTAAAATACACCTCAACGGATCCAAGAGCATTAGTAACCGGGCGCTCATCATCCGGGCATTGTGCCGTGAGCAATTCAAGATAAAAAGCTTATCGACTTCTAAAGATTCGGAACTGATGCAAGCCTTGCTTGAAAGCGACAAGGAAATACTCGACGCCGGTGCAGCAGGCACGACCTTCCGTTTCATGACAGCTTACCTGTCCATGCAGAAAGGCAGCCAGACCCTCACCGGAACTGAAAGAATGAAAGAACGCCCCATCGGTGTACTGGCTGAAGCTCTAAAGAAAATAGGTGCCGACATCGACTACCTCGAAAAGGAAGGCTACCCCCCCCTCAGAATTAACACGCCTAAAGATTTAGGCAAAATAAATGAACTGACCATCCCGGCCAGCACCAGTAGTCAATATATTTCCGCCCTCCTGATGATCGCTCCCATCCTTCCCGAAGGATTGACCATCCACCTCGAGGGAGAAATCGTTTCCCGTCCCTATCTGGAAATGACCTTGAAGATGATGGCATATTTTGGCGTCGGACATGAGTGGAAAGAAAACAGCATTTCCGTAAAACCACAAAGCTATCAGGCGAAAGAATTCACGGTGGAAGCGGACTGGTCGGCGGCTTCCTACTGGTATGCCATGGCGGCCCTGGCTGACGAGTGCGACCTGACCCTCCACGGTCTTTTCGAGGATAGTTTGCAAGGTGACTCCGTATTGCCTAAAATGATGGAATCGTTCGGGGTAACAAGTATCTTCAGCGAGAATAAAGTACGCCTTCAAAAACCTGCCGACGCCACTTACCAGCCTTTTTTCGAGTGGGATTTCTTACCCTGCCCTGATGTTGCACAGACCCTCGCTGTCGTCTGTGCCGGGCTGGGCGTACATGGTGTTTTTACCGGCCTGGAAACCCTTCGCATTAAAGAAACGGACCGGATCAATGCGCTGCAAATAGAACTTGCCAAAGTCCAGTCTTTTCTGGCACTGCTGCCCGGCCGTTTTTCAAAGAAATCAAACAAGGATTTTTATATGGTAGAGGGCAAAGCCGTAGTGGAAAACACACCCTGTTTCAGCACCTATGAAGACCACCGGATGGCCATGGCTTTTGCCCCTTTGGCCCTGTTGGGTGAAATAAGAATCGAAGAGCCAATGGTAGTTGTGAAATCCTACCCGGCGTTTTATGAGGACTTGAAGAAAGTGGGATTTGCGGTTAGAGAGCAGTAGGCTCTGACAATATCAAGAAGGGGAATCAACAAGTTAAAACGCCAATCCCCCCACCTACTTATCTAGAAATTACCAGTTACTTTTTGAGAAATCGCAACTGCGTTTGAGTATTGAATACTTACAGTGCTATGACGGCTTTACTGTTGTTCATTCAGGATGCTCAACAGGTAGCCCTATCCCCCGAAATCGTGATTTTTATAAATATGAATGCCACAGATCAACTATTTTTCACCAGATCAAAAAACGGCATAAACAATTGACATTTAGCTTTTTATAAAATTCATACTGCAAAAACATCCTTATTTGATCTCATATGTGTCTTTTCATCTGGAAAAAACTGCTTCCATCTTTGCCCCCGAAAACAATCCAATTTTAGCACCCGGAGTTATAAAGCGTTTTATAAAAAATAAAATCCTTTAAGCTTCACCCAAAAAAGTTATTTACATCATGCAAACTGCAACCAAAGCCCCCAATGTTAAATCTAAAATGGTCACGGTCAACTTACCAAGGCCAGTATTTGAAAGCCCCAACCTCTCTGAAAACGACGGGTCATACACTGCCAATTTAAAGAAAGTAGGATGGACCTGTCACTATCAAGTTCAGCTCAAAAACATTTCACAACAAACTATTAAAGTGAATAACGTCTCTGTTAATAGAATAATTGAACTAGAGGGAACCCAACAAGTCAACAATACCTTTGAAAACCAGGGAAGAATAACGCCAAAGCTACCCAAAACCATTACGCCGGGAAGTGACATACAATTTATTGTCCCTTTAAAACGGATAGCTCCCAACAACGATACGGGAGGCGGCATCAATGTAATATTCCAAGTGGAATATTCAATCGCTAACGTAGACGAACAAATAAACGGCGGTTGGGCAAGCCGGTAATGCCTTAACACTTCATGGCATTGAAAACCCAATCCGCTGTCCGGTCCCTCCACCGGGCAGCGGATTGTTTATTTTGCTGGCCGAACTGATGAGGAATGAAGCCAGAAGGGTTTCTTTCAAAGGAAGTGCCCCGTACCTATCCCACCAATCACGGCAATAAGCTTGATTGTTTAAATTTGTAGATGCTGAAATTACTTCTTCGCCTGCTATGCAAACTCGCATTTAAAATAACTGGCTGGAAACTCCGGGGCCACCTGCCCCACCATTTGAACAAATTTGTCATTATCGTAGCACCACATACCAGTGCCAAAGACATCCCCCTCGGCCTGGCCGTAAAATCAGTAGGCCATATTGAATATGTAAAATACATGATGAAGGCAGAGTTGTTCAAGGCACCGTACGGATGGTTCTTCCGCGCCCTTGGCGGCTACCCAGTAGATCGGAGTAAAAACAATAATCTGGTTGATGCCATCGTGGATATTTTCAATAGTAAGGAGCGGTTTGCAATCGCAATAGCCCCAGAAGGCACCCGCAAAAGAGTGGAAAAATTAAAGAGTGGGTTTTATTACATCGCTCAAAAAGCAGGAATCCCCATAGTAATGGTAGGTTTTGATTTTCCGAGCAAAACAGTCAAATTCTCCGAAGCTTTTTATCCTTCCGGTAATTACGAGAAAGACATGCAATTCATTTTAAAATACTTTTCCGGGTTTACCGGTGCAAACCCTGAACTGGGAATTACCCAAAAGCATCTGCCGGCTGGATAAAGCCAACCGGCAGGTGCAGTTTCTTTTAGCCTTTAGCTGCCGACAAAGCTGCCATGGCGTCCTCCTTTGCTCTCAGGGCAGCGTTCCACTCCGTTTCCAGCTTGCCCAATTCCTTATTGGCCTTATCGGCTTTTTTCTTGGCCTTGTGAGCTTTGTCTTCCGCTTTTTTGGCTTTGACGCTCATCTTACTGCTTTTTGCTCCTGCTTTTTCAGCCTTTTCCAAAGCATCAGCATCTCCTTGCGTGAGGCCCTTGTCTTTCATATCTGCGGATTTGGTGCCCTCTTTTTTCGCTTTGGAAGTGTACTGCTTGGCTTGTTTGGATGCCTTCTTGCTTTTTTGTGTGGCCTTCTTGGCCTTCTTTTTCACTTTGTCGTATGCTTTTTTGGCTGCCGCTTCCTTTTTAATGGCGGTAGCTGCTGCACTTTCTAACTGGGCGATGGACGTCCCATCAGTTTGCGAGAAGCCGGTATTGACCAAAGTCAGCAAAAAAAGAGGCAAAACGATGTTGATTAAATTTTTCATGGTTGTCTGTTTTTTTTAACAAGTATTGTCAAAATCCTCCCCGATCAAATGCCAGTGAAATCGAAAGGACATTGACCATGCTTTTGATTTTTGGATATACAATATTAAACAAATCAGGTTCAATGATTGCCTATCCAGTTTATAATTCCAGCAATTTTTCAAAACTCTTCGAAACAGAGTACTTCATTTCTTAATTAGCATAAACAGCCTTATCTCAAAGACGCTTGAAAAACCATAAAGTCACTGCTGCCAATACTAATTTTAGTGCCCGTGAATACATTAATTTCATTTTAAGAAATTGCCCTACTTCATTACCTTGGGCCTCAATAATTAAAGTGCTTACTTGAGCCTTTTTTGTTGAAAAGCCAATTTACCAAACGAACTTAAAAGTCTAATTTATTTTTGAGCATCATGAAAAAATTAATTTTCCTAATTTATTTTCTCCCTTTTTTCGCGCACGCACAAAATTCTATTGAACGGGTCGAGCCACCCTTCTGGTGGACAGGCATGAGCAATCCAGTTCTGGAATTAATGGCCTATGGAAAAAATATCAGCCATTTAATACCTCATATTAAATACGAGGGAGTTTCCATTGAAAAAACCGTTTCAATGGAAAATGACAACTATTTATTTATCAGTTTAAAAATTGAGAAAAACACAGTCCCCGGAGAAATAAATATCGAATTTAAAAATACAGAGAACAAAACCATATACAGTCACAACTACCCTATTTTAAAAAGAAAAAAAGAGGCTGCTTCAATTCAAGGCTATGACAATTCCGATGTCATGTGCCTCATCACACCCGACCGTTTCGCCAATGGTGATCCCAACAATGACAACATCGAGGGAATGCCTGATAAGTTGAGCAGGTCCGACAAATGGGGCCGCCACGGTGGTGATATTCAAGGCATTATTGACCATCTGGATTATTTTTCGGAGATGGGTTTTACGGCGATCTGGCTGAACCCAATTTTAGAAAACAAACAACCCAAATGGTCCTATCACGGATATGCCACAACCGATTATTACAAAGTGGACCCGCGCTTTGGCACCAACGAAGATTATTTACGTTTGGTGGAAAAAGGGAAAGAAAAAGGGATTAAGATCGTGATGGACATGATCATGAACCACTGCGGTTCGGGGCATTGGTGGATGGAGGATTTACCGTCGAAAGACTGGATCAACAATACCGACAATTTTTTCCAGACCTCCCATCGCCGCACCACTTTACGCGACCCCTATTCTTCCAAGTTCGATACGGAACATTTTGCAAGTGGTTGGTTCGTAAAAGACATGCCGGATTTAAATCAGCGCAACCCACAAATGGCGACCTATTTAATTCAAAATACTATTTGGTGGATTGAATATTTAGGCTTGGCCGGCATCCGAATGGACACTTACCCTTATTCTGACAAAAACTTCATGAGCGACTGGACCTGCGCCGTGATGAACGAATATCCCGATTTTAATATTTGCGGGGAGGAGTGGAGCTTGAGTCCGATTATTCTGGCCTACTGGCAAAATGGAAAAGTCAACCCCGATGGCTACACTTCCTGCTTGCCCGGTTTATTGGATTTCCCAATTCAGTCAGCTTTTGTTGATGCGCTAATGGCGGAGGATAAATGGAACGATGGCATGTTAAAATTATACGAAATGCTCTCTTTTGATTTTATTTATGCTGATCCATCAAAGCACGTTATATTTCCTGACAACCATGACATGAGCCGGATTTTAACACAATTAAATGAAGATGTGGATTTTTTAAAAATGGCAATCGTTTATTTTTCTACTATGCGTGGCACGCCACAGTTCTATTACGGCACTGAAATATTAATGTCGAATAAAGGAGACGATAGCCACGGAAATATCCGAAGCGATTTTCCGGGGGGCTGGGCAGGTGACACGACCAATGCATTTACCGGAGCCGGCTTAACTGAAAAACAAAAAGAGGTACAGTCCTTTTTTAAAAAAATACTGAACTGGAGAAAAAAATCTCCAGCCGTGCATCAGGGGAAGTTAATGCACTTTGCCCCTCAGCAAAATGTGTATACTTATTTCCGATATAATGACCAGCAAAAAATCATGGTCATTTTAAATAAAACAGCTAAGGAACGTGAAATTGAATTAATCCAGTTTGCCGAATTATTGGATCGGGGCACAACCGGAAAAGATATAATCACTGGGGAAGAGTTTATTTTAAATAATAAATTGACCATCGGAGCAAAGCAAGCATTGATTTTAGAAATTCAATAAAAAATGAACCGTTGCCACATCCTATTATTTTACCTGCTAATTAATTTCTTTTTTATTGCCTGTAAAAAAGAAAAAACAAATTTACCAGTAAGCACGCCATTCAATCAAAAGTACAATGTGCTTTGGTTGGTCGCCGAGGACATGAGCCCCAATATCCCACCTTTTGGTGACTCTACCATTCAAACTCCGCATTTAAGCCGGCTGGCGGCAGAGGGTGTTTGCTATACCAATGTCTATTCTGTTTCCGGTGTTTGTGCACCGAGCCGTGCGGCCTTGTGCACGGGCATGTACCCTTCGAGTATCGGCGCCCACCACATGCGGACCACCACGCAGACAGCCAACGCAAAAAAATATTTAGGATTAATTGATTATGAAGTGGTGCCGCCACCGGAAGTAAAAATGGTGAGCGAGATCATACGGGCAAATAATTACTACTGCAGCAATAATTCGAAAACCGATTACCAGTTCAAACCATCAAAAATGGCCTGGGATGAATCGAGTATTTATGCGCATTGGCGAAACCGGCCAGCAGGAAAATTATTTTATTCCATTTTTAATTTTAACGTAACCCACGAATCCAATATGTGGAACCCACGTTACGGTCATTTTGACAATGATGCCTTTCCGCCGCCCCGCCATAAAAAAACAGCTTGGCAGCAATTTGAAAATGGAGAAAAACCATGGTCGGTTCCGGAGGGATTAAATTTAAATATCCCACCTTACCTGCCCGTTACCGATCTCGTAAAAAAAGACCTGCGCCGCATGTACTCCAATATTGCGGAAATGGATCAGCATGTCGGCATGATCATCGGCCAATTAGAAGAAGACGGACTTTTGGAAAATACAATCATCGTTTGGTATACCGATCATGGTGGCCCACTCCCCCGGCAAAAAAGATTATTGTATGATTCGGGAATAAAAGTACCAATGATCATCCGCTACCCCAACCAATGGCAGGCCGGAACCACTGACGATCAATTAATCAGCTTTGTTGATTTTGCACCGACGCTTTTGTCCATGTGCCACATTGAACCGCCAGCCCACATGCAGGGCCGGGCATTTGCTGGAAAATATCAATCTAAAAATCAAAGAAAATACATCCACGCAGCCGCCGATCGTTTTGATGAAAGTTACGATATGAAGCGCGCAGTACGGGATAAGCAGTTTAAATATTTAAAAAACTTCCAGCCCGAAATAGGTTATTATTTGCCACTGGCCTACCGGAAAAAAATGGCGACCATGCATGAATTATTACGGATGCGAAAGGAAGGCACTTTAAATAAAATTCAGATGCAATGGTTCAGGAGTTCAAAACCTGAGGAAGAATTATTTGATGTAAAAAACGACCCGCATGAATTAAATAATTTAGCTGGCAACCCTGCCTATGCAGAAAAATTAAAAGAATTAAAAAATGAATGTGAGCACTGGATGCAAAAAACAAATGACAAAGGCCTAATTCCGGAAGAAGATTTAATTCAGCAATTTTGGCCAAATAAAATTCAGCCAATTACTGCCGCTCCTGAAATAAAAAAAGAGAACAACCAATTATTTATTTCATGTAAAACAGAAGGCGCCTCCATTGGATATAAATACCCGGAAGACGAATTGCCTGAATCTGGATGGCATATTTACAAAAAGCCGATTGAGCTTACGGCCGGAAAACAAATTAAAATAATTGCCCATCGGATCGGGTATGCGCCAAGCGATACATTGGTTTGGAAAAATTAAAATAAATTGATTTCCCCGTTGGTCGAGGATGACATCCTCGACCAACGGGGAAATCAATTTATTTTATTCTGAAGCGTTTGCTATGACATGAAACGGGACAAGCTCCGTTGTACAGAATTAATTGTTTTAATTCCTCCCACCAAAAGGTACGGAGACACTCAACCAAGGTAAAATGGGAAAGACATCTTGGCCACCTCCTGTATAAACAAAAGTAAACCCACTCATGTCAAGAGAGATTTTATCACCTAAATAACGAGCCCCGGCAGAGAGAATGACAAGTCCTTCGTCGCCAACTCCGAAGAAATAGTTTTCAGAAACAAATGCCCATTTGGGTTTGCCCCGCTGCATGGTACTGAAAGAAAAAGTCGGCCTTTCGGCCAATCCTTCATCTGCGCCATAAAACCAGCCTATGCCCAAACTCACATTTCTGTTTCTCGACCCAAAAGTAGAGACGCCATATATCTGCCCTCCTCCATTAGTGTCTCCACCTAATACATTGGCGTAAACACCACCGGCCGCCAGGTTGAATTTATCCTTCTCTACCGGGAGTGCAATTTTTGTAGTCAGCCAAATGGGAGTAATCCCATCACCCGATCCAAACGTGAACAAAAAGAGCGGCACTATTCCAATCCCCACATCTATGTTATCCGTCAACCCAACATTTATATTGTTATAGAATATCCAGGAATTCTGGTAATACCCTTCTCCTTTCCGGAGGCTGTAGGCACTCGAGCCGACATAGTAACGGGTCACAAACGGGGTGTCCCATAAATAATTGCCGCCTACTATTTGTGCAGCGTCCAACAGTTCCATCGAGCCGATCTGGTCGCGTTGAATGGTGATATCTCCAAGTGTTTTGGTCCTTAGCTGTACTGTTTCTTCGTCTTGGGAAAGAATGCTTCCGATGTAGCGGTTTCCGTCTACCGTTTCAATGACGTAAAGAATATTATCTTCTGTTTGCTGGGCAGTAAGATAGGTTGAAGATGAGCACAAAAAGCAGATAGAAAAAAATAGAAAGAGAATTCTTTGCATGATTAATGATTTTAGAAATTTAAAAAAATGCAATCCTGCAATTCTTAGCTTTTGTATGTAAAATGTATCACTTGAAGTGGCGAAAAAATGAATACTCATTGGGCTTTATTCGAAATTAAGTACCTGGAAATTACCTGGCATTTGACCTTCAACACAAAGCAAATTTTAATTTATTGATTTCCAAGCTCGAACAATCAATATTCTATATCGTGAAGAACTATGCATATATAGTTAATTGTGCAGACATCCTGGCCAAATTCAAGATTTAATTTAATTTCATGCCTGTATTAAACAGGTGATCAAAAAAAATGACACTTTTCCTTTGCCTGAAAAAGAATTTGGAGGCCATGAAACCAAACATTTGCCAAAATAAAAGGGTCATTTTTAGCGCTCCTTATTTTTGTCCAGGCACTTACTTACAAGATCTTGAAAATAAAATATATTAACATGAAAACAATTCTTTTATCGGCCTTCCTGTCGATTTTTTTACTGCTACTGGCATGCACACAAAAAAAAGAAATGCCTGAAACCGCCACACCTCCTGCCACCACCACTCCTGCCTCCTTTCTATTGTACAAAAATTTCCCTTCCAAAATAACCACACCAAGAAATGTAGAAATATGGCTACCCGAAGAATATGACCAAACCACGGCGTTGCCTGTACTTTATATGTTCGACGGGCAAAATATTTTTCACGGTATTAGTGGCTGGAGCGGTGAATTCAACCGGGGTTGGGAAGTAGATGAAACACTGGACAGCCTGATCAAAGCGAAAGTCATTCCACCCATTATAGTTGTTGGCATTTTTAATATCCGGGAAAAAAGAGGCACCGAATACATGCCGGCCAAACCTAAGGATTTATTATCACGGAGAATTGAAGAGACAGATAACGAATGGTACCGCTCATTTAAAGAAACTCCGCCTGAATCGGACGAACAATTAAAATTCATTGTAGAAGAATTAAAGCCCTTCATTGATGCAAATTATAAGACCAAAAAGGATCGTGAAAATACTTTTATAGGTGGCTCAAGCATGGGTGGCTTAATTTCGGCTTACGCCATCTGCGAATACCCGGAAGTATTCGGCAGGGCGGCCTGTTTTTCCACACACTGGGTACCTTTTGACGGTTATTTTTTAGAGTACATAAAAGAAAAACTTCCCGATCCGGCAACTCACAAAATCTATTTTGATTACGGTACGGAAGGGCTGGACGGCGAATACGAACCATTTCAACTAATTGCTGACAAGGCCATGCAGGACAGGGGTTTTGAAAAAAATAAAAATTGGATGACATTAAAATTCGACGGCGCCAAACACCATGAAGATGACTGGCGGAAACGCTTCCATATTCCCTTGGAGTTTTTACTGAGAAAATGACTTGTTTTAAATTATTAGAAGTGTTTGGAGATAAAAAATCCTGACGCATTTCCTCCCCCCAGTCCCCGAACGTACATATCTCGAGCTGGGGGAGAAAACGTGAATTGATCGAATTTTCATTATTATTTTTTTAGTCCTTTTATTTATAAAAAATCTGTAAAAATAAATGCCCTAAAAAAACAGCCGTATTCCCTTACAGTCGTGAATTTACATCCTCGAATACATGTCAAAAAAAATTAAAAAAAATAAAGATGCCTCTTGCAGCTACAGCCAAAAATTTGCAAAAAAAGAGGACATAAACCCCCGACTGTCGGGAGGGGTACATAAGATAAATTGATTTTCAATCGCCCGTCTTTTTTAAAACAACTTCAATACTATTTTGTGTATTTAGTCAAGCAAGCAGGTGGCCGAAAAAATGACACTTTTCCTTTGTCTGAAAAAGAGTTTGGAAGCCATAAGATCAAACATTTGCCAAAATAAAAGTGTCATTTTTAGCGCTCCTTATTTTTGTCCAAGCACATATTTACTTTTCAGTTGAGAATTTATTTTTATGAAAATAATTCGTCTTTTTATTCTTTGCCCATTATTCATGTTCATCCTCGCTTGTGAGAACGACGACGATCAGATTGCTCCTGAAATCCCTTGCAGCACCAACTGTAAATATTTATACCTCGGCCACATCAATGAAAAACACAATGCCGTAGACCGGAGAATAGAACAGGTCGACTTGAGCAAGTATGACCAAATATGGCTGGGCGGCGATATTTGTTCAGAAACGACAAAAGAAGAATCGACTGTAGACTATGTCGATAGCCTCTTCCATTTAAGCAGTAAAAACACCCATTGGTCAGTTGGCAACCACGATGTCAGGAACGGGAACACAGAATGGATCACTGCCCGAACGGGGCGCGACCTTTATTACTCTGAACACAAAGACGGGCTCACTTTCTTGGTATTAAATACGGTTTATTACAATTCAGACGACTGCCCCGGCCTAGAGGTACAGACTGCATTTATCCAGTCTGTTTGCGATACGATCAGTGCGTCATCGCACTTGATAGTCTTGATGCACAATGTCGTCTGGGGCTATTTGGAAGGCGTGGGCGATGCAGCAGAATTTGCCAATGCCAATGCATCGTGGATCCCTTTTGTCTGCTCTCCTCCGACCCCGTTCAACCTGGCCGTTTATCCTGAATTGGTCGAAGTGCAGCAACGAGGGGTACAGGTCATCTGCATTGCTGGTGATATGGGGCAAGTGAGAACCACTTATGAATTTACCTCGAATGAAGGCGTTACATTTATCGGCTCCGGCATCACTTCTGACCGGCCTTACAATGAGCAATGGCCCACGCACGGCAAGCGCGATTCCGTGCTTATTCTGAACCATGATCTGGTAGACAGGAACCTGACCTGGGATTTTATCGACATTGATGACATCTGACGGTGAACCGTAAAACAAAACATCCCGACGACTAAAGTCATCGGGATGTATTTATTTAGAAAGACATTTCATCAAAAGTCTGAAATCTGACTCCTGACTCCTAATTTATTTCACTACCAATTTCAGCGTAGCGATTTTTCCTTCTTCATTTCTGAAATTCAGGAAGTACATACCGGAAGGCATACCGTTTCTGTCAATCTCCAGGGTAGTGCCATTTACGTTACGGAAAGTACGCATCTGCTGACCAGTGAGGCTCAGCAAAGTCACATCATAAGACGTAAGGTTTGGATTACTAAAAGTAACCACCGTTCTACTGTCAAATGGGTTTGGAATTGCAACGAGGCTGTTTTCCAGTTCCCGGTCGATGGTATTGGTCAAGTCACAAGTAGGCAGGTCAGAAATGATCAGGCGCAGGTCAACGCAGTTGCCGTCAGCATCTTCGTCCTTGCCTTCTGAGTCCCATGGGTTGTCTGGATCAGAAGGCCCCTGGTTGAATACCATGTAGATATTCTCAAGGTCACTGAAACTATTCACACCTGCGTAGTAGCTTACCGGGTCAATGGTTACTTCAAAGACATCGGTGCCGTCGTTGACTGCTGTTTGAGCGCCGGGTGCATTCCAATCCACACCATCCATAAATGAATCAGCTCCTGAATGGAAACCAACCTCGGTCATACCTGCCAGTTCACCGGGAGCATTTGCGCAGTTCTGTGCATCGTCGAAACGTATTTTCACCAATTCGTTCATTGGGTCGTAGCAACTACCCGCTGTTTTCAGGGCCGGGCTGGTCGTAGTTGTTGGATCGAAAGAACACATCGGCAGATCGGCCAGGAAGAGGCGCATGTCATCGCAGCTACCGTCCTCATCTAGGTCTTGGTCTTTTCCTTCTGAATCCCAGGCATCATCAGGGTCAGCAACGGCAGGCCCTTGATTAAACACCATCATGATTCTTTCGATATCGTCAATATTGATACCATAGTAGTCTGCCGGATCAATTGTTACGGAGAACACGTCGTTGCCATCATTGGTAGCTGTAGCCGCCGTTGCAGCGTCCCAGTCTATGACATCATCCCACATGTTACCAGATGAGTGGAAGCCGATTTCGGCCAGGCCGGCCAGGTCACCGGGCGCGCTGTCACAGTTTTGTGATTCGTCAAAAACGATGGTTACCGTGCCGTTGGCATTCATACAAGATTGAGAAAGGGCAGCCGTCGAAACAGAAGTAGGGTCAAAACAAACACCGCATTTAGAGAAACAAACCGCGTCCAGTACAGTGTGGAAATTCGGTGCTACTGTCCGGCGGTTATTGGCAAAGCCGTCATTGGTCGTACAAGATGTTTCGGCAATTACTTCAAAGCCCATGGGGCCATTCAGGAACTTATATTCCAACGTATCGCCAGGAGCAAATTGCAGGGTGATTGCCCAGATGCTGTCCCCCATGTTCATCATGGGAAGTTCATCGAAATTATTGAAGTTGCCCGCAATGAACACACCTGCCGGGTCTACAGTCTCTTCCGTCATATCGACGCGGAAAGTCAAATCAATGGTATCCAAAATGATACATTGTTCACACATGTTGAAGCAGACAGTAGCTGCTGTGGTATCGTTGTTAGCCGCAATGAAACGGTTGGAACCGTTGCCGCCGATCAGGCAATCGCCATCGAAGCTTTCCCAACCGTTCGGTCCATTCTTAAACTTATATTCAAGGGTATCGCCAGGCATGGCTCCGAAACCACCGGTCCAAGTGCCATCTCCATTGTCCCACATCGGGCCATCTGACCAGCCATTGTACTCACCGGCGAGGAAAACACCCTCAGGCTCAACCGTTTCAAACTGCATATCGACCGTTAATGTCACACTGACGAGGCCGCAGGCAAAACAGGATTGAAAACAAACCGTATCCAATACAGTCGAATCAGAAGGCACTACCAGAAAGCGGTTGTTGTCGTTCCCAATGGTGCAAGGGCCGTCAAAGCCTTCCCAGCCACCGGGGCCATTTTTAAATTTATAGAAAATAGTATCACCGGCATTCAAATTGAAAGTAACA
Source organism: Bacteroidota bacterium (assembly GCA_039819485.1). Classification (GTDB taxonomy): domain Bacteria; phylum Bacteroidota; class Bacteroidia; order Chitinophagales; family Saprospiraceae; genus UBA6168. The sequence goes on along the minus strand of JBCBRY010000027.1, from coordinate 39,350 downwards.
GACCACGTACCATCTCCATTGTCGACCATCAGTGAGTCGCCCCATCCGGTAATTGTACCAGCCAGGCGAACGCCGTCGGGATCAACGGTTTCGTTGCTCATATCCACGGAGAAAGTAATTGGATAAATCTGAGCTGGACAAGCAGAGCATGATCCAAAACAGACCAGGTCCACATCCATGTCCATGGTATCAATCACCAGTAGCCGGTTATTGCCGAAAGTACCATCGGTACAGGTAGAGTCAGTGATTTCTTCCCAGCCGTCAACCCCATTCTTAAATTTGTATGCTACGGTGTCCAACGGTGTTGCTCCAACTGTAGTGGACCAGGTTCCATCACCATTATTCGTCATTGGGTGGTTATCCCAGCCAGTGAAATCACCTGCTACAAAAACACCCTCTGGATCAACGGTTTCATTGCTCATATCCACATGCAAAGTGACAGCTACATCTCCGCAGGCGAAGCAAGAACCAAAGCAGTATGCCTCCGTTGCGTCACCCGCTACTACCAAAAGCCGGTTGTTGCCAAAACCTCCAGCAGTGCAAATCTCGCCTGGGATATCTTCCCAACCATTTACCCCATTTTTGAACTTATACTCATATTCTTCTCCGATATCCAGGTCTGCAAAGGTCAAAGAATAGGTACCATCTCCATTGTCCATCATCAATGAATCAGTCCAGCCCGTAAACGCACCGTTGATAAAAACACTGTCCGGGTCGGCCATCTCATTGCTCATATCCACCGTAAAAGTGATATCTGCGGTCAGGTCAGGACAGGTGGAAGAACAGGAATTAAAACAATAAAGCTCCGTCGTATCATCGGCAGGCACGACCAAAAGGCGGTTGTTGCCAAATCCACCTGAGGTACAATCCGTGCCTGGAATATCTTCCCAGCCATTTACACCATTTTTGAATTTGTATTCAAAAGTGTCCCCTTCCGTCAATTCAAAGGTGATGGAATAAGTGCCGTCACTATTGTCAGACATCAAAGTATCATTCCAACCGGTAAAAGCACCGTTCAGAAAAACACTGTCCGGGTCGGCCATCTCGTTGGTCATGTCCACCGTGAAAGTGACATTGGACGTCTGAGCGTACCCAAATGCCCCCACGAACAGCAGTGAAAGAAAAGAAAAGTAAAGTCGTTTCATGATAAGCGGTTTAATTTAGTGAGTAGTATATCAGTGATCGGTGTTTAGAAGAAAGTTCGTCAGTTCGTCAGTTGACAGTTCGCCAGTTTTAATGTACAACACATATTTTCTGCCTCTGTGCTAACTACTAAACAACCAATAACTAATCACTGAAACACCTTAAGTTTCAATGTATTTATTAATTTATTTTCAGCAATGATTTTCAAAACATAAAGCCCTGCGGGCAGCCTACTTGTATCGATGCCCAACCGTTCCCCATTAGTCGTCCAGGTATTGATGATTGTGCCGTCCAGACGGATCAATTCCAGCGTCAATTTAATTTGCTTTTGATTTGAAATGTAAACAGTCGTCTGGTCCTTGCAAGGGTTGGGTGCAACCGTCGCTATCAGTTCATTTCCATCCAAAACAGCCGTTACATCCGTGAACATGGCCGTATCTTCCCGGACGTGCAAAAACTGATTGGCAGCAATATCGGTCAATATTTGTTTCCCGCCCATTGGCCATTCAACCACCAAACTATCCACCTGCCCAGCATCTCCCAGCCCCAGGTGGGCAATGCTGGTACTCTGTGAAGCATGACTACTACCGCTGACCACTTCATGAGTCCACGAGCGATCATTTAAGACGACCCGCATTTTCGAACCGAAAGCATCTTTATTGGAAATGGTCCCCTCCAGTTTTACCTGCAGCCAGTTGTTTTCATTCGCAGACTCATTTTCATAAAAAAGTGTTCTGAAAGCCAGGTCCGGGTTGGCTGTTCCGCTGGCCTGAAGTACTACCAGGTCCTGGTCACCATCTTTGTCAAAATCAGCATGTACCATGCCCCGTGCGAAGCCCTCGTCTCCCAAACCTGCCGCTTCTGTTGCGTCCGTGAATTGCATTTTTTCCCCTATCGGAAACGCATTGTTAAGAAACAGTTTGTCCGGATTTGGCACCGAGGTCTGGTTAAAACTCAATGCAGAGATGAAGCCATTCGCCACAAAAAGATCGAGATCGGTATCATTATCAACATCCAACAGTGCCGTGCCCCAGCCAACGGTCAGTCCGTTTTCGGCCTGCGTATCCTCTACTCCCGCACTGGCGGTCACATCCATGAAATTACCCCCATCATTTTCCAATAATAAATTTCTGCCGAGGTTGGTGAAATAATAATCGGGATCATTGTCCTGATCAATATCGCCACTTGCAATGCCCATTGCGTATAGTTCACTGTCCATTCCATTCATTTGATTGTTATTGATAAAAACACCACTGTTGTTCTCAAGGGCAGCGTTGGGCAGCACCCATTCCCCAAAGTCATTGGCCACCAGCAAATCAACTTCGCCATCCGAGTTGAAATCAGTGGCCATCGTAGCCAATGCACACCCTTCATCGGCCGTACCGCTCCCCTGGCTGACGTCAGTAAAGGTCAGGTCGCCGTTGTTCAGGTACAACTTGTTTGCAAAGCAGGTATGCGCATATCCAATGATCGAATTGCCCGTTGAGTCAAACAGGAAATCGTTCGATTCGATATAGTTGCCCACGTAGATGTCGAGCCAGCCGTCGCTGTTGAAATCGGCCATCGTAGCCGCACCACTCCATTCTGTTCCTTCATCGACCCCTGCAAAAGTGGTAATACTGATGAAGGTGCCATCGCCGTTGTTGAGCAGCAGCAGGTTGGTGTTGCCACCTCTGGTGCTCAAGAACACATCGCGCCAACCATCATTGTTGATATCGCCCGTGACAATGCCTTTGGTATGATATCCGGCAGTGATGAGCAGCCCGGCCTGAAAGCCAACTTCCGTGAAGGTGCCATCGCCATTGTTGGCATATAGCACGTCCCGTTGATTGCCGCCGTTCATCCAAATATCTTCCCAGCCATCGTTGTTGTAATCAAAAACAGCCAGGCCTGCGCCGATCAAATCAGTGCTCAGGTGAAAATGGTCAATGCCTTTTGTAGCTGCTTTTTCGGTAAATACTACCTGCGCGGCTGCCCCATGAAATACCATGAAGAGGATAAAGGAAAGGATGCTGTTCTGTTTCGTTTTTTTCAACTGGTTGTTCCGCTTGAAATTAGATTTAGACTGTTCGTTCAGGTTGGGGCCAGGCACTTGATCATGAGGGTCGGTAAAATGTTGTAATTTATATCAGAAAGGTAAAAAAAAATTCACCACTTGAATTTAACACCTAAGTTACAAAAGGTGGACAAGGGGTACAAACAACTGTAGATCAGTCTTTTATAAAACAAACCGTCGATCCTTATTTTTATATAAAGTGATATTCAGTACTGCTCGCACCAATCAAGAGTTGGTGCCGTTTCCAAAGCAAGCACCACCAAATCAGGGAGCCCATAAGTGAATTCGGGGGAGGCTGCCGAACCGGCCACCAGATCAACAACACGTCATTTTCATTTCAACCGATCTTTGTTCCTCAACACCACTTTCACCTTATCCATATATTTTGGATCACCTTCCTCCCCGCCACCAAAAGTGAAACCGTCCGGTTGGGGTGCCAAGGGTCGCAGGCCATCTTCGTCTCCACCACTGTCCCAGGTGTAGAGATAGATCGTTGTAGAATCAAGGGTCGATGGGAGGTCCAGCATTTCGGCGGTAAACACCAGTTCAATCGTATTATTTTCCGGCAAAACCTGAAGCCGCGGTTTTTGGGAGATGGCCCGGCCATAATCTTCCGCACTGGCCCCATCTGTTTCAAACATGGAAATACGCCATCCATTTGCCGCCACACCAACGTCCCATTCACCTTCGTCCGGCAACGCCATGTTCATTTTTGGCAAAACAGCCATGCCCTTTTTTCCCGGTAAGTCAACGAACGCCATCAGCAGCAAATGGTCAAACCCGTTATGCGGATTCCAGACGTTAGATAGTGGTTCGGCCATTTCCACGGCCAGTCGGAGGTTGTTGCCAGTCGTAAAAGCCGACACCTTTTTAATGTCCATCGTTCGGGGAGCAAAAGTGTAGTCGGTGGGATACTTATACCTGCCAGTAGGCCCGCTGTCGTCTCCGATACGGTCTTTTATAACAGCCCGTTCTTCTTCCGGCAGGCCGAGGGTAAAATTGACCTTTTTAGAAAGCACAAAACGCCCCTCCTTTACGGCCACTGCCTGCCAAAAATGAGGGCCGTTGGAGAGGTTGCTCAGGTCAAACTCGGCCTCCCACGTTTTTTCTTTTTGGCTTGTCTTTATCCAGCCATCTACATTGCCGTTGAGCATTACAAAAACACTGTCGGCATCGACTACCGAACCACGTGCCGACAAGAATGGATCTTCCACATGCACCCCGGTGGGATTGAATACCCGTACCTCGGGAAAGTCAACCATTGCCGGCTCGCCTTTCTGAACCTTAAAAACGACTCCTTCTTTCGGTGGCAAATACAACTGCTGCATCTTGCCCCGGTCCATGATCATTTTACTGCCTCCCCGCAGGGATAAGACTTCAGCTACTTCATTGGCCAAGGTGTCATTCTTAAAAAGTATATCACCTGTCAATAAATTACTTTCACGGGTATTAAATGCGACATACAATTCTTCTCCTTCATGCTCCAGCCGGTACAATAACAGTCCGGGACAACGGTCGCTGTCCGCTAATATTTTTATTTCTCCCCTTCGTGTCAATTTATTTTCTTTTCTGAATGCCATCATTTCTTTGGAAAAAACAAATTCCGCCGAAGCAGTGTCCAGCCGATCAAACAGTGGTGCGCGAATTTCCTTTTCACCCTGCTCTGATCCCTGGTAGAGTACGGGCACGCCTGGGATTGACATTAAAAAAAGCAGCGCCTGCCGGTAGGATTCCTCTGTGGCCAATGCCCGGAAACGCACCATGTCATGATTGTCAATAAAATTGACGAGGGTGGTCGGATTGGGAAAATATTTTTGCAGCGTTCGCAGGCGATAGGCCATTTGAGATGTCGGCTCACCGTCGGCGAATACCCGAACGATACTTTGCTGCAATGGAAAGTTCAGCACGGCACTCATTTCCGGATTGGCGGGTGTGCCCAAATAGGCCTCCATTTCCCTTTCACCAGCGTCGTCCAGTGCTGGCGCCGTCACCCACGTTTCACCGAAGGTGTAAAACGATTCCCGGCCAGTGGTTTTTGCGAAAGGGAAAATCCCCTCCAGGCTTCCTTCGCCGGCATGTATAAAACGGTTCCAGAATTCGTGCTCCACATAAACGGCGGTATCAAACCGGTAGCCGTCCACCCCAACCTTTTCAATCCAATATTGATATGCCCTGATCAACGAGTTTAACACTTTTGGGTTGGTGGTATTCAAATCATCCAGGCCCGCCATTTGGTGGGTCAGCCGGGTATTGACATCTGAAAAGTCAGTTATCGTGGGCGTGAAATGATAAATGGCGGCCTCCCGGTGCGATGGATCAGTGGGGTCATTCAAATCAAAAGGCGACTGTTCTGGCGCCCCATAGTTCACATAAAACCTTGAGACATCCGTCGAATCATATCCACCCTCATAGCGCATGTAATCACCTGTATGGTTGGTCACCACGTCCTGAATCAGGTACATGCCGCGGCGGTGGAGGGCATCTGACAAGCGTTTGTATTCTTCTAAATTCCCGAAATGCGGATCGACTTTTTCAAAATGTGATGCCCAGTATCCGTGATAGCCTGTGAAGTTTTTATCGGGGTTCCACCATTGGTTAAAGACAGGCGGTGTGATCCAGATGGCGGTGGCTCCCAGTTCTTCAATATAGTCCAGTTTCTGTTGGATGCCCACCAAATCACCTCCATTAAAGTAGGTATTTTTTGCGGGATCGTACTCTCCTTCGCCCAGTTCATTGTTATTGGGGTTGCCATCGAAAAAACGGTCGGTCATGATAAAATAAATGATCTGGTCTTCCCAGGCAGGTGACGGTACGTGCAGCAATAATTTTTCCGAATCTTGACAGGCGGTTAAGGTGAGAAATGTAATCAGCAGGACTATATATTTCTTCATATATTTTTGTTTTGGAAAAAACAAAGATAACAGTCACTTTTAGTTTTTCAATTTAATACCACATACTAAATTCTTTTTGCAACATTTCAAAAATTGTATCAAATACATATTCAGGCCCATAGTTTAAATCGGCGGTATCTCCTATATGATATTTTCCTTCTTTCCACCGCAGTATATCCATATCCCGTTGACCAATCCACAAGGAAGATTCGAATGTCCACCACTCAAAAATCAAATCATCGTCTATTTTTTTAATATCTATTTCCAGGCAAGGAATCCCGTTGGCAACTTGGTAAAACTCATTTAATTCATCTACTACCTTTTCGGGCAAACCATATTTTTTTGCTTTCACCTTGAATTGAATAATCTGATTTTGATCCGCAGGAATAAGCGGCTCTTTATACTGATCAAAAAGCGGCTTTATTAATTTTATTATTTTAAATTGATCCTCGCTCATTTACAAATCACTTTTTATAAGCTAAAATGCATATAAAAAACTTACATCAATATAATCAGCAGTTTTACTTTATTCAATAACTCCCCATGCTTTTTCGATCAATTTCTTCGTTGCTTTTATCCCTTCCATTTCACTCAATTTCTCCCCTTCATATTCCACTCCAATATATCCGTCAAAATTTGCAGCTTTAACGATCTCCGCCATTTTTTTAAAATCAATCGATGTTTCATTTCCTTCCGCATCAAATTCATAAGCTTTTGCACTCACACCTTTTGCATACGGCATAAATTCTTTTACACCTTTGTAAATCCCATAGACGTCGGTACAATTTTCATTTCGAATGCTGCCCCATTCAACATTGGTACACCAGTTTCCGAAATCGGGCAGGGTTCCAAAATTTGGCTGGCCAACGGCTTTAATAATGTCTAAAATATATGCGGCATCCGAAGAATGCAAACCGTGATTTTCAATCAACACATTTATTTTTTCCTTTCCGGCATATTCCACCAGTTGCCCCATGCCGTCAATTAACGCCTGTTTTAATTCTTCGCGCGCTCCTTTTCCAAAAGCATTTACCCGGATGGAATGGCAGCCCAATAATTTTGCAGCATTCACCCATTTAAAATGATTTTCCACTGCTGTTTTTCTCAATGCCGGATCGGCATCGCCCAGGTCGCCTTCTGCATCTACCATAATTAAAAGACTTTCCACTCCTGCGCCGTCTGCCCGCTTTTTCATGTCGATCCAAAATGGCTCATCACTACCACGGTCCATATAAAACTGGTTGACATATTCGATGGCCTTTATGTCAAAATTATCAATGGTGATTGGTGCAAAATCAACCGCATTTAATTCACCTCCCTGAAAGGCTTTATGGAGCGACCACTGCGCCAACGATATTTTTATTTCTGGTTTGCTTTCTTCCATTTGTGGTGGTGTATTATGGCAAGCCGCCAAAGTTACTGCCGGCAAAGAGGCTGCCCCCCAGGCAGTATTTTTAATAAATGTTCTTCTTTTCATTTCCGAATTTATTTTTTCTAAACATCAATTTAAAGACATGCTGCCTGCAATATAAAAAATCTACGAAAGATTATTAAAAAAATTCTGGTGATTAATTTTATTATTTATTTTATTAAATTTATCAAAGTATAATTTTATTCATCCAGTTTAAGCCTGTCAAAAGTTACGCTTTGATAAATTGGCAACCGTAAATATTTTAATTATTTATTCCCCAGTGGCCTCTTTGTTTTTGTATGGGTAGTAATATTTTTCTAAAAACAATTGATGGTCATTTCGATAAGATTCAACACCCCCCATTTTATTTAATAAATAAATATAGCACCAGGGCAGATCCAGTTGATAAGGCAAAAAGCCATTACGGGCGCTACGTGGAAAAAGGTGATGGTTGTTGTGCCATTCCCCTGCCACATAACCTGGCCATACTTGATTAACAGATAAATCATCCCAATGAAAATCAACACCTTCCTGTCGTTTGTCTTTACCTTTTCCATGCCCTTCAAAATTGAAGGTGCGAATCCCGATGGCCCATACACCAGCACTGGCAAAAAGCGCAAAAGCCAATGCATGTCCCCCCAGCAGAAAAAATATTAAATACCAAAAAACCCAGTTTAATAACCAGTGCAAAAGGGTATGTCCCGGATGCGCCAGTGAACCCCATTTTTGATATTCTTTATAGGTATTCATTTTTACGTTTGTATGATTTATAAACCCTTTCAATTTTTCAAAATCTTTTTCGCTCAGGTCCTGCGCTATTTTTTGGTGGTTGACATCGGCCAAAAAACAATACAGGCCTCCTGCCATTGCATTGTAGGGATCACCTGGTTTCTCTGACTTTGAATGATGTACATGGTGAGAAATCACATAGGCTTCTTCCACGATTACTTTAATGACCAAATTGCGAGTAATAAATTGCCAGAATTTATTTTTAAATTTGAATGCCTGGTGTGTTGCGTACCGGTGGTACCAAACTGTTCCGTGCGAGCCCATCAAAACCATGCTATAAACAAACCCGGCCAACGCCAATTGCCAGCTAAAATATTTAACAAAAAACAAAATAAATACCGGTAGCAACAACAGTATCCAAAACCAGCTGACAAAAGCCAACCAATTTTTTTTAGATTTAAAAATATTGAGACGGGAAAAGAATTCGGAAAAAAGTTGTTTTGGAGTTGGTTTGACGAGTTTGCCTTTTTTATCGGCCCAGCCATACGTAGGTGGTTCGAGCATGTAGTCAATTAGTGTCATTTATTGAGTTTTCGTTTTGTCGGTTATCAATGGATGATTTAATTGGCGGGCGGTTCTAATGTACTGACAACCTGTTATGTTTTGAATGGGAGCGAAAGTAGTGTAAATAAAATGGTTCACCTAATTACACCGGCACAACTTAGGCAATTGTATAAAATGGCCACTCAAGTAGCCATGCAAGATTATTTACAATTTGTGGGGCCCCATTAATTTGTATGAATAATTTTGCGTGCTTAAGTGGTTGTTCAAAAAAAAATGACACTTTCCCTTTGCCTGAAAAAGAGTTTGGAGGCTTGAAAAGCAAACATTTGCCCAAATAAAAGTGCCATTTTTGTGCTCCTTATTTTTGTCCATGCACTTACTTAAGTCAAGTTAAACATACAATCATTTTCTACATCATCCACTAAGGCCCCAATTTTTTTATAAAAACCAATAGCCTCCGAGTTCCATTTCGACACCTTCCAACGCAACTGATGGCAATTTTCCCTCTTTCCAAATTCGATGACTTTATCCAACAAACCCGAACCGATATTTTTCCCCCGATATGCAGGCGTCACATACAAATCATCCATGTACAGGCATTTTCCCGTCCAGGTATGGTAGGTGAAGAAATAGGTGACATAACCGATAATTTTTTCTTCTTTATTCTCCACCACAAAAGCATTAAACAAATCTTTTTCTTTTTGCATCCGCTCCACAGTGTTCGTCATTTTTTCAGGCCTTTTTTCGAAGTGGGCAAACTCTTGGAACAATTTTACCAAGGCAGGGAAATCGGATTCGGTGGCAGGACGGATGTGGTAGTGCATTTTATTATTTTAGTAACACGGACAGCCAGTCCGTACAAGCAGTGGACAGGTCGGCCCCTTCGCTGTTTTAAGTTTAGCGCAGCACAACTTAAAACGTTTTATTCGTGCAGTTTCAAACTGCGTGCATCATTTTTTGCAAGTTACGCTCCGCTAAACTTGCAACAACGAGAGTTAAATTATTTATTCGATATTGGTTATAATGTGGTCAATTATTTCAATAAAGTTTTCTTTATGCATCAACTGATTTAGTTTGTCGCTTACTATCGCCTCATGATCAAGTATTGACAATCGACCCCTTAACAAGACCAATTCTTTTTTTATTAAATTCTTGTTTTCGTTTATCAAAGCATCTTTTATTGCTTCTTTCTCAAACGAGAATGCATCGATGCCACAACATTGAACCACACAATTTACTTCTAATTTTTTATAAAAATCAGCTATCGGCAATAATAGCTCATCAATATTTTTAAGATCAACTTTATGAGGGTCAAATTCAATCCATTTTATTTTTTTGTTCGTTTTGGAATCAAGAATAAATGAGTGGTCCATACCAGTAAAATTTAATCTTTATTTATAAAAAAAGAGAGCGCCGGCATCCCGGCGCTCCATATTTAAAAGAACTATCAATTATCAATTTTTCACAAAGATCTCCCGCAGTTGATCTACCACCTGGGAGCCACCGGAGAGAGAAATGCTGTTGATCTTGTCCGCAATTTTTTCCACATATTCCATCTCCTTCAGTTTGAACAGCATCTCGTTGTCCTCCATCAGCTTGGCCGTGTTCAGCAGACTCCGGGTGGAAGCAGTTTCTTCCCGGCGGGTGATGGTATTGGCCTGTGCCTGTTTTTCGGCAATCAGCACCTGGTTCATGATAGACTTGACATCGCCTGGCAGGATGATGTCGCGGATACCACCACCGCTCACCTCCATTCCGAGCTCAGCAGCCTGGTCGGCCACTTCCTTAAGGATGAATGGGGTCACATCCTCTTTTTTCGCCAGCAGCTCGTCGATGGTGAGCGTACCGATGTACTCCCGGATGGACAGTTGCAGGGCGATGTAGAGTTGCTTGGTAGCATCTTTGGTCTGCGTTAGCGCCTTGTCCACATCAACGATTTTGTATTGCGCAAAAAAGTTGACGCGCACAGCGGCTTTATCCTTGGTAAGGATTTCCTGACCGGCAATTTCCATCAGTTGCTGACGCAGGTCAGCCGTTTCCAGGCGTACGGCCTTGTCGTTTTTCCAGAAGTAGTAAGTACCAGGGTTCAGGCGCTTCACATATTTGCCGTCCACGTACAGCAGTCCAACGGTATATGCAGGCACTTCCTGAATCTTGAGGTAAAGCAGGATCTTTGGATTCAGAAGCAGTTTACGCTCCAGGTCCTCAGGCACCTCCACCTCTGTCAGGTCGATCAGGCGGTGCTCATATTCCACAACATCCTTCCAAATGGCATAACGCCCGGGACGCAGCACCTGCTTGAAGTTACCGTCCTGGAATTGCAGGGCGATCTGCGTATCCCCCACTTCAATCACATCTACCAGTGACTTGAAAGTATAGTCATTTAGCAGGACGTTCAGTTCGCAAGGCGGGTTAAATGCCTGCGTTGTATCGTAGATTTTCACCGTTTCAAACCAGCCCAGCCAGTGGCTGCCCTCGGTGATGGTGCGGAGGTAGTTTCCTTTGTTGAAAACGAGTCCGACCCGGTGGGGAAAAATTTTAATGAATTTCATGATTGTATAATTAGAAGGGTCAGGTTTCAGGGGTCAGGTTTCAGGGGTCAGGTTGTTTTGACCTGCACTGCCTGACTCCTGACCCCTGACCCCTGAAACCTGAAACCTGAATGCTTAAAAGAAAATGAGTCCGCAAAAGCAATCCCATCCGGTGTCGGCGGAAAGGGCGTTGAGCCGGGTTTCGGGAGGAGGGTTTCAAGTGCCGGCCGGCCAGTGACCGCGCAGGGGAAAACCCGTCTGCACCTTCACTGAACTTCTGACAAATGAAAGCCTGCTCATTCTGCCCGGCGGTATCCTGCCGTTTGCTGGCTTCGGCCAGATTGCCGATCTCTTTTTTTTGAAAAAAAAATCAGCGGGTATTGCCTTTACGGGGCTCATCGTTTTTAAATTGAAGGAAAATGATGCTAGATCCACAATCTAGTGCGTTTACCAATTCCGCCATTCCGATGTCGAACCGGAAGCAGGACTCGAACCTGCAAATCAAGGGACTCAACGCTCTACCAACTGAGCTAATAGCCGCTATTGACTATGTGGGAGTCGAACCCACAACCTTTGAGCAAATAGATCCACGGCTCATTCAATCCGTCAGCATATCGGTTTCCAATACTTATCGCAGGGACCGACACTATGGGGCCATACAGAAACCCTCATCCGGTACATCAGGAACTTGCCGCTTCTTCTCCTTCTTTTGTGCCAAAGCACTATATCTTTAATTAATTTATTTCTCTTTTGAAATAATGACGGTGCAAAGTTTTTGCGCTAATACGCAATCTATCTGCGTAGTAATAATTATTTTTGAAAATTCAACTCGGATTGTTAATCCAATCAGCCAATTCTCGGATTAACAATCCGAGTTACGAGTCAAGTATTCTGGATGTACAATTCGAGTTATGGCCACCAACCAGCACCATAAAAAAAAAGTTTCATGCCGATCAATAAATTAGCATTATTACGTTACCGCACTATTGACAAATGTCTGCAAAACCGTTTTCGCAAATGGACACTGGGAGATTTAATCGATACTGTTTCCGATGCACTGTATGAATTAGAAGGTATTGATTCCGGGGTAAGCAAAAGGACGGTACAGCTGGACATTCAAAATATGCGGAGCGACAAACTGGGGTTCAATGCGCCCATTGTAGTGATGGAAAGAAAATATTATACGTATGCAGATAAAGACTACAGCATTACCAATACGCCCGTGTCTGATTATGATTTGGAAAAATTAAACGAGGTCGTCGGTATTTTAAAACAAATTAAAGGATTTAATTATTTCAAGGATTTGTCATCGGTGGTGGCAAAATTGGAAGACAAGATATTAAAACAAAAAAACGAGGGTGTATCTTATATCGACCTGGACAAAAACGAACAGTTAAAAGGGCTGGAATTAATTGAGCCGTTGCACCGGGCCATCCGGAAAAAAAGCCCTATCAAAATGTTGTACCAATCTTTTAAAGCCAAAGAACCCTTGGAACAAATCATTTTTCCGTATTTATTAAAAGAATATAATAACCGCTGGTTTTTATTGTGTGCCAATAAACTGAACCATGAAAACCTATTGACCCTGGCACTCGACCGCATGGTAAGCATTGAAGAATATGGGAGGGTAAAATACAGGGAGCCTTTGACGGATGTCTTCCGTTTTTTTGAGGAAGTTATCGGTGTTTCAAGAACCATCAAAATGCGCGGACGACATATTTTATTAAAATTAAAAAAATCACAACTGCCCTATATTATTACAAAACCATTGCATCCGAGCCAAAGTATTTTGGAAGAAGAAAATGGCTGGGTCAACGTCAGTCTCAACGTCGTCTGGAACTATGAGCTGGAACGGGAAATATTAGGAATGGGTGAAGCTATCGAAATAGTGAAGCCAGTAGGGTTGCGGAGAAAGATAAAAGATAGGCTTGAAAAAACAACAAGCTTGTACAATGAAGAATAAAGAATTTTTCATTTTTCATTTTTCATTCTAATTACTCTCCTGCTCTTCGGTCGGTTTTACCAGCAGGCCCATTTTCTTTGCCCGTTCTTCCCATTTTTTCCGGGCGTAATTTTGCAAGTCGGCAATGTTGTCCGTTTCATCCATGATTTCAAAACCGAGGATGGTTTCGAATAAATCTTCGAGGGTGACGAGGCCGATGACACTTCCATATTCATCAGAAACGGCAGCGATATGCGATCTGTTTTTTGATAAAAACTCAAAAAGGTGTGGCAGCTCCTTGTTGTCGTTTACGATGGCCAGTTTGCGCTTAATGCTTTCCAGTTTATCACCGCCGCGACCTTCCAGCATACCGGTCAGCACTTCGTTCTTTAAAATAAACCCTTTTATATCGTCCCGGTTTTCATCATATACCGGGATGCGGGAAAACGGCGGCATCCGGTCGCGCGAACCGTAAAATTCCTCGAGGGTAATATTTTGATCGGCCATGACCATCATCGTGCGGGGGGTCATCACATCTTTGGCTTTTAATATATTCAGATGTAACAGGTTTTCAATAATGGCCGATTCGTTTTCTTTCAGCGCGCCGCTTTTTTTGCCCAGGTCGGCCATGGCCAGGAAGTCGGCACGGGAAAGCACACTTTTTACATCTTTTGATTTTAGCTTTTTGGTAATCAGCATCGTCAGCCAGATCAGGGGCGTCAGTATGAAAATAATAAACTTCAGTGACCTGACCGTGAACCCTGCCAGACTCCGCCAGTTATTGGCCCCAAGCGTTTTGGGAATAATTTCGGAAAGGATCAAAATCGCGAGCGTCATTACGCTCGCCACGATCGTTTCTACCGGAATGGACAAAAAAGAGGCGCCTGAGTCAAACACTTTATTGGCCTGTACCCCGACCAAAATGGCCCCAACCGTATGAGCAACTGTATTCAGCGTAAGAATGGCCGACAGCGGCCGGTCAATATCCTTTTTGAATTCTTGCAACGATGTGCCCAATTTGGACCCTTCCTTCACATGGAGGTTGACAAATGCCGGGGTAATGCTCAACAAAACAGCCTCCCAGATGGAGCACAAAAAAGAAAATACAATAGATATAGATGCGTATACTAGTAGTAGTACCATGTATTTAGGCGGCAGGGCTTCTGTATTTTATGGATGAACAATCGCCCGCACTTTGTAATGTTTGATTAAAATATCAGCTGCTGTGTTGGCAACTCCAAATAATTATACGGCAAAAATAGGAAAAAGGTATTGGTCAGGGTTTATTCAAAAAACCCGACACTCCCCCCGACCCAGCTCCTGCCTTTGTTGTAGCGCACACCAACCATCTCGCCTTTGCTCAGCCGAACCAGGTTGGTGAGAGCCGTGGGGCGTTCGGCCCCTTCCTCCCAGGCCATCATGATGCGGACTTCCACTTTGGCAGGGTCGTCCAGCGTTTCCACCAGCCGGGCATACTTTACTTTTTTCTGTAAGATAAAATGCTTCCGCTTATCCTCAGGAATTGCTTCGACATCGGCCGGCACGGGGTTGATGATGACCCCCTGGCCAGAAAACGAATACAATGGCTTCAGGACATAATTTTCCAGGTCGGAAGGCAGGTTTTTTTCATCATTTAAAAAATAAGAATCAGGCACGAATTCGCTGTCGAACAGCGGCAGGGTATGCTTGCTGATGCGGGCGAACCAGTGAGGGTGGCCGATCCATTTTATATCGTATTCTTTTCTGATTGAAAAGTCTTTTTCCAAATGTGGATGCTTGACCAATTCGTCGAAAATAACCCGGTTGAAAACACGCTCAACTTTTATTTTTTTCCCATCGTCGTCCAGATAAAAAACATCGCGACCTTCTGTTTTTAAATCGCTCAAGCAACAAATCTTTATTCCAAGCATTTTGCTGGCGGCATAAAAATCAATCTGCGTGTTTTGCTTGTATGGTTCCACTTCCAACAGCACAACATTCTCCGGCCTGGAGTCTCCAACTATGACCTGCCGCAATTTTTCCAGATAAGTTTCCGCTGTTAGGCCATTGAACAAATAGGTGTAGTGACCTGGTAAGTTAAAATGATTCTTATAGGCGGTTGCACACAGGTGCTGATAAAAAAACAATGACGGAAACCCTTGAATTTCAATTAGTTGTGGTGAAATATTTCCATCTTCATCTGCACATATCCCAAAATCAATACTTAGGAAATGGGTGTTTGGCGTTTCGCCGGGGACAAATTCATTTGGGAAAATAGTTTCCTGCGAATACTCTTTGAAGCCGGGCCGACAGATCACATCCACCAATTCTTCACTGGCATCCAATAATTGTTTTTTCAGGGCAGGCGGAATAAAAATAGGGGTCTCGGCAATTTTAAACGTGGCTTCGTGGCCAGCTTTCCGAAAAATTTCCGAAAGAAATGCCTCGTATTTTTTTTCCGTAAAATGGGTGTTGTACTGTTTGCGGAGGTGGGCGATCATTTTAATAAAAATTAAAATGAAAATAAAAATGAAAAATAACAGACAGGGCTTGAAGCACTATCTTATATTTTTATTTTAATTTTTATTTTGATTGTTCTTTAAGCGGTTTGTAATTTTCTTTCCCGTACACCTTGAATGGCCCGGTGCAGGAAAAACGGTAAAACAACTTTATGCGTTTTTTCAATCTTGTCGGGATGGTTCAGGTCGTTGATCATGAACTCCAGTTTTTCCTTTCCAAAATCTTCCAGAATAGCAATGACCCGCTCCTCGTTGGAAAAGTGTTTTCGCATCCCTTTGGGATCGGCTTCCGGGTGGAATTGGGTGCCGATCATTTCTGGGGAAAACCGGACGGCCATCATGGCTCTTTCCAGCCCGGCCTTGGTGCGTTCTTTTTCGATCAATAAAAGCCTGGCCCCAATTTCCTCCATTCTTTCAAAGTTTGGATCGATCACCTGGTACTCTCGAAAATCGGCCACGTAGAACGGATCGTCCAATGCTTTAAACAGCCATTCTTTTCGTCCGGCTTCGGTCTTGTACACCGGGAAGGTGCCAAATGACATCCGCCTGCGGCGGGTAATGTTGCCGATACCGAAATGATGACAGGCCATCTGGAAAGAGTGACAGATGAAAAAACAATACTTCTTGGGCCCTTCGCCATATTTGTTGTATTCCCAGATTTCATCGATCAGATCGTGGAAGGGCTTGAGCCAACTTTCATCCCCAACCAACGGATTGCCGGGGCCTCCCGAAAAGATATAAATGTCGTGGCTCAGGTCTGGCACAGTCTCTTCGCTCCGGACATCAAAGATTTGATATTCCAAGTAATGCGAAAACTCCTTCACGATGTCCTGGATATTGGTCATACCGATGTTGGTCGTACCTTCGTACATATCCAGGATGGCTACTTTTATTTGTGTATTTTCCATAGAAATCAATTGTTAGTCGTTGGTTGTCAGTTGCCACAAAACAACCAACAACTAACAATAATTATTTTTTTCTGCCCTTGGCCGGCTTCGACATCTTCCCTTTCACACTATCTTGAACAAATGTGCCCCAGGTCAGGTTTTGTTGGCCCTCCTGATGTGCCTGTGCCACTTCAATGGCATAATTGGCTGCGTTTTCCACGACCCATTCGAAATTCTCTTTGCCAACGGAAGTCACCTCCGCATCGGGTGCCGGGTTACAGAAATCAATTGCATAAGGAATGCCATCTTTAATGGCAAATTCGACTGTATTGAAATCATAACCGAGGGCGTTGCAGATTTTCAGTACGTAATCATGCATGGTTTTCATCATCTCATCCCCTACTTTGTGGTCGGCCACGTAGCGCAGGTGGTGGGGGTTGCGCGGCTCATAGTCCATGATGTGTACATACTTACGACCAATGCCGTAGCAACGGAAATAGGCATCGAACTCAATGGCTTCCTGGAACATCATGACCAACTGTTCCGTCTCGTTGTAGGCTTTAAAGACTTCCGTCCAGTTACCCACTGGATAAACACTTTTCCAACCACCACCGGCGTGCGGCTTCATAAAAGCAGGGAAACCACCAAGGTAGTCGATCATGTCATCCCACTCCAATGGAAACTTCAGGTTGGAAAAGCTTTCCGAGGAGGTATCGTCCGGGTGTTCTTTGCTCGGTAATAGTACTGTTTTGGGGACAGGTATCCCGATTTGGTCGGCGAGTACATTGTTGAAAAATTTCTCGTCAGCACTCCACCAAAACGGGTTGTTGATAACTGCCGTACCGGTGGCTGCGGCATTTTTCAAATAGGCCCGATAAAATGGGACGTCTTGCGATATGCGGTCGATGATGACGTCATAGCCGCAGGGCTTGTTCATCATGACTTCTTCGACTTTCACAAACTCCGCCGTGATTCCATCTACCGCTTTTGAATTGACTCGTTCTACAAATGCTTTTGGAAAGGTTCTTTCTTTTCCAAAGAGGATTCCGATTTTCTTCATGTTTTGTTTTTATGTGTGCAGCTTTTCTACGGTGGTCGGCTGGCAGCTTATCCCGAATTTACTCCGGGAGTATACGGCTGACGGCCACGAAAAAGATGACTTTAACAAAAAGATGGACTGTTAAACGGAAATAGAAACTTAAAAAACCAATCTTTAAACCTCATGACTAAGGACTTATACATTAGTGATATTACAATTTCTAATTTCCAATAAGTCACTAAGTGTAAATAGGCCACAAAGCTACACCGATTTCTAAACTGGGAAACCTTTTTATGACCAAAATCACTAATAATTTTTACGCTTAATTCGCGATAATTGCGCCCAGCCCAATCCTAAAGCCGTTAAAACTACTACATGGAGGCACCTACAGACCTGAAAAACGATTTTTCCAAGACCCGCAAGAATGGTATCACCATCCACCATTTCCAGCAATTCCAGTCAGTCTTTCTGGACCGTTCTTTCAAAGTGGATGTATACCTGCCTCCTGATTACGATGCCTCCAATGGGAATGGCCGGCACCCCTTGCTGTTTTTCAACGATGGCCAGGATATGCCGGGCGTGCAATTAACCCAAACGCTTCACCGGCTTTATCTGGAAGAAAAAATCCCCTCCATTATTGTCGTTGCCATCCATGCTGCCGACCGGCTGCAAGAGTATGGCACTGCCGGTCAGCCTGATTACAAAGGCAGGGGCAGCAAGGCCGGCCGGTATGCCAAATTCATCTCTCATGAGCTGATCCCCTATGTCTGGGTCCATTATCATTGTTCCCAAAACCCCAGTGACACTGCCTTCGGCGGTTTCTCACTGGGTGGATTGTCGGCATTGGATATTGTCTGGAACCATCCTAATTTATTCCATAAGGCAGGGGTCTTTTCCGGGGCCCTATGGTGGCGACACACCGAATTCCTCGATGACGACCCTGACGCCCATCGCATCATGCACGAAATCATCGAAACCGAGGATCACCGGCCAGGCCTGCAATTTTGGTTGCAGACCGGCACCATGGACGAAAAAGAGGACCGCAACAACAATGGCATAATTGACGCCATAGACGATACCCTCGACCTAATCAAGGTACTCAAAAATACCGGGTATGCCGATCAGGAGATTGTTTACCGGGAAGTCGATGGCGGCATTCACCACCCCTCTACCTGGGGACTGGTATTGCCAGAATTCTTAGAGTGGTGCTTTGGAAAGCAGGAAGTAAAAAGTGAAAAGTAAAAAGTAAAAAGTAAAAAGGGTCTCGACTGTTTACTTTTGCCTTTTCACCTTTTACTTCTTTATATGAAAATAGTCATCACTGGCGCAACCAAAGGCATTGGCCGGGCCATCGCCGAAAAATTTACGGAAGGCGGATTCGACCTGGCCGTCTGCTCCCGCAACAACAATGACCTGAAAGCCTTTAAAAAAGAGCTCAAAGAAAAATACCCCGATCTGGAGATACTCACCAAGGTAGCCGATGTGCGCAAGAAAAAGGACGTACTCGCATTTGCTGATTTCATCAAAAAACATTGGTCGGAGGTAGACGTACTGGTTAATAATGCAGGCGTTTTCATACCCGGTGCCATCAGCGAGGAGGAAGACGGAGCTCTGGAAATGATGGTCGAAACCAATCTGTACAGCGCCTACCACCTCACACGGGCTCTTCTGCCCATGATGGTCAAAAAAGGCAGTGGCCACATTTTCAATATGTGCTCCATTGCCAGTCTTATCGCCTACCCGAACGGCGGCTCCTACAGCATTTCCAAATTTGCCCTGCTGGGCTTTTCAAAGGTGATCCGGGAAGAGTTGAAAGACAAGGGCATCAAAGTCACTTCCATCATGCCGGGGGCCACCTGGTCAGCCAGTTGGGCCGGTGTGGAACTGCCAGAGAGCCGTCTCATGCAGGCAAATGATATTGCCATTGCTACGTGGAGTGCTTTTCAGATGAGTCCATCGGCAGTTGTGGAAGATATCGTAGTACGGCCGCAGTTGGGGGATTTGTAAAGTCCTGCTCACTTTTCACTCTAACACATAGCCCACAACTTCTTACTTCAGCTCAATTAGTCGGCAAAGGGTCGTTTTATTTGAAAAACAGAAGCCTGCGTCCTAATTTTTGGTAAATTGGTTGTCCATTTCAAATCATCCAGCTATGAAAAAGTCATTACTTCTCCTTTGTTTTCTATTTTTTGCAATGCACTTATTTTCTCAAAAAATAGAATACCCACCTCATTTCCATCAATTACTGAATCAGGTAGAGGCCGAATTCTTTGAGCCGTTGGATGCCGGATACCGCGATTACAGACCGTTAAAAAATGAATTTTTTAATAGTCATTTTGCGATTCGTTCCAATCAGGAAAAAATGGACATCCGGTACTATATCGTCCCCTGGAACGATGACAATCCAAATGCCTCCAATCCAAATATCCGCACCTTCGTCACGCTGACCAATGTGGCAACCAATGCAGAAGAGGCCGTTATCACCGCTACTCAACCAACTAAAGAAAAATTATTAAAAGAATTTAATGCCGACTGGGGAATGACTTATTTTTTCCAGCCCAAAGATGTATTCTCAGATCGTGAACACTGCCGCATGATTGCTCTTTGCAAGGAAGGAAAAGGGACCGTTTTTATTTTTTATTTATTCGACGACACCAACAACGAGGCACTGGACACCAGGTATTTAGCACTGCGATTTATATAACCCCTGACTTGCTAAATTTCTAAAACTTATTAAATCTTCTCTCAGACCAATTGTCCTTCAAAAATATTTTTCTCTTTCTTAAAATTCAAAAAAGCATATTTTTTTTCCAATTGATCAATCAACTCCAACTGCTTTTTTAAAAATCGTTGATGCGCTTCCGAAGCAGGGTGGAAAGGACGGTGTTTGGCGGCATTATTTATTGATAAAATTTGCCGGCAAATATTTTTTGTTCCTTCATTAAAAAATAAATGTTCGAATTTTTTCCAGATATAATCAACAGCCATTTCATTCGGATGCGAGAGATCCTTTTCATAAAACCGATAATCGCGCAGATCATCCAACACAATTTCATAAGATGGAAAATAATGCACAAATTCCAGCTGCCTGCAGACCTCGTCCAATCCTAAAACCAAGGCTGCTTTACTTCTCTGATTTTCCACCAATCCATCCCGAAGATGCCTTACTGGACTGACGGTTACGATAATTTCGAGCAACGGTAATTGTGCTTTTAATTTTTTAAAAACATTAATTAAGGGGGCCTGAATTTCAGCCACCGAAAGTCTTTTTCGCAAAAATTCCTGCCCGGCTACTTTATGACAATTCGCCACTATTTCGTTTGTATTTTTATAAATAAAAACATGAGCCGTACCGAGCGTCAACACCAATCGATTTGTTTTATTTAAAAAAATTCGAGCTTCTTGAAGTGAATTATTTATCTGTTGTAAAGCAGTTAATTTATCCGGGTGGGAAAAGCGGCCATGGTGGGCAAAACTGTGATATAATCCAAGATTTTGAAAAAGGTCATTTTCCGCGAACGAAGATTTCGAAATGATTTTTTCCAAAACAGAAACAATGGAAATCGGATTATAAACAATTCCAAAAGGATTAATTAAAACGGGAAATTTTAATTCATTTAATTTGCGCCCTATATTTTCAGCAAAACAAGAACCGATACACAAAATAGGATGCTGATGACTGATTTCAACATTTATTTTTTCAGGCAATATTTCAGTCCGAAAAGAGTCCATATAATTTTAATCGCTTACTCGCATACTGGCTCACTTGCCTTCTGAAAAAATCACCTTCTCTGAGTAGCGAATTTTAATTTATAACTCGCCTTCCACATTCCTTTTTTCATTTTTTCCAATTTGCGTTTGATCATTCTTTTTTTAAGCGGTTTTAATTTTTCTACAAAAAGAACGCCTTCCAAATGGTCATATTCGTGCTGGATGACCCGAGCATTGGTGCCGTCGTAGGTTTCAATATGTTCCTCAAAATTTTCGTCGAGGTATTTTATCTTGATGGTATCGAGGCGGTCCACATCACCGGTAATATCAGGAATACTCAGGCAGCCTTCTTCATAAGTGTTGTCCTTGCCCGTTTCCTCGATCATTTCCGCATTGATGAACACTTTTTTGATCCCCTGGTATTCCGGTTCTTTTCCTTTTTCTTCTTTGTCCTTCTCCTGCGGGGTCAGGGTATCCACCAAAAAGATCCGGATGGACAATCCTATTTGTGGAGCGGCCAGTCCTACCCCATCTGCGTGGTACATGGTTTCCCACATATTTTTGATGAGTTCCTCGAGGTCAGGGTAATCTTTGTCAATGTCTTTGGCGACTTTTTTTAGGACAGGTTGCCCGTAGGCATATATCGGTAAAATCATCTTTTTAACGGTGAACGGTGAGTGCTGAATGGTGAGTGGTTTTCCTAAACCGTTCACCGTTCACCATTCACCGTTACTTTTCAAATAATCTTCTAAAATCAGGGCGGCGGCTATCTTATCGACCAGTGCTTTTTCGTGGCGCTTCTTCTTTTTATAGCCACTTTTGCTAATAATTTCCTCGGCTCTTACCGAAGAATAGCGTTCGTCCTGGGTGTCCACTTCAATGTGGGGATATTGCTTCTTTATTTTTCGGACAAAGCCGATGACCAGCGGAGTGATTTTTACTGGGTTGCCGTCCGCATGAGTGGGCATTCCGACGACAATTTTCTCAACTTCTTCTTCCTTTAAATAATCAGCCAAAAAGTCAAACACATCTTTGGTATGAATGGTTGTCAGACCGCTCGCAATGATCTGCAACGGATCGGTCACCGCAATCCCAGTTCGCTTGGTGCCATAGTCGATACCCATGATTCTTGACATGGGCGCAAAGGTAGGAAAATGGGGGAGGTTCGGCTACTTTATCAAGTTGTTGCCAACTTATAAGATATGATCATTTGCTTGAGAATGCGATAATTAATTAACGATTAAGGGATTAATGATTGCTGATTTTTGATTAAAAAAAATCTCCTATCAGCAATCGTTGATCCCTTAATCGTTAATCATAAAAACAGCAAGATTTCAAGTTTAAAAATGACTGGTTCTTATCCCTTTTTTTTCAGGCAAAACACCCTGAAAATTTTATCCTTAAGCCCCCAGTCAAACTATCAAAATTCCCCTCCCACTTTCGTACCTTTGCAGTATGAAAAATGAAGAATTGAAAGACGAAGCAGCAACGCCGCAAAACGGCAATTATGATGCTGGAAACATTACTGCTCTGGAAGGATTGGAAGCCGTGCGAAAACGCCCGGCGATGTACATTGGAACAACTGATGTCAAAGGGCTTCACCACCTCGTTTGGGAGGTGATCGACAACTCGATCGATGAGCATTTGGCAGGCTACTGTTCAGAGGTTCACACCATCATCCATAAAGACAATTCCATCACGGTAAAAGATGATGGCCGCGGAATTCCGGTCGGCATGCACGCCAAACTGAAAAAGTCCGCTTTGGAGGTAGTAATGACCGTCCTGCACGCAGGGGGTAAATTTGACAAGAACACCTATAAGGTGTCAGGTGGTCTGCACGGTGTGGGGGTTTCCTGTGTGAACGCCCTCTCCACCCATCTGCGGGCAGAAGTTCATCGGGAAGGAAAAAAATACGAACAAGAGTACAAAAGAGGAATCCCCCAATATGAGGTGAGGGAAATAGGCACGACAGACTACAGGGGTACGATTGTCAAATTCTCTCCGGATGGCGAAATCTTTGACTCGCTCATCTACAACTATGCAACGCTGGCCACGCGTCTACGGGAGTTGGCCTACCTCAACAGCGGGCTCATGCTGAGCATTACGGACGAAAGAGAAGTAGATGAGGACGGTCAATTCAAGACGGAATCTTTCTACTCAGAAGGTGGTTTGAAAGAATTTGTCCAATTCCTGGATGAAAGCCGCACAAAAATCATCGAATCACCGATCCATGTACTGGGAAAAGAGGACAATGTCGAGGTAGAAGTGGCGCTTCAATACAACACTTCCTACTCCGAGCATATTTTTTCTTATGTCAACAATATCAAAACACCGGAAGGAGGAACGCACGTAAATGGTTTCCGCCGGGCAGTCAGCCGGGTGATGAACAAATACGGGGAAAGCTCGGGTATACTGGCGAAGGTGAAAAGCAAAGTCACCATCACCAGCGATGACTTCCGGGAAGGACTGACCGCCATTGTTTCAGTGAAGGTACCAGAGCCCCAGTTTAAAGGGCAGACCAAAAGTGAACTCGGCAACTCTGAAGTGACGGGCATTGTGTCCCGCGCCGTTGGACAGGCACTGACGGAATATGTGGAAGAAAACTCAGGCGCCGCCAAAAAGATTCTTGAAAAAGTCATCATTGCTGCCACCGCAAGACAAGCCGCCCGCAAGGCCCGGGAAATGGTACAGCGTAAAAATGCCCTCACCGGCAGCGGCCTTCCCGGCAAATTGGCTGATTGTTCTTCCCGCAAGCCAGAGGAAAGCGAAATCTTCCTCGTTGAGGGGGACTCGGCTGGCGGAACGGCCAAGCAGGGGCGCGACCGGCACATCCAGGCCATACTTCCCCTGAGGGGTAAAATCCTCAATGTGGAAAAAGCCATGGAGCATAAGATTTACGAAAACGAAGAAATCAAAAATATCTTCACGGCCCTCGGCGTGAGCATTACGGAAAATGATGAAGGTGAACGGGTTTTGAACACAGAAAAGCTCCGTTACCACAAAGTAGTCATCATGTGTGATGCCGATATCGATGGCAGCCACATTACGACCTTGATCCTGACCTTTTTCTTCCGCTACATGAAGCCGTTGATTGAGCAGGGCTATATCTACATTGCCGCACCGCCATTGTACATGGTGAAAAAAGGCAAGCAATTCCGCTACTGCTGGGACGAGGACGAACGCCAGGAAGCCGTCGCCTTCTATTCGAAAGGAGAAAACGACTCTTCCGTAAAAATACAGCGTTACAAAGGTCTTGGTGAAATGAACGCAGACCAGCTCTGGGAAACCACTATGGACCCGGATACCCGCATCCTGCGCCAGGTGACCATCGAAGACGCCACCGAGGCCGACCGGATTTTCTCTATGCTTATGGGCGATGAAGTACCACCACGAAGGGCCTTTATCGAAGCGAATGCAAAATATGCGAATGTGGATGCGTAATGCGTGAATTGGTCAGTGATTTTTAGCAAAGTCACTTTCCGAAAAAAGGTGTTGTTCTTTTGAAAAGACTGAACAACACCTTTTTTTATTCTTTAACATGCTGTACCTGCCTTTTTTCCACAACAAAGCAGCGGAATTACATTTTCGATGGTCATTCTTTGCAGTGAAAAATTCGAGCGCAAACAGACAATCAAAACAAGAAGCCCCAACTCTGCGTTCCTTCTGCAACATTTTATCACAGGAAATCTTAGCTGGCGCATCCATTTAACTTCAGTGTCGAAATCACCTTTTACAAAATGAATAAAAATACCCGACTGTTCCCATCCTCTCTTCAGAATTTGAGCATATTCCTCGCTGGTGTCATCTTATTGCTTTCTGCATCTTGTAACCAAAACACGACGTCAGGTGCCCTATCCCCGTTGGCACAAACTCCCAGAGAAGCTTATTGGTCTGCTTTGGATTCCATGGGTTTGGCCAAAACGCAAATAGCTAAAACATGGCAATTGGCAGAGACCCGTGCATTGAGGGACGGTATTTTGGTCGAGGCCCCGTTTCAGGAAACGGGCTATTTTCGGTCAGATGTACCGGCCGCACTCGCTTATCGTTTGAAATTAAAAACAGGGGAATTGTTGCAGATAAAATTATCCACTGAACCTGACAGCACCTTATTCTTTGTCGATTTCTTTCGGATAGAACCTACAGATAGCATCCCCTATTTCCAGCATTTGTTCAATGCAGAAAACTATCAGACCGACAGCCTGGCCTACGAAGTCCACAAGAATGGAACTTACCTCCTACGGATACAACCCGAACTACTGGCCTCCTGCCGTTATAACTTACAACTGATCGCTCAGCCTATCTACAGTACTTTTCCGGTCAGCGGCAAGGGCAATCAGGATATTTGGAGCTTTTTTGGTGACCCTCGGGACGGAGGAAAACGCAAACATAAAGGCATCGATATTTTTGCCCGTCGAGGCACTCCTTTGGTAGCGGCAACAGACGGAGAAATCCGAAGAGTAAAAAACGGAGGACTGGGCGGCAAACAAATCTGGTTATATGACAGTCATCGACGTCAATCACTTTACTATGCTCATTTGGACAGTCAGATGGTGAAAGAAAATCAACGGGTAAAAGCGGGGGACACATTGGGTACGGTAGGCAATACCGGGAATGCCCGCAATACCCGTCCGCACCTTCACTTCAGCGTTTACAAAAGAAGACAGGGCGCCGTTGACCCGTTTCCTTTTGTGGCCTACCAAAAACAAAAAGCTCCATCCGTCCGGGCAGATACTTCACGACTGGGCCAAATAGCACGAGTACGACGGCAGGATACCAGCCTGAAGGCAGCCCCGCAAAACCGCAGTGCTACCATTGCTACCCTGAATCGACACCTACCGCTACAGATTATTGCAGCCAGCAGCTATTGGTACCGGGTGCGCAGCCCAGACGGTATTTCCGGTTATCTTCATACCAAAAGTCTCGAAGGCATCAATCGCAGTATCGGTACAATCACCCTCACCGAGGCTACAGAGTTGCTGCAATCACCAGATTCGAAAGCATCACCAGTATCTTCAGTGCAACCAAATGAAGAAGTAGCTGTAGTTGGTAAAAATGAGAGTTACCAGCTGATTCGGGACCAGGATGGGGAGATAGGCTGGATGCCGATCAGAGCAAGATAGATTATCTCGGATAACGTTCTGGAATACCGCCATTTAAACTGATGCAGGGATGTCATTTTTTGAAAAAATGACATCCCTGCCAAAACCATCGGTATTTACAATGTAACTTCCGAATTAATATGACAACAAAAACCAATTTTTCATCATTCTTCCCTATTTTTAGACCAAATTATTTGAACAAAAAAAGACGATTGTTCTGGTAAAAAATGCAGCCGGCCAGTTAATTTGAGTTTGAAGTTGTTTAATAGAAATCCGTCCGCAACCAACCGTCCATCGTCCACCGTCAAACATGCCTACTGTAAAATTCACTTACGCGCTAAAGCGCTTTTTCCCCGAGCTGAAAGAAACCCCCGTTCAAGGTGAGAGTCTGCCTGCCTTGCTGGAAAGCATCGACCAACACTATCCCGGTATCCAGCACTACATCGTAGATGAGCGGGGTGCCCTGCGCAAACACGTCAATATTTTCATCGACGGCGAACTGATCAAAGACCGGGAACAACTCAGCGATGCCTTTTCCGAAAATAGTGAAGTCTATATCATGCAGGCACTGTCAGGAGGGTGAGCGTAAAGTAGGCAAGTAGGCAAAAATGAAGCAATAACAAGTATTTCACCAACCAAGTAAAATCATGAAATCCACCCTGCTGATCGGAACCCGCAAAGGGTTAGTCGTTTGTAAAAAAAAGCCATCTGGCTGGAAGATCACCAATGTACATTTTGACGCCATTCCTGTTTCTATCGCTTACACCGATGAGCGCAACGGTACTTGGTGGGCTTGCCTGGATCATGGTCATTGGGGGGTTAAGCTGCACCGGTCGAAAGACGAAGGAGTCACCTGGGAAGAGGTAGCGGCTCCCGCCTATCCAGAAGGACTGGAAATGAAAGAAGGGGTAGCCGCCGTCACTCGTTACCTATGGGCAATGCAGCACGGGGGGCTGACTCGCCCCAGCCGTTTGTGGATCGGTACGGAGCCGGGCGGGTTGTTCAGAAGTGAGGACGGGGGTAATTCCTTTCAATTGGTTGAACCCTTTTGGAATCACCCAAGCAGGCCACAGTGGTTTGGAGGTGGAAAAGATTACGCAGGTATTCACTCGGTAGTGGTCGATCCTCGCAACGAAGACCGGATCCTGGTCGGCATTTCCTGTGCCGGTGTTTTTGAAAGTCTCGACGCTGGTGAAACGTGGACGGTCCGTAACGAAGGTTTGAGGGCTGATTTTTTGCCCGATCCAAAAGCAGCAATCGGACATGATCCGCACTTACTGTTGTTTGCCCCTTCCAATCCAGATATTCTTTGGCAACAAAATCATTGCGGCATTTTCCGCTCCACCAATGGAGCGGTTTCCTGGGAAGATGTTTCTCAAAAAGAGGGGCCTGCCAATTTTGGTTTTGCCATCGCAGTTGCAGATGATGACCCCGGCCAGGCTTGGGTAGCTCCTGCCGTGAGCGACGTGCACCGGGTAGCAGTGGAAAAGGCGCTCTGTATTTCCCGAACAGATGATGGCGGAAAAACCTGGACAGCTTTGCGAAATGGCCTGTCTCAGGACTTTTCCTTTGACATTGTCTACCGACATGCCTTGGTAGCTTCCGGCGATGAGGTGATTTTTGGGACCACGACCGGCAACCTGTTCTACTCTGGGGACCGGGGAGACCATTGGCAAACTATCAGCAATTATTTACCAATGATTTATTCGTTACATTTCACTGAGTAAAGTGAACAATTTAAACCTCCGGCACTTCTTGATAATTGAGCTAATTTTATATGTTTTGAAAACTATGTATGAAAGGTGTTCTGAAACTTAAATCCCAATGGGATTTTGGACTTGTTTTTGACGTAAAATTTTGCACCCTTTCTTTACAATCAACTCACATCGTCAGTTTTTCGTATTTAATTTATTTACATTTCTTCGGGCAAGCACTATATACCTAAATTTTCACTAAGACCCATTTTGTAAAATTCCCATCCCAAGCCGTTTCAACCTCGTCAGCAGGTTTTACTAAGTAAACAATTAGAATGGACACACGCACGATTCTTTCCTTTCATTAGGTCACCTCAACGCGTGCCAGCCATCTATCAACCTTAAATAAATCGGTATTTTATTTTAAAAACCAATTACTCACAAAACATCTCGTGGTATCAATTATGAAAAAAAATTTACTTTCTTACCTGAAGTCTTTTGCCCTTTTGCCAAAAACCACCGCTAACACATTCGTCACCAAACTTGCGTTTGCTATTGTTTTTATAACAGCAGGCGCATTTTTGTTTTGGCAAAATGACCATGCGGAACAAACAGGACAAGCAGAGAAAACAGAAAACGCAGAAAAAACAGAAAACAACACCCCTCCCATATTCACTGACTGCAATGGGCATCACCATCACGAGCCCCATGATGTCCTTGCTGGCTTACACCCGTTCCAGCAGCAATTAATGAAAAACTTGATCAAGCAGGAACAAGCTACGCAAGAGCGCCCTTCGGTCTGCTGGCATCCCAATTCAGATCCAGATGCAATTGCCGCCTTCCACAAAAAAAACAAGGTCCCAAACGGCACCGGCTTGGTCAATACACCTGATAAATACCAATTGGGCGGCCGTTGGTCAACGACTGCCACCAATGGAGGGGGGCTTTCGCAGGGTGACCCTACCACGCTTACCTGGAGCTTCGTACCAGACGGGACAACCATCCAAAACAACTGTGGTGTCCCTGGCGAGAGTACCGACCCAAGTGACCTGATCGCATTTTTGGACGGTGTCTTCGGTGCCGGCCCCGGGGGGGCCGACCTGACCCAGCGTCCTTGGTTCATTCACTTTGATGAAGTGTTTTCCCGATGGGGTGAACTGACCGGAACTACATACGTCTACGAGCCAAATGACGACGGGGCACCCTATGCCACTTTTGCAAACCCCGGCTCTGTGGGCGTTCGGGGTGATGTACGTATGGGCGGCCACAGGATAGACGGAAATTCCGGAGTATTGGCCTGCAATTATTTTCCAAACAATGGAGACATGATCATCGATACCGACGATAGTTTCTATTCAGCCGGTAACGTACTTGGTTTTAAAAATGTATTATCGCACGAGCATGGCCACGGCCTTGGTTTCAACCACTCCTGTCCGAGAGAACAAACAAAGTTGATGGAGCCGTTTGTCTCTACCGCATTTGACGGGCCACAAGAAGACGACATCCTCGCAGGTAACAGGCAATATGGAGATAAAAACGAAAGCAATAATACTTCAGGCACTGCAACCGCTCTGGGAGCAGTCACAAATGGCAACCCAGTGACCGATACTGGCGTCAGTATAGATGATGTGTCTGATTCTGATTTCTATTCCTTTTCAATCGCCTCCACGGAAGATGTCTCCGTGACCATTACCCCAACCGGTACTACCTATTTAGCAGGCCCTCAAAATAGTAATGGCAGTTGTTCGGCCGGTACTAACTTTGATGCATTGGCACAAAGTAACCTGGGTATAGAATTAATCGATACGGACGGAACAACCGTTTTAGCTACTTCAAATGCCGCAGCCGCCGGATTTGAAGAAATCATTTGTAATCAATCATTGTCAGCCGGCACTTATTTCGTGCGGGTTTTTGGTAGCAGTACCGATGTTCAGATGTACGATATTCAGGTAGAAGCAGGTACTATTACTTGCCCAACCTGTACGGCCATTATCAATGAAGTGGATTACGATATAGACGGTACGGATGATGCGGAGTTTATTGAGATATACAACCCTTGTGGTTCTCCAATAGACTTGAGTAACTATTCTGTTCAATTGATCAACGGCAATGGAGCCAGTACCTATGAAACATTCAACTTATCCGGAACATTGGCGTCTGGCGATTATTTTGTGATCTGTGCCAATGCTGCCAATACTCCCAACTGCGACTTAGATGTGAGCCCTAACACCAACCTGATCCAAAACGGCGCACCCGATGCAGTTGCCCTTTTTGATGGAGCAACTTTAGTGGATGCCCTCAGCTACGAAGGAGACGTACCGGGTTTTGTAGAAGGTTCTGGAGCTGGTTTGGAAGATAATAATAATGACCCTGACATTGGTCTTTCCCGTTTTCCAAATGGATCAGATACGGACATGAACAATGTAGATTTCTCCTTGCTCAACATCACACCTGGAGAAGAAAACATGCCTCCATTTTTATGTCAAATGAGTCAAACTATACCTGATGCTTCCTGTAATGCCAGCAACCAATTCCCGGTTGTCGTGAGCGGCGCACCTGGTACCCAGTTAGGAACCGATGTGGAGCTGACCAATGTGCATTTAGTCATTGAACATACCTGGACGGATGATTTGGATATTACCTTAATTTCACCTAACAACGTATCTGTTCTCTTAAGCAGCGATAATGGAAATGACGGTGACAACTACGGCGACCCTTCCGATTGCGTGTCTTTTACTGACTTTGATATGAACGCAGGAACTTCCATAACAGCTGGCTCTGCTCCATTCATTGGAGCTTTCGTTCCAGAGGGGAACCTTGCCGACTTCAATGATGGCAGTGACCCTAATGGCACTTGGACATTGCAAGTGTGCGATGATACTGGCCAGGATGAAGGGGAGCTTGAATTTGTGGAATTGGTCTTTGCTGCCGTTGCCACTTCTACCGAACTGTCCATCGCTGCTACCGATGCTGATAAAAATGAAGGTGATGCTGGCAATACATCTTTCACTTTCACCGTGACGCGGAGTGGAGATGTCTCAGGAGCCACCATGGTTGACTATGACGTTACTGGTACTGGTGGTGACCCTGCCAATGCGGCTGACTTCGGAGGAACTTTGCCAAACGGGACAGTGAGTTTTGCAGCTACTGAAACCACCCAGGTGGTGACGGTCAATGTCAGTGGTGATACCGATGTTGAAAACGATGAAAATTTTACCGTTACCCTCTCCAACCCAACTGGTGGAGCGACCATAACCACCGCTACTGCGGACGGGGTCATTCGCAACGATGATGTTAATTGTCCGTCCGCAGGTGATTTGGTGATCACTGAAATTATACAAAATCCAAATGCTGTTACCGATGCAAATGGAGAATGGGTTGAAATATATAACGCTTCTGGCGCTTCCATCGATCTTAACGGAATAATTTTGAGAGATGACGGAAGTGAAAGCCATACTATCAATACCAGCTTGACAGTACCGACAGGGAGTTATATCGTATTAGGCAGAAATGATGATTTTGCGACCAATGGCGGCGTAAATGTTGATTACGAGTACAGCGGATTTACACTGGGCAATGGCGCAGACGAAGTTATTCTGGAATGTAACAATGTCATTATTGACCAGGTCTTTTACGATGGTGGTCCCAATTTCCCCGATCCTACAGGTGCCAGTATGTCTCTCAACCCCAATAACTTAAATGCCAACGACAACGACAATGGAGCCAATTGGTGTGAAGCAACAAGTAGCTACGGTAGCGGTGACCTGGGAACTCCTGGAAATGCTAATGATGCCTGTTGCACATCGTCGACATGGTATGCCGATAATGATATGGACTCTTTCGGTGACCCCAACGATTCACAAGAATCCTGCACTCAACCAACGGGCTATGTGGCGGACAATACTGACTGCGACGATAACGATCCCAATGAGTTCCCCGGACAAACCTGGTATATCGATGCCGACGGGGACGACTATGGCGCTTCTTCCACCACTGCCTGTGAAAGGCCAACCAACGGTTTCCTACTCTCCGAACTGAGCGGGACAGGGACCGATGACTGCGATGACAACGACGCCAACGAGTTCCCCGGACAGACCTGGTACACCGATGCCGACGGCGACGACTACGGCGCCTCTTCCACCACTGCCTGTGAAAGACCAACCAACGGTTTCCTACTCTCCGAGCTGAGCGGTAACGGCACCGATGACTGCGACGACAACGACGACAACGAGTTCCCCGGACAGACCTGGTACACCGATGCCGACGGCGACGACTACGGCGCCTCTTCCACCACTGCCTGTGAAAGGCCAACCAACGGTTTCCTACTCTCCGAGCTGAACGGTAACGGAACCGATGACTGCGATGACAACGACGCCAACGAGTTCCCCGGACAGACCTGGTACACCGATGCCGACGGCGACGACTACGGCGCCTCTTCCTCCACTGACTGTGAAAGGCCAACCAACGGTTTCCTACTCTCCGAGCTGAGCGGGACCGGCACCGATGACTGCGATGACAACGACGCCAACGAGTTCCCTGAACAGACTTGGTACATTGATGCCGACGGCGATGACTACGGTGCCTCTTCCACCACTGCCTGTGAAAGGCCAACCTATGGTTTCCTACTCTCCGAGCTGAGCGGTAACGGGACCGATGACTGCGACGACAACGACGACAACGAGTTCCCCGGACAAACCTGGTATATCGATGCCGACGGGGATGACTATGGCGCCTCTTCCACCACTGCCTGTGAAAGGCCAACCAACGGTTCCCTACTTTCCGAGCTGAGCGGGACAGGGACCGATGACTGCGATGACAACGACGACAACGAGTTCCCCGGGCAGACCTGGTACATTGATGCCGACGGCGATGACTACGGTGCCTCTTCCACCACCGACTGTGAAAGACCTGCCAACGGCTTCCTGCTCTCCGAGCTGAACGGGACCGGGACCGATGACTGCAACGACGGTGATACCGCCATCAACCCCGCAGCCGCCGAGGTCTGCGACGGCGTCGACAACAACTGTGACTCCCAGGTCGACGAGGGCGTCCAGAACACCTACTACGCCGACACCGACGGCGACGGATTTGGCGATCCCAACAGTCCACTGACGGCCTGCACGCAGCCTACCGGATACGTTGCCGACAATACCGATTGCGACGACAGCGACCCCGATGAGTTCCCCGGACAGACCTGGTACATTGATGCCGACGGCGATGACTACGGCGCCTCCGCCACCACCGACTGCGAAAGGCCCGCCAACGGCTTCCTCCTCTCAGAACTGAACGGGACCGGGACCGATGACTGCAACGACGGTGACGCCGCCATCAACCCCGCAGCCGCCGAGGTCTGCGACGGCGTCGACAACAACTGTGACTCCCAGGTCGACGAGGGCGTCCAGAACACCTACTACGCCGATACCGACGGCGACGGGTTTGGTGACCCCGACAACTCTCAGATGGCCTGCACGCAACCTTCTGGGTACGTTGCCGACAATACCGACTGTGACGACAGCGACCCCGACGAGTTCCCCGGACAGACCTGGTACACCGATGCCGACGGCGACGACTACGGCGCCTCTTCCACAACCGCCTGTGAAAGGCCCGCCAACGGCTTCCTCCTCTCAGAACTGAACGGGACCGGCACCGACGACTGCAACGACGGCAATGCCGCCATCAACCCCGGCGCAGCGGAAATCTGCGACGGGGAGGACAACGACTGTGACATGCAGATAGACGAGGAGGGGCTGACGACTTTCTATGCCGACTCCGACGGCGACGGCTTCGGCGACCCCGACAGCTCCCAGGAGTCCTGCTCGCAGCCGTCCGGCTTTGTGCTTGACAACACCGACTGTGACGACAGCGACCCCGACGAGTTCCCCGGACAGACCTGGTACACCGATGCCGACGGCGATGACTACGGCGCCTCTTCCACCACCGCCTGTGAAAGGCCCGCCAACGGCTTCCTCCTCTCAGAACTGAACGGGACCGGCACCGATGACTGCAACGACGGCGATGCCGCCATCAACCCCGCGGCCGCCGAGGTCTGCGACGGCGTCGACAATGATTGTGATGGAATGATTGACGTAGGAGTACAGAATACCTACTATGCCGATAATGACGGTGATGGGTTCGGTAATCCAAATGTCTCAGTTGTAGACTGCTCACCGCCTGCTGGCTTTGTGACCAACAATACCGATTGTAATGACAACAATGGAGGAATCAATCCAGATGCTGACGAAATTTGTGATGGTGTTGACAATAATTGCGATGGAATGGTTGATATAAATCCAGTAACTGGCCCAACCTGGTTTGAGGACAGCGATGGAGACGGATTTGGCGATGCCAACAGCTCTATCATTGCTTGTAGCCAGCCTGCCGGATACGTTAACAATGACCTTGATTGCAATGATTCGGACAGCGGCATTAACCCAAGTGCACCGGAGGTTTGCAATAACATCGATGACAACTGTAACGGACAGATCGATGAATTTGCGATCGATGCACCTACTTGGTATGAAGATTTCGACGGTGATGGTTTCGGCAGCTTAAATTCTGTTTTAGTCGAATGTGATCAGCCAGCAGGTTACGTCAGTAACTTTGATGACTGCGACGATACTAATAGCAGCATCAACCCGAATACCGTTTGGTATGTTGACTTTGATGGGGACGGTTTTGGCAATCCAAACTCACCAGTCACTACTTGTGACCCTGGCTCCGGTTTTAGTTTAGACAATACGGATTGTAATGACAACATTGCCGCCATTAATCCAGGCGCAACTGAACTGTGCAACGGTGTTGATGACAATTGTAATGGCCTTATTGATGAAGTGTGTGGTTGTAACATTACCAGCATCACTGCAAACAATTTCTCTCTCTGTGATAATCAGGGAACTCTGGACCCATTGGATGATACTTTCGAAGCTGATATCACGGTTACGTTTACCAACTCTCCAGGTACGGGCACGCTCGATCTTTCGGGTGATGGTACCGCTGCGGTTTCAGCGGCAGGCCTTGGCACCTCACATACTTTCGTTGATGTCGAAATGAGCGCAGATGGCTCTATAATCAGCCTGACAGCAGAGTTCTCCGACGATCCAATGTGTACCTTGACCAACAGCAATGTTGGTACAGCTCCTTCAAGCTGCTCTAGTTGTTCAGTCAGTATAGATGAAATTATTGTTACAAATGAAACCTGTCCGGGATCAGGGGACGGCACTATTACCATTTCAGCATCCGGCACTGGTCAGATTGCTTATTCCACTGATGGTGGAACGACCTTTAACCTAACCGGTGAATTTATAGATGTCTCTCCTGGAACCTACGACATCGAAGTATGGATCCTGGGTACTCCAACTTGTTTCGCAAGTGATATAACTACCGTTGGGGCTGCACCTCCAAGTAGCCTAAAAACCTGGTACAAGGATGTAGACGGTGATGGTTATTCTGATGGTATTTCCCAGCAATCATGCACCCAGCCCACCAACTACTATTTAGCAGAAGACCTGGAAGCAACAAGTGGTGATTGCAACGACAACAATGCCGACGAGTACCCTGGCCAGGAGTGGTATAAAGACGCAGATGATGATGGTTATTCTGATGGAACAACCCAAATTGCCTGTAGCCGCCCAACTGGTTATAAAGCACCGAACGAACTGACCGCTACCAGTGGAGATTGCGAAGATAGCGATCCGGGCGTCTTTCCCGGAGCTCCTGAAATTTGCAATGGCATTGATGACGATTGTGACGGAGAAATAGACGAAAACGCAGCCGGTGGGTTGACCTATAATGGCAATGTATTTTTATCAACACAAGCCGCCGTAAACGCATTTTCGAGCTGTTACTCCATTATCGACGGCAACCTTACTGTACAAGGTGCCAACGTCTCAAACATCGATTCACTGAAAAATATACTCGAGGTTACTGGCAACGTCAATATCCAGTACACCTTCCTTGAAAACATGGGAGGCCTTGATAGTCTAAAAGAAATCGGTGGGACCCTCACCATCTTCTTCAACAGCCAGCTCGTATCACTCGCAGGTCTGGACAGTCTTCAGGAAGTGGGCGGCAATTTGATGCTCTACTACAATTTCTCTTTAACGGATTGTTGTCCGATCCACGATTTGATCAATAGCGGGAACATTGGCGGAGCGACTGTCATATTTTTCAATAGCACAAATTGTAACAGTGTTTCAGAGATCAATGCAGCTTGTAACAACAACCCATTGGTCGAACCGCCAACCAGTGGCAATGCTTTGCAAGTCAAGCCTTCTTCCAGCCTTCAATCCAACAAAGACTTTCGTCTGTTTCCAAATCCAGCCGATGAATTTGTTAAAATTTCCATTCTTGGGAAATATCAGGAAGGCAGGTTAAAAATATTTGACACAGCAGGCAGAACTGTAGAAGAGAGAAAGCTGGGACAAAACGTTGTTGAAGAAAACATATTTGTAAACAATTGGCGAACAGGAATATACTTAGTACAAGTCATTATCGATGATGAAATATTAGTTAAAAAACTGATCATCCAGTGATTTAGATCGACCGATTAAAATACGAAGCCGCATCCTTCCAGCAGGGGTGCGGCTTTTCTAATTAAAGTAATTTATAATATCTCATCGTGCAATATGGCATAGTTTTTACTCATTTATTTACAAAACAAACAAACCTTCTACTATGCAACAAACTGAAAGCTTTTCAAAAAACACACCTTCCGACCTATCTCCCTCATTTCAAGATTGGCTTCAAAGTGAAAAAGCGGCAGCCCGCAGCCACCGGTTAGGTATTTTAAAATGGACTGCATTTGTTGTTGCCTTGGCCGCCGCCCTGTTGTTCAAGGATCAGGGTTTGTTCATCCAGGAATTATTCAATCATGCAACCATGATTGCTCAACCATAACTATTTATCTTCGAATCGTATCAATACGCAGGTCTTTACTTCTTGCGATAAAGACCTTTAAGGGATTACAACAAATTTTCGGACAGGCCTGTCATTTTCGGCAGGTCTTTTTTTTGTTTAAGTAGTCCATAGTTTACCCGCAGCCTTCTATTTTTGGCAAAAAACGAATAATGAAATACATCGTCTTTGCCGTTCCTTTCTTGTTATGTGCTCTTATGGCTCGTTCGCAGTCCGTTTTCCACTCAGCAATCAAACCGTTTTTTGATGAGTCGCAAAAGCCCTTTTATTTCAGCGTAGCTTCAGGAGACCCCAAGCCGAACGGGGTGGTCATTTGGACTAAAATATTTGTTGAATCAACGGAGGCCCAGGAAGTCGAATGGGAAATGTCCACTGATGAAGCCATGCAGCAGATTATTAAATCCGGAACAGAAACGACTACATATGACAAGGCATTTACGGTTAAATTATTTGTAGAAAACCTGATTCCAAATACGACTTATTACTACCGGTTTAAACACCAAGAAAACTACTCTCCAATTGGCCGCACCAAAACAGCCCCCGAAGGAGATCCCAGTCAATTGCGGCTGGCAGTGGTGAGCTGCGCTGATTTCCAGTCGGGAGAATATAATGCCTATGGCCATATCGCCCAGCGAAATGATATTGATGCAGTCGTCCACCTGGGCGATTATATTTACGAGCACGGTGCCCGCAAGTGGGGGCGTAAACGCACCCGCAAGAGCATGACCCGCACGCACATTCCTGCCCACACCTGTCGGTCGCTAAAAGATTATCGGACTCGCTACGCCCAATACCGTCTCGACAAACAATTGCAGGAATGCCACCGCCTGCATCCGTTTATTACCATTTGGGACGATCATGAAATAACCAACAATGTCAATAGCGGCATTTCGGGAGAGGCCTGGGAAAACAGAGAAAGTGCCGCCCGGCAGGCCTATTTCGAATGGTTGCCGATCCAAGATAACGAAGCAAAAAGCATCATCCGCAGTTTCAGTTTTGGCAACCTCGCAGAAATGTGGATGCTTGATGGTCGGCTTGAAGGACGAAGTCCGCAGGCCAGTGGTATCAACGATCCAAATCTTCATTCAGATAAAAGACATATGCTGGGCAAAGAACAAACAGAATGGCTGTTGAACGGCATGGTCAATTCGAAAGCGCGCTGGAAAATAATGGGCAACCAGGTTATTTTTTCCCCTCTGCACGACAGTAATGTTTTTGACCGGCGGCCTGAGGTGCGCATGGACCGTTGGGACGGTTACCCGGCCGAGCAACAATTTATTTTCGATTTTTTTTATGAAAATAATATACAAAATATTATTGTCATCACTGGCGATGTACATACAGCTTGGGCATTGGAGCTAACGGGCAACCCTCTGGACAAAAACAAATATGACCGTAAAACGGGAAAAGGCGTCATTGGTGCTGAATTCGTCGCACCAAGTGTCACCTCATTCAACCTGGATGAAATAATTCCTAAATTTATCGCAACCGAAGCCAAGCGCCGGCTGAAAAGAAAAAAGCACAATCCCCACTTAAAATATGTAGACCTGGTTCGACATGGATATTTTACGTTAACTTTTACCCCGGAAAGGGCAAAAGCCGATTGGTTTTTTATTAAACGAAAAGACCGGGTCGACTTGACCATCAAAAAGAAAAAGAGCTGGGGAATTAATTTTAATGGAAATCATGTTACTAAAAAATGATTAAAAAGACATTCTATATACTTTTTTCGATTTTCCTGATTTATCAATCTATGAAAATGATAAACGGCATGACTGAACATGCGCTCCTGGATAATTTCTGGCCTGCCCTGATTTTCTCCTGGCTGCTTAGCTTGTTCATTACCGGCATCTTTGCGTTTGCCGGCTTCGCCCTGCCCACTCAGCAGCTTATGCCGTCGCCTTACTATGAAATAAAAAACAGCAAAAAATTAAATAAATATTTCAAACTGTTGCGGGCAGATATTTTTAAAAAACTATTAATTAAATTCATTTATGGAAAACCCAAAAACAAGAAAGCCTATTTTGATGGAAAAAGATCTGGTATTGACCATTTTATTACAAACACCAAAAAATCAGAATTTGGGCATTTAATCCCTTTTGTAATCACTTTAATAATAACTATTTATTTATTGCTGCATCAAAAATTCTGGTTAGCGGCAGGATTATTATTTTTTAATATAATTGGCAACTTCTACCCATTTTTATTAGCCTTGCCCGGTGGTGGCGTTGCACTAAAATAG
>JBCBRY010000026.1:0-85720 GCA_039819485.1 Bacteroidota bacterium | reverse complement strand
GAGAACTGGGCGGATGAACATGGAATTCCAAGCAGTGTCCGACGTAACCATAAGAAGAGTTTGCTTCGTAAGATTGTTGGTAAATCGGAACTGGTGCTGCGGACCAGAAATTTAGTGAAAGCCGGTGCCGCGAATGTATTTGGCGCAGTTGGAAGGACTGTCGCTGCAGCGGCAGACTACGCAACTTCGGGAGCTTCAGAAGGAGGAGCAACGTTTAAACGGGCACACGTAACTTCAACGTGTCCAGGCGACAATAATAGCGTCTGGGTAGGATACTCAGATGGAATGCTCCGTCTATGGAATTCGGGGGTAAGATTTCTCGTTGTAAACACATACATGTGTGGCCTCAGGACTTATTCGGTTTTACGTCCAATGCAGATATGTGTTGCAAAAGTTGGGCTAGGGAGAAAGGCTTTGAAGGCAATTTGTCAAGTCCAAGATCACCTCTGGGTGGGCTCAAAGCTAGGTTTGCTATTCGTCATCGAGCTTAGCGTTTCTGAAGAGGATGAAAATAGTGGATCTACCCTCAGTCTTACATGTATAAGCGCATGGCGTGCTCACCAGAATGCAATTCTACATATACATGCCAGCCCACTTCAGATGGTGAGTTCCGATACTGCAGGCAATATAAGATCCTGGTCGAAAGCTTCACCGATTCAGCGTGACAAGGCGGTGGAACTGGAGCTCCAGCGTAGTAAAGCTCAATTCACGTCTTCTCGTGACATTACCATATTCACAACAACATGGAACGTAAACGAAACAAAACCTTCAGACATATCAGTCGCTCAGTGGCTTCGAGGAGACGCAGAAGCTTCGGATGTTGTGGTTGTGGGTCTGCAAGAAATTGAGACTGGAGGTGGCGCTGTGGTTGGCCAAGCTGTGAAGAATGTTGCTGGGAATATGCGGAATCAAATGATGAAACCAAGTGCTATGGGTGCTTGGTGGCTTTCAACTTTGAACAGGCATTTAACCGAGCTTGGTGGTGTACGCCAATGTGACCCGTTCTGTTTAGTTGGAAGTAAGCAGCTTGCGGGCATTCTGTTGTGTGTCTGGGTGCGAACAAGTATCAGAGAGCACACAAGTGAGCCTACGAGTGCAGTTGTTACTTGTGGCGGACCGGGTCGAACCCTTGCAAATAAGGGTGTTGTGGGTATAAGTTTGTGCATTCATCGACAACGCGTAACATTCCTCAATTCCCATCTTGCAGCTCATCAACATGCAGTAGATGCGAGGAATGAAGACTACCATCATATCTTGAACAATATTCATTTTTATGCGCAATCTCATTTAGATGTCCAAGATACGAGTATAGACACCCAACCATCAGAATCAGTAAGAATCTCGAAGCTGAAAAAGATTGGGAACGATCACAGCCTAGTGGACTCTGAACTAGTTTTTTGGATTGGCGATTTGAATTATAGAATAGATGCACCTTACGAGGTGAGAATTACCTCTAGATTAAGACATCTAACTTAATCGTAATCCTGATATTGGTTTTTGCGCTCACAGGCAGTCTTGGGAGAGATTCAGCAACAGAATTTTGAAGGTCTGTGGAAATATGATCAGCTAATGGCTCAGAAGACCGCTAATAAAGCTTTCGATCCATTCGAGGAAGCACCACTTAATTTCCCCCCGTCATACAAGTTTGACAAAGGGACATCGCGATACGACACAAGTGAGAAGCAGCGTGTTCCTGCATGGTAAGAGCAAACCGTAGTGGTTATGTACACTGCTTGCATATAATTTTCGATTGTAACGTGAACGTCTGAAATATTTTTAGGTGTGATAGAATACTGTTCGCACATAAGAAGAGCCTCAGCAGCTTTCTCCCTTCTTATACACGAAACTATGAAGACAGTGACGAAGAGGAGGGTGAAGAAAACGACTTGGATGATGACGATGCTCTAGAGGTAGAAGAGCAGGGAGTTATGGTTGAGACTGTACTCAAGTATACGTCGTTCCATAATGTGATGGATTCGGATCACAAGCCAGCATTTTTAATTTAACTGAAAAAAGGGGTCGTTTAAAAGGAAAGCCGTTAGCGTAGGATCAATTATTTGAGGCACTTTTTGTCAGTAGTTTTTGTGCTTAATTGATTATGGTTGCAAGATATGGGCAAGCCGGGCTCCCGGCAAAGACAGTTTAGGGGCTTTATAACTTGTTTTTTTTATTAAAATTTATAATTTGTATCATAAAATATTGATAGTGAGTATTTTGTTATTAAGTTTGCTGACTTGATTATAACTTGAATTGTTGAATTATTTTACCTGAAATGCATCAAACAAAACTAGTTAATTTACTGAAAGGGCTTACCCAGGATGAAATCAACCGATTTTCCAAATTTGTCCGGTCTCCATTTTATAATACCAATCCTACCGTGGCCAAGCTCTTCGAGCTACTCAAATCTGACCATCCTGACTACACCGCCCGGCGGCTGAAAAAAGAAAACGTATTTAAAAAGTTATATCCCGGAAAGCCCTTCCATTATCAGTTGATGAGCAACCTGCGGCGACAACTGGTGCAATTGGTTCGCGAGTACCTCATAGTGCTCGAAAATGAGCAGGATGAACTGTTGAAAAAGAAGACCTTGGTGCGCGCATTTGGAAAAAGAAACATGTATGCTTTTTTTGAAAAAGGGACAGAGGCGTTGATTGATGATCTGGAACAAAATAGCTTCCGGGATTCAATTTATTATAAGGAAATGCTGGAGGCCAAATATGAATACTTTTACCACCCGCAAACGAACCGATACCGACCCAATCAGGATTATGCTCATGATATTATGAAAATGCTGGACCGATATTTTGTGTTGTTTAAGCTGAGGATGGGCAGCGATTTAAAAACGAGGGAACGGGCACTTTCCTATTCTTATCAAATTGATTTGCTGGAACCAGTGAAAAATATAGCTGGAGAAAAGTTTTATCAGGAGAACCCCATTTTTTCTATTTACCATAAATTTTATTTATTGCATGAAAAAAGAACTGACGAGCAGAATTTCCACGAATTAAATAATGAATATAAAACTTTTGTGAACCAGTTCAGAATGACAGACAAAAAATTGATTTTTTATGAGCTTATCAATTATTGTGTTGGTAAAATTAATTTAGGTAAATCCGATTTTAACCGGGATGCATTCGAGCTGTTTAAATTTGGATTAAAAAATGAACTTCTAATTGTGAACGGGAAAATGACTGAAGCAACCTATAATAATATTGTCAGTACAGCGGGTATTCTGGATGAGTTTGACTGGGCATTTTCTTTCGTGGAAGAATATAGTGTTTATTTGGAAGAAGAAATACGCCGGTCCGCAAAAATGATCAGTTTGGGAGAACTGTATTTCAGGCAAAGGCAGTTTGACAGAGTTATCGAAACGTTGTGGGGGGAGCAATTTACCCATGTAATTTATCAAGTAAAGTCAAGGATATTATTGATTATGAACTGGTTTGAAAAATACCTGGAGGATCAGACCAACTTTGAGGTCGTGATGTCGCAGGTGGATGCTTTTGAGAAATATATATTACGGAATAAAAAAATATCCAAAAACAGAAAACGGGGCTATTTAAATTTTAATGCAATGGTGAAAAAAATGGTGAAAAACCATTTTGAAATATTAAATTCAAAAAAGGAAAAACAAAAGTTATTGGAAAAGATCCATTCATATGAAGTGATTACCGGAAAAGTTTGGTTGGTTAGGAAATTGAAAAGTATTTAAATGGAAATCCGGTTTTTCCTCAAAGGCAATATCAGTAGGAAAAGAACTGAAAAATACAATAAGGCAGCCGGTAGCTGCCTCATCATAATTCAGTACAAGTGTTGGGTTAGGCCCGAAATTGATATCATTGGATAA
Organism: Bacteroidota bacterium; assembly: GCA_039819485.1. GTDB lineage: Bacteria > Bacteroidota > Bacteroidia > Chitinophagales > Saprospiraceae > UBA6168. The sequence goes on along the minus strand of JBCBRY010000026.1, from coordinate 81,873 downwards.
TAATATCTTCCGTAACTATATTTTCACCGTCTCCATCCGTTCCTCCTTTTACTTGCTGCTGCTGTTCCCGGCTGATGGCCACATCTTGAAATTGGTTGAAATTGAAAGTAGTTCCATTTGATTTTTTTGCAATTGTTTTCATTGTTACAGGTTTTAAATTGTTATGCATTTGGTTTGTTATATGAGCTGGTCGAAACAGGGCCTTTATTTCGGAAGGCATAGCAGTCCTGGGCTTGGCAGTAGCGGCTGCTACGGTTGCTGAGCGGGTTACAGGTTTTTCCCATTGCTTTTTGTGGGACTTTATGGCATGGCTCGCCCCTTCAGCCGGGCTGCAAGCGGACTGTGATATGCTTTCTTTTTATTCCTGGTCGACGGCTTGGTTTTTAGAACATGCCAGCCGTTGAGCTGGCTTTGCTGGCTGCTGGTACGATGGCAATGATGAGCCGGACGACCAACAAGCAAAAGATGATGGACAACATGGTAATTTGAGGTTAATGGGTGTTCAGGCCCAGGGTGCGGGAATTCGCCTCGCTCAATTTGGTCCGTGGTACGTCGACCAATTGCTGCATGGCTTTTTGACGGAGGCTTTCCAGGCGCTGGAGCATCTGGCCCCGTTCGGCCGGCCGGAAAGTAATGGATGTGAGGCCGGTGGTGTTATGGCTGGTTCTGCTATTTATTGTTTTCATTAATTTGTTTTTTTAATGATTATTTGTTTTTGTTTGACGATACAAAGATGGGGCGGTATGGCGTGAAATATTAAGAGGGGATTCCCGTGTTCTTTGAAAATGCGGGAAAATGGGTGGATGGAGAGGAGTGGGATGCGGGAAAATACACGGAGGTGACTGGCAAGACGGGGAATGCCGGGTTTCAATGCGGGTAACTACGTGTTTCGATACGGGGAACTACGTGAAATAATTGAGTCTATTTGTTCTTTTTTAATGGATCAACCATATATTGCGTGCAGAACTTAACTTTCAATGCAATAAAAAAGTTTGACCAATGAAAACAACAAAAGATACGACTGCACCTCTACCGATCTACACTCCTCAGGACTACATCAACAAGTATTTGAATTTACCAAGGGAAGAACTCAGGTATTTGTTTTATTCCTTAAGCGGATCACTTAGAGAGGCTATTGCTACGAACACGCCAACTGAACGGGTTCATTCTTATGAGTTATCGTTTGACGATGCATGGGATCTACTGAAACCAGACCAACCGACCTTTGCCAACCAGTTGCGCATTCATCTTGGGGTCAATCCAGATTTTGACGTCGATGCCCCTGTTCCTCCTATTCCGGCTTTAACTTTGATCGCCCAGGCCTACTCGGCCTTTGTTGATGCAGATGTTCCAAGTATCGATGATCTGGGCCCAAATCCTAAAATACTCAACCCTTTGAAGAATAGTGATTCTCCAAACCTCCCCATGTTTAATGTGGAGATATCCAGTTTGCAGGCATATGATTTTGAAGTCAGGTGGCGAGATATGCTGTCAGACGAACAGTTGCAATATCAGTTGTTGGCCACTTTTGACAATTATCTGAAGCGGGTAAAGGCTTCGACATTCAGCCAGTCCGATGTCGCTTCCATCAAATATTTTCTTTTGGCCAATCAAGACGCAACTACCAAGCCTTCGGTTTTTTTCAACCTTGCCAGCAACGAATTCCCTACCGAGCAATCAGACCCGTTCCAGTTCAGGTTTGTCATTCAAGTTGGTCACACTGCTGCAGATACTGAATATTTTGAATATTCGAGACCGTGCCCACCAATTTGTGATCAGGTGATAATTTCCTAATCGATAAATAATTACAGTCAACCATCAAAAACAATAAATCGAGTCGCTTTTGAATTAATGTCTCTTACAATTAATGGAAGCTTATTGTTTGCCAAAGAGAGAACAATTGAATTCAAGATTGAACAGTCCTTATTCCAACTGCCAAAAATCATTTTTCACTTTTTATGGATAATATAAAATTATTCCAGCTAATTGAATTTTCAAGTTACACGATTGCCCTGCCTTTATTATTTGCATTCTTTAGGATTAGGCGTAGTAACCATGTTCAGTTCCATCTGTGTTTGTTGATTTTTGTTGGAGCTATTGTTGAATTAAGCTCGTATTATATTATTGAAGTACTGAAAGCATCCAATTTGGTTGTTTTACATATTTACACGGTTATAGAATTTGGTCTGATTGTATTTATTTTTAAAAATGAGCTGTTGCGATATTTGTCTGTTCGTAACATTTATTTATTGATTTTTGGATTTGCAATTTTTGCACTATTTAACAACCTGATTTTAGAAAGGCAATTAAGGATCGATGCCCTGGTACGAGCTGTCGAAGCCATTTTAGTGATCACCATGGTTTTGGTGTTTTTTTATACCACTTTAAAAACACTTAAATTGAAACGGCTGGAAGGGGCGCCGATTTTTTGGGTGAGTTCAGGGCTTTTGTTTTATTTTTCGACGAGCTTATTTATTTTTATTTATAGCAACTATTTGATTGAATCGAGGGAGGCGAGCTATTTTATCTGGGGGCTGCATGCTATAATGAATACTGTGCAAAATATTTGTTACACAATTGCACTATGGGTTAAGCCAGAGATCGAATAATTTCGAAGTTCAGGATTTTTACCAGAGTTAAAATTGGATTTACTTTGGTGAAATTTAAATAAAAACCATCAAGGTTTTATTGGTTGACTCAAGCTCTAAATTTTAATTTTTTGTGAATTTAATTTTAGGCTTGGGCAATTGATTATTTTTATAAAACTCAACTAAAAAAACTGAGTACAGGACAAATTTAATATTTAAAAACAAAACGAGTACATCCTCCCCCTAACCCCCTCCAGAGGGGGGGAAACGGATTTAATTTCCCCCTTTGGAGGGGGTTAGGGGGAGGATTTTCAGGCATAAATTATCAATGTTGAGTTTTGTCCTGTACTCAAATAAAAAAATTAAAATGATTGATGTTTACAACAGTTGGATTCAGAGATGGCAAAATGCAGGGGTAGATAAGACCAAGATCGGCAATTTGTTATTTTACAACAGAAATGCAAGAATACATGCGCCAGAGTTATACCGGCTTTTAAATGCCGACTTGGGTGCCATTTTAAATTCGTCGGCCAATCAAGTTAGATTGCACTTTGCTGCTAAGCCGGTCGATCCTCATCAAGCAAAGCCTGCGTTTACTATTATCATCGATTCTTTTTCATCGAACGCCAATGAAACTGTAGGTTTTAATGACTTACATGACAATGCCAAAGAAATGGAATTTATATTCGATTCAGCGGCCAGGGAAATACCATTAGGGAAAAGGGATGAGATCAGCCAGGATGAAGCTCATGCTTTTGATAGCTCCTATCTGAGCTTCGCCGATGCATTGTCAGGTAACACCTTGGTGGATGATACTTTTGTTGGTACTTACTTTTTAGGAACGGTGAACGGTTCAGAGGAATTGGTCAGGGGGTTTAATTTATCCGATTCTGATGTTGCGAAAATGCGGGCGAAGTATGAAAACGAAGAGGATATTAATCTGTTTGTCTATATAACAGCTGCTGTTTCAGAATTAGTAGAAGGAGACCCATTTAGTGTACGTCCGGTATTAATGCTTGCCCGTACCTTTACGGATTATAGCAATGCATTGTATTTTGAATATTCACGGCCGTGTCCTCCAATTTGTGACACATTTGTAGATTCCTCCTTGCCGCACGGCGATAAAAAATAAATAATTGATTTGTGAATTTCTCTTTGAACAATTGAAGAGCTTTGAATTAATAAATTTATTTTAAATTATTATTATGGATGATTCTGGAACGGTGGGAATACCGGGCCTCCTCATCGCCGGTATTGTGGGGATGTTTCTGCTGGCCCTCGCCATCATCGTCTTTTTCGTGGTCTACCAGCGGCGCCTCTTCCACCAGCAGGAAGAAATGAACCGCCGCGAGGCAGAATACCAAAAGGAATTGTTGCACGCCAGTATCCAGTCGCAGGAGGAAGAAAGAAAAAGAATTGCCTCCGACCTGCACGACAGTGTGGGTGCATTATTATCGGCCACAAAAATGTATTTAAAACAGATCGGTGCCGGTGGAACAAAGCACATGACGGATGTTAAGACCGAATCGCTCAATTTAGTGGACGAAACAATTCAGAATGTACGGCAAATTTCCCATAATTTATTGCCGCCTACCTTGGAGCGTTTTGGCTTTGTGGCGGCCGTAGAGGACATGGCCGAAAAAATTAATAAAGCCGGATCGGTTAAATACTACATCGACTGTCCCGACCCAAAACGATTCGATTTAAATAAGGAAGTCGGTCTTTACCGCATCGTGCAGGAACTCACCAATAATACGATCAAGCACGCGCAGGCAAATAAAATAATGGTAGAATTAATTTTCAATGAAAATAAATTGCAATTAATTTATCAGGACGACGGCGTGGGTTTTGAAATGGAAAATAAATACGACGCCAGCTCCCGCAAAAAGGGATTGGGCCTGCGAAGTTTGGAAAGCCGCGCAAATTTTATCGGCGCCGATTTTAAAATGACTTCCCAGAAAGGGGAGGGGGTCAAGGCGGAAATTAACCTGCCCTTGGAAAATCTTTTAGAAGAAAAAAAATAGGCTTGTTTTCCCGCAGGGTTCACAAAGTATCGCTGACTGCTTCCTCTGTGCACTTTATAAAAAATTTGCGAACCCTGCGGGAAATTGTTTGTGTTGAGTATATTTACCATTCTCCTTCCAAAAGTTAAATTAGAAATAAAAAATTAATGACACTAATTTAACGCAGTGCCAGACATTGCTGATCACTTGAACAAAGAATGCAAAAAATAAAGCTCGCCATTGCCGACGATCAAAAACTTTTTTTAAAGGGATTAAAATTCATCATTCAGACTTTCGAGAATGTGGAAATCGTGGCCGAGGCCAACGATGGCCAGGAGTTGTTGGATAAAATAGAATTGGCTCACCCTGACGTGGTTTTGTCCGATATAAAAATGCCGGGCATGGATGGTATTGAGGCAACTAAAATAATCAAGAGCCGCTATCCTGAGATAAAAGTTATTTTGTTAACCATGTACGACGATGAGCGCCTGATTTCCCACGTTATGGAAATCGGTGCCAACGGATATTTATTAAAAGATGAAGATTCGGAGGTGGTGCAGGAGGCCATACATTCCGTGATGGAAAAAGGCTTTTATTTCAATGATTATGTTTCCCGGGCATTGTTGAAGCAGGTGAAGAGCAAAAATAAATTATCGCCTACCGAAATCCTTTCCAATTCTCCACAGATGAATTTGTCCCCGCGGGAGCTGGAAGTGCTACAGCTGATTTGCCAGGAAATGTCCACCAATGAAATTGCAGAGAAGTTGTTCATTAGCGCCCGCACCGTAGAGGGGCACCGCAAAAAACTTTTGGAAAAAACGGAAGTTAAAAACGTGGCCGGACTAGTGATTTATGCCGTGAAAAATAAATTGGTGGATCTGGAGGAATAAAAAAAACGGCGTCCCTGAAACAGGAACGCCGTTCGTATAATACAACGAAAGAAGGTTATTCGGTAGAAAGTAAAGGGGCTAAAAAAGCCCGGTCTGTGCTTACTCACCTACACGATACTTGCTTGCTTAATTAAGCACGCTTACCGCCTTTCAGCTCATCTTGCAATTTAGCGAGTTTAGTCCACTCACCTTTATTGGCCAATTTAGCCTGCTCAGCCCAAGTGCTTGGGTCGTGCATCTGGTAACGCTTACCGGCTTTTTCAAGGATAGCCTTCAAAGTAGTGATTTTGGCTTTGCCCAGGTCAGCGAAAGTAACGATACCGTCTTCTTTCAACAAACCAGCGATCTTAGGACCGATGCCTTCGATCTTTTTCAGGTCGTCAGCTTTGGCTTTTTTAGCGGCTGGGGCAGCTTTAGGCTTGGCTTTCGCCGTTGGAGCTTGCTTGCCAGCTGTCTTGGTCGCAGTGGTCTTTTTAGCAGTGGTCTTCTTGGCAGGTGCTTTTTTAGCAGCAGCAGCTTCCAGGGCAACTACAGAGTTTTTGATGCCATAGATACCTGAATCTTTGTAGGCATCGGCTTTCCAGTCGTTCTCCCAGATGTGGTTGTCGATCAGGTAACGGAATTCGTAATGCTTGCCGGCTGCGAGTTCAACTGCGGCAGTGAAATCTTTTTTGCCAGCTTTCATTTTGTAACCGTTTTCCCAGCTCCAATTGTTGAAGTCACCGAGAACACGGACATCTTTTGCACCGTTGGCAGCTTCTACGGGAAGTGTGAAAGTTACTTTGCAAACGGGCTTTGTTTTGGAATAAGATTTTTTCAACATGATAGTCGTGGGAACAAGTAAAAAGAAAAATGCAGTAAAACGGAATCCCGTATTTTGATCGGGAAGGATAACGTTAAAAGTCAGTTTTACCCGCTCATTTTATTTTAATTGCTCCATTAATGGTTTATGTAAAAATGGTAGTATTTCAATGAAAAATCCAATTGGAAAATAGCTCCAAATTAAATTTTGTTCGTTTCAATCTATTCTGAAAGATTTGGCCGGTGTTGGTAAGGACTAATTTCTTTTGGATTCGTGCTTCAAGTGTTTGCCTTAGTAGTTTGTCTTATTTGGCATTTTCCGCAGCCTCTTGTAATTCGAGGTGCAAAATTAGATCGTTTTTTCATAAAAAGAAAGTTTAACCATTGAATTTCAGGGGTTTACGTGTGGTTTACAAATACTAATTAAATGGTGTTTTTCGAAAAAACCATTTTGAATTTTGTTCATTGCGGCTAAGCAGACAATGCTTTTGCCGGTATTTTTACATGGCCAAATAATATTTTGTTTTAGAAAAATGTATTTTTTTCGTAAAAAGTGATGAAAATCATTCTATCCGGACCGTCAAAGTCCCTTCGACAGATCAATAAACGGCTGAAGAGGACTTCGACAATACCTTATCAAGATGAAAAACCAAATCTACTACTTGATGTCTTTGTGGCTTTTGGCTGCCTGCACCAGTCCTGAAAACCCACCCGTTGTTTCACCGCCCACGATACCGGAAGTCATTTCCCTGACTGGTAAAACGCTCATTCCGCCCGAAGACTCGGAGGCATCCCTGGCCAAAAAAGACTCCCTGTTGAAAATCGCCCAATCCAATTTTGAAGCTGATCCGAACAACCTTGACAACATCATCTGGTTCGGCCGGCGTACGGCTTACCTCTGGCGTTACCAGGAAGCGATCGACATTTATACGGCCGGATTGAAGGTACATCCAACCTCACCAGAGCTTTATCGTCACCGGGGCCACCGTTATATTTCAACCCGGCAGATCGACAAGGCGATTGCTGATTTTGAAAAAGCGGCTGAACTGGCAGAAGGCCGGAAATTAGAAATAGAGCCAGATGGCTTGCCCAACCGGCTCAACAAACCACTGACAAACCTGCATTCCAATATTTATTATCATCTCGCCCTTGCCTACTATTTAAAAGGAGATTTTGAAAAGGCGGCCGCTGTGTACGAAACGGCCAAGCCCTGGGACATCTATCCGGATGGAAAGGTATCCACGGCCGATTGGCTGTACATGGCTTACCGGCGACTGGGTGAGCAGTCCAAAGCCGACTCGGTGCTGGCGGCCATTCCAAATGATTGGGAGATGATCGAAAACCACAGTTATTACAAGCGACTCATGCTGTACAAAGGATTGACCGGGCCGGATTCGCTGCTCAATTTTTCCAAGGTCGGCCTCGACAACCAGCTCGACCTGGTGACCCAAGGTTATGGAGTGGGGAATTGGTACCTGTACAATGGAGATACCACACAGGCTTTTAACATATTTAATAAAATATTGGAGACAGATTACTGGGCGGCATTTGGTTATATCGCAGCGGAAGCAGAGGTGGCGAGGAGGTTGTGATTGATGATTGATTAAACGGCCAATCATCAATCATCAGCCCCATTACTTCTTCGCCCGGATCGTCGTTGTTTCCTGGATCCAGCACGGCACCTTGTAAGACTGTCCTTCCGCCAAACCCCTTTGGAAAATTTCACCCAGCTCAGGCATGTATTGGGCGTACTGATTGATCAGTTTTTGGGCTTCTGCCCTGGTGGCAGGGTCAGATTTGGCAACTTGCCATTTGTCGATGGCTGCCCATACTACACGCTGGCTGTCCCATCCCCGGCCGGGGCCACAAAGTGGTCCACTGGAAGCGTACAGCGTACCGATGAGGAGGTAAGGCTCTCCCCAGCCCGAACGCAGGTTGGCAGCCTTTCTGGCATACTGGCGCGCTTTGGAGAAATTCTTCAGGTGCGCAAAATAGATTTTGGCGATGAAAAGGTTAAAAGTGGCTTTGTCTTCATCCTTGGCCATTGTCTCAATGGCAGTTTCCAGGCAGTTGATAGCTTCGGTATAGTCACCCTCCCGCAGCATATCATTACAGGAAGGGCCGGTCTCCTTACAATTGGTGAGGTAAGCCTGATTGATGGCCTGTAGTTCTGGAAGGTCTTTGCCGCAATCACCAAACCTCAGGCGGCTATAAACCGTATTGATTGTTTCACAATCATTGGGGTTGGCCTCAAAATCGGGATAATATTTATCGATGTAATACTGACATTCGTAAAAGCCTTTAATGGATTCGAGTGCTTCAAGGCGAGCAGGGGCGTATTCATTGATGATTTTCCAATTCTCACAATCCTTGTTTTCCTCGCAGTCAGCCAAGCCTTCTTGAATGGTCTTGATAATGGTCTGTTGATATTTTTTGGCTTCATCTAAGGGGATTTCACCATCCAGGGTCAGATCGACCAAAAGAGAGGTGAATGGGTTGAGTACAAAAAAACGGGGCTTTCCATCATCCAGTTCGATGGATTTTTTGAACAGGTCATATTGCTCTTTTTTGGAGGCGAGATAGGGATATTTGAAAAAATAATCAAACGCTTTCAGTCCCTGTGCGTAGCCACCTTCAGGGTAGCATTTTTCCATTTTGTCGTACAGCTCAAAAATCTTTTCAAGGTATTCGGCTTTCTTGGTCGTGTCCTTCTGCATGAACGTTTCATAGAAAAAAACACCATCGGTAAAAACCGTGGCCCGTTTGCCGTCGGCGGCGGGAGCATCCTTGAATGCTTTTTTCCAGTAGTCGAATGCAACATCGTATTCTTCTGATTTTTTGAAATCCCGATAGAGTACAAAGTTTTCCAGTGCCATGTCAGGGTTTGGGGCATCCTCAAAAGTTGCACATGGGTTGGCTGGTTGTTCAGGTTGATTGTCCGAAGGTTTTGTTTCGGTGATCACTTCGGGTGTCTTGGGCGTACAAGTAATGAAAATTGTCGCAAACAGAAGAAAAAAGATACGATAGGTCATAGCTTGAATAATTTGTATTTAGCTGTTAGCTGTGCTGATTTATCAACTTAGGGTCAAATGTTCACTGAGATGGCGCCGCAGTCGGCCTATCGGCCGCTCGGCGCAGTCTGGGGTCCGAGGGGGCAGCGACTCGGGCGACTGCCATACATACAGGGATGTCCCCATGTTTATTAATCAGTACAGTTAGCCGGTAGCGATTGACTGTAGTAATTTATCCACTTGTGGTCAGTCCGAGCATTAACACCGGTCTAAAACGATGTTACCGCTAAACTAAGCCCTGGTGCAAGATTGTGAATCAATACAGCTAACCGATAACGGCTTATTAAACAGATGCACATTTTGACTAAAAAAGGCGAACAAGGGTACAAAAAAACAAAAAAGCCCCGTTCCGACCAATCGGAACGGGGCTTTTTAGCCAGGCCGTAGGATTACTGCAACCGCACGGTCACAGTTTCACCGATCCAGCAAGGAACGGAAACTTTGTCACCAGCTTTCACTTTACGCATGAAAGCGTCTTCCTGGGTTGGTTTGTGAGCAGCATATCCGCCGATTTTTTTGTTGGCTTCAGCAGCTACGTCCCCATCGATTGATTTGGCGTACGAGTACTTGTCAATGGCTGCCAGTATGGCGAGTTGCGCATCGAATGCATCGGCACCACAGGAGCGGCTGGCTTTAGCGTACATGTCGCCGATCAACATATATGGGCGTCCCCAGCCACTTTTATAAGAAGCAGCTTTGCGGGCATGGGTGCGGGCTTCTCCGTATTTACCCATCTGGCGGAACTCCACGGAAGCCATATAGAAATAGTAGTTGGCCAGTTTTTCAGAGTCGGCTTCCTCGCCTTTGGCCTCTTCCTGAGAAATGCCTTCTTTGAATTTGGCAAGTGCTTCATCATATTTTTCTTCTTTGAAAAGCGCAACACCGTGCTCACCAGGGTTTTCGGCGTAGTAACCAGCCAGTTTCTCTGCGTTGATCGCTGCCACGGTTGTTTCGTAGTTGGTTTTGATTTCCGCTACGAACGGATCTGATTCATCACAACCCTGATTGGTCAATTTATTGTAGATGTACTTGAGCATTTCAATGTCTTTGGTATCCTTGCGGTAGTCCGGCTCCAATTTTTTCTTGAAGTACTCACAGTCGAAGATTTCGTTTTCAATGTCAGCATAAACACCGTTCATGGCGCCTTTGGCTTGCTCGTAATAGGCTGCCAAATCACCCCCTTCGGCAATTTTCTTGTCAGCAATTTCATTCATTTGGAGGAAGATGTCCCGGGCCTGTTTGGCTTCCATTGCTTTGTTTTGATAGTTGTAAACGGCAATGGAGGCATAGGGAACAAAAACTGCGTAGCTGGTATTGTCACCTCCAGCTTCAACGGCTGCTTCACAAGCCTTGAGATTGTCGGCATACGGAGCCCGGAGGTTGTAAAACATTTCATAGACTTTGAGTCCGAGGTTGAGGGCTTTTTCTTTTGGGTAGCACTCTGCATGTTCATCGAAGAGCTTGATGATCATGTCGTAGTATTCTTTTTTCTTGGCCTCGTCCGTTTCAGATTTGAACATTTCGAGGTAGATGGTACGGCCGTCAACGTAGTGGGAAGAGCGCTGGCCGTCGGCGGCGGGCGATCCTTCGTAGGCTATTTGCCAGTGTTTGAAAGCATTTTCATAGTCTTTTTGCTTTAGGAAGTCACGATACAACACGTGGGCCTCTTCGAGTGCATCTTTATTGGGTTTGTCCAGCCACGTATCACATTGACTGAAAGCAGGGATTGCCAGGGTGAGGGCAAAAGAAGCGATCAAGGTCAATTTCAAAAGCTTTTTCATAATTCAAAATGTGTTTTGTTATTGTCGGTTGACGGTGGAAGGCGGACGGTGGACGGATGCAAATACCGTCTGTCGTCTGCCGTCTGCCGTTCGCCGTCTTATCTAAATTTACGTTTATAAAACCAGGTTCCGTCGTTAAGAGTAAAGCCCAGCGACATTTTCATAAAATCTTCGTTGATCTGGTCGTCCGTACTGAATCGTCCGAGTTCGAAGGCCAAATTTACAAAAGAGGTTTGTCCTCTGGGCAAAATTACGGGTAAACCGAAGCCAAAAGTTAATGCATAATTTCTTAAATCCTCTAACCTGGGGTCTTCTTTGTAGTAAAACCCGACGCGGTACCGGATGCGTTTCAGGTAATTGTTGTAGGAGTTTGCATCCGGGGAGTACTCCACGCCAGCTGCGAAACGGTTGCTGTCGAAGAGCTGTTCTGGTTTGGCTTCGCTTTCATATTTTCCCCAATTGGCAATGCCAAATTCCAGCCCGATCCGCCATTTGGCCAGTTCTTGGTACATGACCCCAAAGGTCCATTCCGAGGGCAGTTTGCCGTCTTCCTTGATATCGGTGTCACTAAATGCGGTATCCCTTTGAACTGGCAGCAGCTGACTGTTGATACCAATCCGCAGTGCCGTCCTGCGAGTGGCCAGATCAGAGTCCGGGCTTCCATAGAGACCAAAAATAATGCTTTTGGTACTGAAAGGGTTTTTTTCGGTCAGTCGTTTTTTATCCAATTCCCATTTGTACTGAAAGCCCAGGGTAAATTGTACGCTTCGAACGGAAATATCGTCTTCGAAGCGGTTCGTGTAGGCATTGTCGAGGTCTTGAATCTGTACTTCCCGCACTCTTTCCAGCTGGCCAAAAAGGTAGCTGATATTGATGCCTGCGGAGAAGTTTTTGTAGCGGATCCCGTTGCCCCACACCAGTTTGTTGGTTCCGCCGGTACCTTGAAAAACATTTAAAATGGAATCGGAGACTTCACTCATCTCGTCCGTTTGGATATCGTAGCCAATATTGGTATTAGGTAACAAGGCAAAGCTCATCCCCCAGAACAATTTCCGTTTTTTGTTTTCCAGGACATCGTTCAGCGCATTTCGCATGGGAAAGGCCAAAACGAGATGGCTTAAGTTGCCGCTTAGGACATCGGTTTGCTGATCATTGAATTCCAGGTTGGAACGCTCCACATAGGCACCTGCCTCAAAGGTGGCTGAACTGAGCCAGCCGTAGGTAGCCGGGTTCAGGAGGTTGACGTGCAATGGGTCAACATAAGCGGCCGATAATCCTCCAAACGCAGCAGAAGATAAAGTATGGTTAACGGGTTCACCCAGCCCCAGCCTGGAGTAAGGGGCATTGTCCTTTGGTTGGGCAAATAGGGTGAAAGGAAGGAAAAAGTAGACAATAAAAAGTAAAAAGACGAAAGGGTAGTTCTTTTTACTTTTTGCTTTTTCCTTGTCGAAGTTGTCTGACATTATATTGTAAAATTTTGTTTAATCCGATCAGGACTAAATTTGGATTTGCAAATATCTTGGTTTTGATTTTGTTGACAAAAAAATCGGCGTCTCCTCCTGTAAAAATTACACGCAACGGCCTAAAACGTCGCCTGCATTTCTCCATAAATGAAGTGATTTCCAACAATGCTCCCAGTTCTGCTCCATTGAGCATGGCGCTTTCGGTGGAGTCACCAAGTAAGTCGATTCCTGTTTTCCTTGTCCCCTGACTGCTGCCCCCTGATTCCCGGCTCCTCTCCAACAGCGGCAGCTTTTCGGTGAAATGGTGCATGGCCTGCAACCGCATCGTAACGCCCGGTGAAATATTTCCGCCCAGGTAGGCCCCCTCGGCCGTGATCACATCCAAGGTGATACAAGTGCCAGCGTCAATGATCAGGGCATGCTCATTCGGAAAAAGGCAATCGGCACCTACCGCTGCCGCTATGCGGTCTTTTCCAAGTGTTTCGGGGGTTTTATATTCAATGGTAATTGGTAAGGGCGTATTTGTTTCAAGGCGTATGTAACTGAATTTTTCTTTTAACCATTTTTCAAACGCTATCGGTACGTTTGCTGTGCTTGAAAGGATGACATTTTCCACGGTTTGGTTGTATATCAATTTTTCCAAGGCCGCAATTGTCGGCGTTTCCCAATATTCCTTGATCAATAACCCTTGTTCCCTGAACAGGGCAGCCTTTGTCCGGGTATTGCCGATATCTATTATAAGATTCATCTCAAAGATGGGTTTTTGGTTTCTGGTTTTTGGTTTCTGGTTTCTGGTTTCTGGTTTTTGGTTTCTGGATTTATTTCTCTTTCACTCTTCTGCTCTATCTGTCAACACTTGACCAAGGACCAAAAATGTTCATTTTTCAAAAAAGAGCGCAAAGGTAAACGAGTTGGGGACTTTGATTAACCATTTTCACTTTTATCTTTAGGACTTTAATTCAAAAAAGCTGTATGCTAAAATGAAAAACCTGTTGCGGCAACCTTATTTCTGGGGTCTTCTATTTGTTTTGATCTTACTATTGACGCAGGATTATCTTTTTGTGAAATGGGAGGCCGCACCTGCCTTTTTAGGCTTGCCGAATTGGTTGTTGTGGTTCGTTGGAGTACATGTTGTGTTCATTTTTATCTTTTATTTTTTCACCAAAAAATACTGGAAGTAAATCGTTGGCCAGTTGTCCAGCGTCTACCGTCCACTGCCTGCCGTGGTTTATTTCATACTCATCGCCTACATCGCCATTACTTTTTTAGGGAGCCTCATTGGGGCAATAAAAATGAGTGACACGCCCGAGGGGTATTTCCTGGCCAACCGGAACCTGCGAACCCTGACTTTGTTTTTTACGATCCTGGCGACGAATTTCAGCGCTTATTATTTTTTGGGCTATGCCGGTGAGGGGTATCGCAAAGGGTATCCATTTTACTTTATGATGGCGTTCGGGACAGCCTTTGCCTGTCTCTCCTTTTATGTGATCGGGATGAAAGTATGGAAGTTGGGCAAGGAGCATGGTTACATTACCCCATCTGAACTGGTATTTGGAAAAAGCGGCAGCCGCACGTTGGCTCTTTTGTTTTCAGCAGTGATGATCCTTTTTACGTTCCCCTACCTTGCACTGCAAATCGTGGGGGCGGGGTACCTGCTGGAAAATCTGTCAGATGGCGATATACCTTATTTTAGAGGAGCCTTTACGATCACTCTGTTTACGATCAGCTATGTGATGTTGGGCGGGATGACTTCGGTGGCCCGCACAGATCTGAAACAGGGCATTCTCACATTTGCATTGATGTTACTGGCGGTCATTGTGATCGGTCGGGCCCTTGGTGGCATAGCTCAAGCCAACGAGCAGGTATTTGAGCGACTTCCAGCGTTGTTCAGCAGAGAGGGAGGCGGCGAATTTTATACACCCAGGAAGTGGTTCAGTTGGCTGATTTTTTGGTTTTTCTGTATTCCTATGTTTCCGCAGATCTTTATGCGGTTTTACGTTGCCAGCGATATTTCCCATTTGAAAAAATCGGCTTTGTTGTATGCCACTATACCACTTTTCGTTTCTATGCTGCCGGTGATCATTGGCGTGATGGGGCACCTGAGTTTTCCAGGATTGGAGGCCAGGGCAGCGGATCAGATCCTGCCGAAAATGCTGGTGGCCCACACACCCGAATGGTTTGGGGCCCTGGTAATGACGGGCGCGCTGGCTGCACTGATGTCGACGCTCGATTCACAGTTGTTGGCATTGGGCACACTGTTCACCCGTGATATTTTTATGGTTTTTTCGAAAAAAGAAAATGATTTGCGTGCGCAGGTCAATGTGGGTAAAATCAGTGTGGCCGTGTTTGCGTTCATCGGGTTGGCGATTGCCTGGCAGCCTTTCGACACTATTTTTGACATGGGAAAAATGGCATTCAGCGGCCTGTCGGTCTTGTTTCCCGCTGCTTTTGCACTGTTGTGGTGGGAAAAAATCCACCCGGCATTTTTGATCATTTCGGTCGTGATTGGCGAAATAATGACTGTTGGCTTTTTCTATGGCTGGATTGATACTGATTGGGCCTTTGGGTTTGAGCCATTTATCGTGGTATTGCTGGTCTGTTTCATCATTGTTTTTACCGGAAAAATATTTTCACAAGAACAAAACTCTTAACCTTCAAGCAATTAACAGTCAAAAAAATTCTATACTTTTAATCCATCTTTTTAACCAACTTTTCTGAGTAGAGGACAATGCATTTTTTTTAAAATATACAAACCTTCCTTCCCCTGATCCCCGCTAAAGGAGGAAATCCAAATCTGTTTTTGCTCCTTTGGAGGTGGCGAGGGGAGGAAGGTTCAACTCAAATTTTTGGAATTTGGTCTTGTCCTTTACTCGGCAACTTTTGAAAACATCATGATCCGTACGCTTGACAATGTGGACCACCTCGTCTACGCTGTCCCCAATCTTGAAAAAGCAATTGAAGACCTTGAAAAAAAATTGGGCGTAGCTCCCGTCGTGGGAGGACAACACAAAAGCCAGGGCACGCACAATGCCCTCATCCACCTTGGCAGGAATGCTTACCTGGAAATTATTGCTGCCGACCCTTCCAACGAAAATTTTACGGGCCAGCGCTGGATGGGCATCGATCTGATCTCTGAACCGAAAATCACTCGCTGGGCCGTTAAGTCAAACAAGCTGGACCGAGATTCCGCCTACCTCGCAACAGTCGATCCGCGACTCGGTCATCTCAAAGGAGGTGCCCGCAAAAAACCGGACGGTAAAAAACTGATCTGGAAAGCCACTGTCACTTTGCCAGACCCGGAAGTAGAAGTGCTGCCCTTCTGTATCGACTGGAAAGGGGCCGACCACCCCACCAATGCATTGCCCAAAGTCTGCAAGCTTATCGAACTACGGAGTACTCATCCGACTCCCTGGCTGATTGAAACGGCGGTCCATTCCCTGAATATCGACATGAAGATGGGGGTGGCCGAGGAAGCATCCATTACGGCCGTTATCGAAACGCCAAACGGAATCGTTGAGCTTTGAATGAATTCTTGATTCCAGTCCATCGTTGTTGTTTGATATTGTCCTGATTTGCTTATTTGCCCAATCAGCATATCGTATGTATCAGCATGGAATTTCAATTTACTTTTTACTCAAACAAACCGAATATGAACAAACTGCATTTTCTCCTGCTGATCACCGTATTAATAACCTTAGGATGTGAACCGAAAGAGGTCGTTGACCAAACTCTAACCGCGGCAGACTCAACAGAAGTAGATTTTGAAAAAGAAAAAGCTGCCATCATGAAAGTGGTAGAAGGTGAATCAGCTGCTTTCTGGAATAAGGATTATGAAAAATATGCTTCGTACTGGGTACACGAAGACTATATCAGAACCATGGGCTGGTGGGAAGATGGAGGTGTTACGGTAGTGGAGGGATGGGAAGAGCGGGGAGGCCGTACGAAAAAGCACATGGAAGCCAGTCCGGAACCTAATCCTACTGCTGCCAAAGTTATTCGCAAAAACATCAACCTCAGAATATACAAGGATGTGGCCTGGCTAACGTTCGATCAATATGGAGAAGATACTGGCGACAACCTGATGGATATGCCTGGCCTTAGCAGAGAAACCCGCATCTTTGAAAAACACAACGGTGAATGGAAGATTGCCTACCTGGGCTGGCTGTTGGAGGGAAGTGAAAAAGCGGATGAATAAGGCTTTGAACAGAAAAAATACAATTTTGCCGGCCCTGAATCCACTTCGGGGCCACCTCCGATCGAATGGGCTTAAATATTTTGTAGTTAATCTCGCCCGCATTTTTGCCATTTCTCCTAAAGTCATCTGGAATTTTTAAAGATTGATAGACAAATTCCATCCTTTGGTTGAGAATCTGCCATCCTGCTTTTAACCTTTCCATACTTGTCCAGTCATACTTTTCGAAATTGATTTCAACCTGATTGTTTAACACAAGAAATCAGGGGGCAGGAGTCAGGGGGCAGACAGTTAAATACTGACCCCTGACCTCTGACTCCTGACTCCTTAAAATTCAAAATTTCACAAACATGAAAATCACGAAAAGAATATTGCCCGCCCTGTTGTTGCTACTGATAGCTGTATTTGCCATGCATGCACAACGTGCCGACCGTCAGTTCGACCCGGAAAAAATGGCCGAAAAGCAGACTGCCCACATGACCGAAAAATTATCGCTCGACGAACAGCAGGTAGAAAAAGTGAAGGCCATTAATCTAAAATACGCCGAACAGGCCAAGGTCCAAAAAGAACAGGCCGAAGCGGAGCGGGCAACCAAACGGGCTGAACGTCAAAAAATACAAGAAGCAAAAAAAGCAGAATTGAAAGAAGTCCTGACCGATGAACAATTTGCCGAAATGGAAAAAATGCAGGCAGCCCGTGCCGAAAAAGTAAAAATGCGGAAGGAAGGTCGCCGCAAAGGACAAGACAACCGCAAGTCCATGTCACCAGAAGACAGGGCGGCCAAAATGACCGAAAAAATGACGGAGCAACTCGGCCTCAATAAAGATCAGGTCACAGAACTGGAAAAAGTAAACCTGGAATTTGCCCAGAAAAGACAGGCTATTATTGAGAAAAACAAAGAACAAAGAGCCGCTGGCAAGGAGTCCATGCAACAGTTGAAAGAGGAACAAAAAGCTGCTATGGAAAAAATCCTTACTCCAGAGCAGATGAAACAACTGGAGGAGATACGACCAGAAAAAGGCCAGCACCGCCGAGGCAGAAGGGGTGGAGTGAATGATGGACGGATGTAAATTAAACAAGGGTCATCGCACATTCTTTGCGATGACCCTTGTTTAATTAATTGAGCAGAGCAACTCAAAATTTACCTTTTTACGAGCTTTCAGTAACAGAAAAGATCTTCAGGCAATTTTTACCAGTCGATGAACTGGGTGAAAATAGGCAGGCAATAAACTGCGCACAAGCCTTGGAAGCGGTTTGACACTGGTCAAACTCAAAGACAAACACAAATTCAAACACATCCTTTTTAAGGCAGGCGTTTTTGAATTTTGATGGCCAATCTTTCAACCATCAGCATCATTGATCAACAAATCCTTTCCCATCAAATACAAAGCTTCCCATCACAACCTCCGCATCAGCCTCCGGTTCATAACCCTCATATTCGTTTCCCAAATCCAGGTTCAGGTCGCTCCATTTTTGTTTGGGCATGTCTTGAGTCCATCCTTCGTTCAGGTCGTCGACAACCATGATGTATTTAAGTGTTTGGGTAGCAGGGTCGAATTCGAATTTTACTAAATTCCCCATCCGGGATTCCAGCGTAACCACCTCATCTCTGCGCAAGGTATCGGCCTCAAAAGAGAAAAGGGTAGCATATTCGACCATGCAAGTACTGCAAACCTTGTCGGCACCCAGCCCTAAATACATTGGCTGGTCACTTTTCAGTGTAAAAAAACGGGTAGCACCGGCGTAGTAGTCCGTCTCAGTAGCTTTCGCCACTTTCGGTCTCGGGTAATATTGATAAATGCGCCGCATCTCCTGCCAGGTACCACCGTTGTTGGCGTACCAATTAAAATTACGGATGCGCCCGTCTTCCGTTTGCGCATAATAGAGGCGCTCAAAAGCATCGCCGCTCAGGTCGAGGGTTTCAACTGCGGCGCAGGCCAGCAGCTTTTGCAGTCGTGCAGCGATGGCATCGTTCAGTTCGGCAATAGAGTCGAGGGCAGCATCATCCCCCCAGGCGTCGATGTCCTGCATGGTGGCAACCAGGGAATCCAATTGCAGGAATTGGGCTTTGGTCACCTCACAGTTGTAAGCTGGCGAATCAGGAGCAGCAGGTTCGGATGGTGGGGAAGAGGGCTTGCTGTTGCAGGCAAAGAAAACAACACAGGCGATGGGTAGAATATTTTGGATTTTCATGAAATGATTATGTTAGGCTAAGTTTTCCGAAGGCTTCGCAAAGTTGTCCGCAAAGTTTAGCGGTGTCTAAATCTCTTCGAAGCATTGCGCAGTAATTTCGCGAACTCTAATAGAAACGGGGTCAGTTTAAATGTTTTCCTGCTTTGCTGCTCCTTCTGCCTCTGCCAGTACTTTTTCCAGTTCTTTGATTTTGGCTTCGTCCTTCATCATTTTAGCGGCCGCCATTCGTCCCTGTAAAGCCAGCCTCCGTTTGGGGCCTTTTCCCAGCGCTTTGTCAAATTGGGCTGCTGCTTCTTCACCCCGCCCCTGCTCCAAAAGGAAATTCCCATATAATTCGTACGAAGGGATCACAATGATGGGTGGGCCAAAGGAATAACTGGTGGCCGCTTCCAGTTCGGTTGCTTCTTTTAAAAATGGTTCAGCTTTGGCAGGCTCTCCGTGGAGCATGGCCAGCAGGGCCCGCAGCTCCAGTTCCAGGATTTTCGCCTGGTCGAGGTCGGCCTGGTTGGGGGCTTGCCGGTTGGCGCCACCGGAAGATGAGCACATGGGGATCCCTTCTTCACTGACCAGTTTGGAGGCATCTGCACGAGCGGCTTCTATGCCTGAAATGATGTCGATGATGGCCTGGCTGTTTTTCTCGTTGTAGGCCACTCGACCGTCGAGGAAGAGAGCGAGGGCTTGTGTGGTTATGTTCAGGTCTTCCGTTTTGGTAGTGAAATTTGCGACGTCACTGGCCCAATCACCTGATTCTGCCAAGTAGTTGCCTTTCATGTCAATGAGGTAACCACGGGCCCGTTTATTGGGCTTGTCGTTGGCATATTGGTTCATATTGGAGACCAGTTCATGTGCTTCTTCGAAGCGGCCTTGCTGCAATAGTCCATAAGCCCACCAGTGTAACGCATGGTAGCTGCCGAAGCTTTTGCTGGTCGAGTCTTTTTCAGCCGCTTCTGCACTGGCATTCCAGGAAGCAATATTGGATTTGACTACCTCGTCCCACATACCTACGGCGACAAATATGTGGGAAGGCATATGCAGGGCGTGGGTGGCATCTGCGGCCACTTTTGAATAGCTGAAAGCCGCCGGCAAAGCCTTTGGGGCATGTCCTGGATCATCGTAACTATGGATGAGATAGTGTAGCGCACCGGGGTGGTTGGGATTGTTTTTCAAAACCCCTTTTACGACTTCAGCCCCTTTTTCATAAGTCGGGATGTCTCGCCCGACTTTCACCGAGCCGAGCAGAGAGAGGGCGTAAAAGGTAGCCACTTCCTCGTTGCCTTCATATTTTTTGTACATCCGTTCGAGCTGCTTGGAGTACATGCTGTCGCGTTCTTTTTTGGCACCTTTTGGGCCGTACATGATTTCCATGCACTGTAAAAAATCTTTTTCCAGATCCGTTTTTGCAATGGCTGCCCGCTCTGCGGGTGTTTCTGCCAGTTTGCCCAAAGCCGCCTGGCCTTTGTCATAGTCTTGCTGCCGCCACAGCGGATGGTTGTAGGTCATGGCTTCGCCCCAATAGGCCATAACACAGGTGGAGTCCTTCTCCTGGGCTTCTAAAAACGCCTCGCAAGCTGCGTCGTATTCAAAGTTGTGGAGCAGTTTCAACCCTTTTTCAAAATGGGGCAGAGCCGCTTCATTGCCGGAAAAATGGGTATGGATTTCACCTAACTGATCCACGGCAGCAGGTGGTTTTTTTTCATTTTTACAATTCAAAAAAAGTAAAACTGAAAAAAAGATGGACAGGAAGAAGGCCGATTTTTTCATGGTTCCAAATTTTTCTGCTAAGGTAATAAATGTAACGAGGATGGGAAATAAAGCAATGAATCACAAGCGGCTGTCTTTGCAACGCTTTCGGCCATTTCTATATGACTAACCACCATTTTCACATTTCAACATAAACTATATGGCAGCACCTTTGTAACAGCTGTTAACGATTTGTTCTCAGCTATCAATTTGAGCGAAGCTAAGTCCCGTACCACAGATCGGGAAATCATCAACTTACAATTATCAACAACATGGATCGAAAAAATTTTATCAAAAAAACATTGCTTGGTGCCGCGGGCATTGCTGCCGGAACCAGTGGTTTGAAGGCCAATAACCATGAAATCAAAAAATCCACTTATGACAAACTGATGGAACAGGTCGGTTTCAATCATTTGCCGAACAAAGAGGTGACTACCATGAAAACGGTTTTGCACAAGGCCAATACCAGGGGGCATGCCAATCACGGCTGGCTCGATACCCACCACACCTTTTCATTCGCCAATTACCGCAATCCGGAAAGAATGCATTTTGGCGTATTGCGGGTACTCAATGACGACCGGGTGGCGGCTGGCCGGGGATTCGGCAGACACCCGCACGACAACATGGAGATTATTTCCATTCCTCTGGAAGGTGACCTGGAACACAAAGACAGCATGGGCAACGTGGCCGTCATCCGACAGGGCGACGTGCAGGTGATGAGTGCCGGCACGGGTATCTATCACAGCGAATACAACAAGAATGCAAATCAGGAGGTGAAATTTCTACAGATCTGGATGTTCCCCCGCCAAAAAAACGTGGCGCCCCGTTACGATCAAATCACTTTAAACAATAACCACCTGAAAAACAAGCTTTACCAGGTCTTGTCCCCTTCTCCTGACGACGCAGGGGTATGGGTGCATCAGGACGCCTGGTTCCATCTGGGCGATTTAGAAAAGGGCTGTCGTGAAACGTATCAGATCAAGCGCAACGGAAACGGTGTTTATGCATTTGTGCTGGAAGGCAAAGTGACCATTGCCGGGCAGCCGCTCGAAAAACGGGACGGCTTCGGCATGTGGGATACGGACAGTTTTGAGATAGTGGCCGATGCAGATGCAAAAGTGCTGCTGATGGACGTGCCGATGCAGTTGGGTTAAAATATACGCGTTTCAAACAGCTCAGGCACTCCTTTCTGAGATTTGCACCTGGCACCTGCTGGAATTTCTGAAACACATTATTTGATAAAGTAAGTGCCTGGACAAAGATAAGGAGCGCTAAAAATGACACTTTTATTTGGGCGAATGTTTGATTTCCAAGCCTCAAAACGCTTTTTCAGACAAAGGAAAAGTGTCATTTTTTTTGAACAGTCACTTATTTATGAAGTCAATATTGCAAATAAATAGTCCGGGCCAATTGGATTTGGTTCGGGCTTTTTTGTTTTTTTGCCGTTTGTATTTTACCAAATAAAGCGACATGAAAATTAATACGACCGTTTTTTTGTTCCTTTCCATTCTCTTCGTTACCGCCTGCCAGGTGGACCGCACCATCCCGCCTATTACTGAAAAAAATGATTACAAGATCAGGGGCTACAAAAACCTGGCCCCGCGCAATAAATTGAAAATGGCCAAAGACGAGGAGCCTGGAGAACGCCTCGTCATCTGCGGCAAATTGATCTGGAACGACGACAAACGCCCGTTGAACAACCAGTTGATCCATTTTTACCAAACGGACCAGTCCGGCGACTATCAGCAGTCCAATCCGGACGACGAAAAAACCGCCCGCCTGCGAGGTGAATTAATCACCAACGACCTCGGTATGTTTTATCTGGAAACCATCCTGCCGGGGAGTTATGGCAGCTCCGATGATAACCGGCACATTCATACGACCGTTTTTGGGGCAAACCCCGAAGCATACGACTTGCATTTTAAACAACACACGGGGTACCTGGGCCGGAAGTCCGTCGCCAGGAATGACCAACAGTTTTTAATCGACCTTTCCAGAAAAGGAGATGGTACGCTGGTTGGGTTTGTGACCATGGAAATCATGCAATGAGTAAGTGGGTGAGTAAGCGAGTGGGCAAAATAGGTAAATTCAGTTTACTGCCATCCGCTGTTTATGTCCGCCGTATGTTTATTTAAAAAATAATACCTTTGTCAGGCCGCTAATTCATGTAAAACCAGTCCTTTCAAATAACTTTCACAAAAGCGTTTCCCCAAAACGGCCTAAAAAACTAATCACTGACCATCACCAAGGGTTTGCTGAAAATGGATTGAGTGAGGGGTCAGGGGTCAGGAGTCAGGTGTCAGTTTGTTCGCCTGACCCCTGACCCCTCAAAAAATCCTTTTCTGCTTCCTTAAAATTTCACTATGGCAATTTTCAATCTCAACATCAACGGAAAAAAACAGCAGTTCGATGTCGATCCGGATACTCCGATCTTGTGGGTGCTGCGCGACCACGCCGATCTGGTCGGCACGAAGTACGGCTGCGGCATTGCCCAATGCGGTGCCTGTACCATCCATGTAGAAGGGATGGCCATGCGTTCCTGCAACCTGCCCATTTCCAATTTGGAAGGTAAATCTATTACGACCATAGAGGGCCTTTCAGAAAAAGGGGACCATCCTGTCCAGCAAGCCTGGATTGAGCATGACGTACCACAGTGCGGTTACTGTCAGGCTGGTCAGATCATGACGGCGGCGTCTTTGTTAAATGACAACCCGAATCCAGACGATGCCACCATAGCGGCAGCGATGAACGGGAATATTTGCCGGTGCGGTACTTATACCCGCATCCGTGCCGCAGTAAAAACGGCCGCTTCTAAAATGGGTTAATGAAAATTGGAAATGATGAAATATGAAATTGTTTCGATCGAACAGTTTCTAAAAATCAAATTTCCATTTTCCCGATTTCCAATCTCAAATTTTCGAAAAAATGACTTTAGTAAAAATAAAATACAACCGGAGGTCTTTCGTGAAAACCTCTGCCGCTGTGGGCGGGGGCATGGCAATTGGTTTTAGCTGGTTTGCTTCTTGCCAGCCACCAGTAAAAGAGGAAGAAGTATTGGCCATGCCCAAAGAATGGTTCGATGTGAATGCCTATTTGAAAATAGGCGAAAATGGCGTCGTTACCATTATGTCACCCAATCCTGAAATTGGGCAAAATGTAAAAACATCCATGCCGATGATCATTGCAGAAGAACTGGATGTCGACTGGAACAACGTGGTGGTCGAGCAGGCTGGACTGGATACAGTTAATTTCGAACGCCAACTGGCTGGCGGCAGCCAGTCCATCCGCAAGGGGTGGGACAGCCTCCGTATGGCAGGGGCTGCCGCCCGACGCATGTTGCTGGAAGCTGCCGCCAAGCAATGGTCCGTACCTGTCGGCGAATTGACGACCGATGCCGGTGTGATCTATCACAAAGCCAGCAACCAACAAATGGGTTATGGTGAAATTGCCTCCTCGGCAGGTGGCATCGAAGTGCCTGAAGAGGTCGAATTGAAAGATCCAAAAGACTATAAGATCATCGGTACCGACCGCCTCAATGTGGACGGCAAAAAGATCGCCATGGGGGCGCCCTTATTTGGCCTCGACTACTCAGAGGACGGCATGCTCATCGCCATGATCGAGCATCCACCCGCATTTGGGATGAAATTGAAGTCGGTGGATGCCGAGGCTGCCAAAGCCATGCCCGGCATCAAGGACGTGATCACCTTCAATTCCCAGCCGGAAGGCTTCGAACCACTGTGGTCAGATGAGAATGCATTTCCGGAGTTGGTGGCCATTGTCGGTGAATCCACCTGGCAGGTGATGAAGGCCAAAAAAGCATTGCGAGTAGAATGGGAAAAAACGGGTGATGCAGAAAGTTCTGCTGATCATGAGGCCAAGTTGACCGCCCTACTGGCCAAAGCTCCCAAAGAAGCTGCTCGTAAAGACGGCAATCCGGACGCAGCGTTCGCTCAAGCAACCAAGGTGATTGAAAGAAGCTACAGCGCTCCCTTTCTCGCCCATAATACCATGGAGCCGATGAACTTTTTCGCCCATGTGCAAGCAGACAAAGCAGAACTCATCGGTCCGGTTCAAACGCCGGAATATTTACGCAAATCAGTTGCCAGTCTGTTGGGAATGAAAGAAGAGCAAATCTCCATCATGATGACCCGGATGGGTGGTGGTTTTGGCCGCCGTCTTTATGGCCACTTTGCAGTAGAAGCTGCCGCTATTTCACAAAAGATGGGTGCCCCGATCAAGCTGATCTATTCCCGCGAAGACGACATGACACAGGGTACCTACCGCCCTGCCTATAAAGTGACTTACCGGGCTGGTCTGGATGAAAATAACAACCTGGTCGCTTTTCATGTGCGGGGAGCTGGTACACATGGCAGCCCCGTGTATGCCAACCGCTATCCGGCGGGGACGGTCGATAATTACCTGGCGGAAAACCACGAGAAGGATTCCAATATCTCTACGGGGGCCTGGCGGGCACCCCGCTCCAATTTCATTGCCGGGGCCGAGCAGTCCTTCCTCGACGAAGTGGCCGAAGCTGCGGGCAAAGACCCGATTGAATTCCGCCTCGAATTGTTTGACCGGGCCATCGCCAATCCCGTAGGTGAGGAGAATGATTACGACGCCGAGCGCTATGCAGGGGTGTTGAAATTATTGAAAGAAAAATGCGGCGGTTCCACCGCAGAAGGTGTCCACCGGGGCATTTCAGCTTACTATTGCCACAACTCCTACGTTGCACAGGCCGTCGATGTGGTGATGGAGAACAACCAACCGCGCGTGAAGAAAGTCTACTGCGCCGTCGACTGCGGTATCGTCGTGAACCCGATCGCCGCCAAGAACCAGATCGAGGGCGGTATCGTGGACGGCATCGGCCACGCCATGTACAGCGCGATGACCTTCACCAACGGCCAGCCCGACCAGGCGAATTTTGATAAATACCGTCTCATCCGACACTCGGAAGCACCACTCGAAATAGACACCTATTTTGTCGATAACGGCATCGACCCGACAGGCCTCGGCGAGCCTTCCCTGCCACCGATCATGGGGGCATTGGCGAATGCGCTCTATCGGGCAACGGGGACGCGGGTGTATGACCAGCCGTTCATTACGGCGAAGGAAGTGCTCGGGTGATTTATGCGTTATAAATGATACGTTATAAATTATGATATGGGTGCCGCCCTTTTGGGGCGGCATTTTTTTGCCCCGCCCGCAGCGCTAACACCGTTCTAAAACGGTGTTAGCGATTACCTTTTGGGAGGAATCCGTATTATTGGTGATATTTGTGTTGGATTAAAAATTATGAAATTATGTCATTAAAAATAGCTTTAAGAAAGATACAAAAAGCAAAAGAAACAAATAGTACTGAACTTGATTTATCTCATTTAGGTTTAATGGAGATTCCAAAAGAAATATCTGAACTTAAAGGTATACGTAAAATTAATTTACATTCCAATAATATTTCAGAAATAAAGTGGCTTGAAGATTTAACCCAATTAGAATTGCTTACTTTGTATTCAAATCAAATTACCGAAATCAAAGGGTTAGGGAATCTTAGGAATTTATTTTATTTAAGTCTGTCGAGCAATAATATTTCAGAAATAAAAGGACTGAGTAATTTATCAAAACTCACCTACCTTCTCTTGAATAACAATAAAATATCCGAAATTAAGGGCATATGGCATGTAAAAAAATTTAAATTATTAAGATTGGAAAAAAACTTTATAAAAGAAATTCCAAAAAAAATTTTACAATATAATCTTACGTTAAGATTAGAAAGTGGAATGAATGACGGATCTATTTATTTGGAAGACAATCCATTGGTTACTCCTCCTCCCGAAATCATAGAACAAGGCAATAAAGCCATCCGCACCTACTTAGAAAACTTAGAAAAAAAAGCAACCCCCAAAACCCTCAACGAAGTAAAAGTCATCCTCGTCGGCGAAGGGGCCTCCGGTAAAACCAGCTTGGTCAAAAGGTTATTAGATCAGAATTTTGATGCAAAAGAAAAACAGACCCACGGCATTCGAATCACCAAAAAAGCATTTAAAATAAAAAGGGAAAACCTGAAAGTCAATTTCTGGGATTTTGGCGGACAGGAAATCATGCATTCCACACACCAGTTTTTTTTGACGAAAAGATGTGTATATGTCTTGGTGCTGGATAGCCGAAAAGATGAAAGGGCAGAATATTGGTTGAAATATATTGAAAGCTTTGGCGGGAACGCACCGGTTTTGATTGTCTTAAATAAAATAGATGAAAATCCCTCTTTCGACGTTAACCGGGAATTCCTGAACAGAAAATATCCAAATATTTCAAAGTATTATAAAATCTCTTGTAAATCTGGAAAAGGAGTTGGTGTTCTGAAAAAAGATATTTTAAATGAATTATGGAAACTGGAATTAAGGAATACCCCTTTTCCGGGAAATTGGTTTCTAATAAAAGAACATTTCCAGGCGATGACGGAGGATTATATTACCTACCAAGAATATGAAAAAGTCTGTATTGAAAATGACCTGATAGATGAAATTTCACAAAAAATATTATTGGGCTTTTTAAATGATCTGGGCATTGTTTTAAACTACGAAAAGCTCCGGTGGCATAACACGCAAGTACTCAATCCGGTGTGGCTGACCAACTCCGTTTATCGGATTATTAATTCTCCAATTGTTGCGGACAATAAAGGGAAATTTGACATCAATGATTTGGATAAAATAATTAACGATGAACGCTATTTTGAAAATAATCCCGGTGAGAAAAAATTGGACATTCCGGAAAGCCAGTATTTTTTTATCGTTGCGATGATGAAGGAATTTGAATTGACGTACCAGATAAATGCAAACAATTATATCATTCCCGAATTACTGCCGACCAAGCAGAATGTCTATAAATTTAAAGAAGGTGAAGCGGTTTTGCGATTTATTGTCGAATATCCTGAATTTTTGCCGACGGCGATTGTTCCGCGGTTGATGGTGAAATTAAATAAGAATATTTATAAAAATCAGGTGTGGAAAACGGGGATGGTGCTGCACGAGCATTTATTGTTCAACAGTATCGCCAATATTGTTTTAGATAAAGAAAGCAGAAAAATAATTATTGAAATATCGGGCGAGCGCCGCCGCGATTTTTTAACGGTCATTCGGGAAACGATCAAAGAAATAAATAACAGTTACCAAAAATTAGAAGTGGTCGAATGGATACCGCTGCCGGAATTGCACCGGGGAAATGAAATATTGGTAGAGTACGTGGAGTTGCTGGGATATGAAGAAGAAGGAGTTTCAACGTACTATTCCGGAAAATTAAAAAAGAGATTTCCCGTCGCTGATTTATTGAATGGCGTGGAAACACCGGAGAATCGACAGCCATCGCCTTCTTGCCATATTTTTATTTCCTATGCGCGTAAAGATGAAAAGTATAAAAATGAACTTTCCAAAAGTCTGTCCACGTTGGTGCGTTTAAAAAAAGCGACTTTGTGGGATGACAGCTGGATAGATGGAGGAGCTGATTGGGAAAAAGAAATTTTTGAAAATTTGGAAAAAGCAGATATCGTTTTGTGTTTGATAAGTGCTGATTTTATCGCCTCTGAATTTTGCCACGAAAAAGAATTGAAGGCGGCTTTGAAGGCACATTCGGAAAATAGAAAAGTAGTGATCCCGATCCGCATCCGGGAATGCCTGTGGGATGATTTGCCGATCAGTAAATTAGAGGGTTTGCCAGGTAAATGGATGAAAAAAATAAGAGACGATGCGGCCTGGACGGAAATTGCCAGTGGCGTTGAAAAAGTGATCAAAAAAACACAGTCGGATAAATCTGCTGATTTTCCAGAAAAAATAAAGATGGGGAGGTTATAGATTATGATTTATGCGAGTCAAGAAATGTGTTAAAGCATTCTTTCGCGTCAAGACAGCCGAGGATTTATACCCTCGGATTTGGTGCGAAATGTATTCGATGGGAAAAATACAAGGATACACATCCTGCACTGTTTTGTCTTGACCAATGATAAATGGTGAGAAAATCCATTCCCTATTTCGCATGATTCAAAAATTATTGTTTATTGCCGGTAAATGTTTTTCATTTTTAAGGCAGCACAAAACAGAACTATCCGTTTAGCCTATCGTAACGATTTAACTCCATATTTATGTAAATTTGAAACGATCACAATTCGTTGAAAAATACGCTCAAAAGCAGTCAATATGCGCATCTTGTTTCCCACTTTAATTTTGTTGTTGGCCAACGCCTTTGTTGCAAATGCCCAGCTTTTTGAACCAGATACCACCCTGAGGGAGGCCTATCGGGTGATGGTTCATAAGCAGGATAAAGGCAGGAAGGCAAACGGTGTCTTATGGGAGGCAAAAGAGCAGGAAATTTCGCTGGTGTCCCGGCAGCAGTACTGGCAATGGAAGAAAGCGGCTGTTGATGCGGAAGAACTGAGGTTGCAAAAAGTGCCAGCGGACAATCTAAAGCGTTTAAGATTTTTCCACTTGCCTAACCGGAAAAAGAATTTTATGATAGGCGCGATCATCGGGGTGGCCGTCGGGTTGCCATTGGGGGCTATCCGACAAAATAATTATGATGAGGATTATTGTGAAAATGAGGAAGATCCTGTTTGGGTCAGGTGCATCGGCGGAAATAACAGAGTGTTCAACTCCATTATTGGGTTCGGGGCTTTGGGTGGGTTCCTCGGAGCGACGAGCGGTGATTCTTTTCGAATCAGCTTTAATCTGAAAAACGGGGTGGATGATTATCGAAAGCAAAGGCAACGGATCAAGCATTTTTCGGTCATGAAATAATTGGACTGCCGAAGTTTCTTCGGCGTTCGCAAAACTGTCGGAAAGGATTTCGACAGTGCATTTAATCGAATTTCTCTAACTAAGCCTGTTTCCGTTTAATCATAAACGAAATTGGTTTTTTAAAATTTTTATATGAAACAGCTCTTTACAATTGTATGCCTCTTATTTTTTGGATCGGCGTTCTCTCAGCCCGGTACGATCGACAATTCTTTTGGGGATGCCGGCGTCGTGATCACCATTCAGGATGAATACCTGGAAAGCAGTAACATGGTGGAACAGCCGGACGGTAAAATCATTGTGGCGGGATGGTACCGCGTGACCAGCCGCCGATTGATCTTGATCCGTTATAATACCGACGGCTCTATCGATACGAGCTTTGGGAATGACGGTTTTTTCATCAGTGATTTCAGGGTGTATGACTCCGTCAAGATTACACTGCAGCCGGACGGTAAAATTGTCGCCACCGGAAACATTGTCACTGACTTCGACATTTTTGTGGCCCGCATCAATCCAAATGGAACGTTGGACCCCACTTTTGGTACAGATGGTTATACGCAGGTTACATTGACGTATGGCTCGAAGGGTAGGGCAGTGGCCGTCGCACCCGATGGCAAAATAATCGTTGGGGCTACCATGGGTGACGGAAATATCCAAGATAAATTCATCGTGCTACGGTTCAATGCCAATGGAACGCTCGATAACACTTTCGGCATTAACGGCATCGGCGAAGCCAATTATACCCCTTCGACCTGGATGACGGATTTGGTGCTGCGACCCGACGGAGGCATCGTTGTTTGTGGCCGGGGAGGGCCGGCCGGCTATTTTATGGTGACGGCTTTTACGGCCGCAGGCAACCTCGATCCAAGTTTTGATGGAGATGGAATCCTATTGTTTGATTTTCTTGATCCTTCCGTCGTTGGATTTAATGATTTGTATGCTTTGGAGATAGATGCTGACGGCAAATTGTACGCCCTCGGAAGACTTTCCACAAACATGGTCTCCATTCGCATCAACCCGGATGGTTCGCTGGACGATACCTACGGAGAGGATGGCCTGGCCGTGGTTGAGCTGGACGAATGGTCTGAAGCACGGGGCGCGACATTTGATGATGAAGGAAGAATTGTGGCGGTCGGACTTTATCAGAGTATTCCAAATGCCATGGTGGCCGTGCGGCTCAAGACCAATGGCGATTTGGATGAAACATTCGGCAATAACGGATATACAATCATTGATGCCGAACCTGATCTCAAAGAAACTGCCAACGATGTTATCATACGTCCGAACGGCAAAATGGTCGTGCTGGGAGAAAGTGCGCAGCCCTATACCACCGGGCACATCGTTTTGGTAGGATTGCGCTCCGGAGACGAAAACCCAACGATTGAACTGGATCAGTCGCAACTTCATCTTAAGGTGTTCCCAAATCCAGTTTCCGAATTTATTTCAATGGAATTGGAACTTGGACAACTAACCGATATTTCGTTGACGTTGTTAAACGCAAATGGGCAAGTTGTACAGACTTTTGTGGACCGGACAAATCATGCCGCCGGTATTTTTGAGGAGACTTTTTTGTTAAATGACCAAATAAATAACGGACAATACTGGCTGGTGCTGAAAAGTGGTGATCAGGTCGGGACAGTCCCGCTTCTGGTCATGAGGAAGTAGTCGTTCCTTGGTGCTTACCGATTGAAAGAGGCCCCGAATTTACTTCGGGGCCTCTTTCATTTGTCCGTTCCCAAAAATTCGGGACGACTCATTTTTCTTTTTCGACGGGTTGCCTGAAACTCGCTTCGGTTCCCGTCGGAAAAGAGGTTTATGCAGGGACGACTTTATTATTTTACCCCCCGCTCTTCTTACAATATATCACGCAAGCTTTGAAATTGTCCGGGGTCGGATTACGAACTGTTTTGATGAAACTTACTGCCTTACAGTCGGCATCGGAATCGAAGACGTACTCCTCAAGTACCGGGTACAAGTTGTCCGTCACATTTGCCGTTGCGGTGTAAAGCGTTTGACCGTTAAATGGACCGATCTCGATCTCATGAAAGCCACCTGCTCCACCAATGTTCACCTGATAAAGACTTTCTTTTGCACCTTTGAAGCGCTGAATGGTATCCGACTCAACAGATACGGTCAGGAGACTTTTATTGCCGAGACTATCCGTTATAACGCATTGCCCCTGACAATTATATACACCTTCAATATCGGTTACGCTATCGCAAGCAGGCGCTTCGGGGACGGGCGCTTGACAACTTCCGAGAAAGAGAGCTGCAAGAAGAATTACCGTTAAAAAATACAGGGGAAGAGAAAAGTAAAATTTCGAATTTGTCATAGTGCAACTATGTATTTTAAGGTTTGCCAACAGCAGGTTAAATAGTTAACCCACCGAAGAAATTGTTTCCATTATTGCGTAACTGACGAGAGGGTTAAACTGCCCGGCCACCGTCTTTAATTCAATCATATCAACCCACTTTGTTAAAAAAATGAAATATCTGTATAGGTTATTGCAGATATTAGCAATATCGTAAATGTATAACTATTTGCGTGGATCGCCAAAACCAAAGCTGTGATGGCCCGATGGTTGGAAAAAGGAGATTTTGTTTTGCATGGTAAGTGACCGTTTAAAAAAAAATGACACTTTTCCTTCGCCTGAAAAAGAATTTTAAGCTATCATAGCTAAGCAATTGCCAAAATAAAAGTGTCATTTTTAGCGCGCCTTATTTTTGATCACCTGCTTTACTTATATTTCTATTTGATTTTTTTTGATGAATTTATTCGGATGCTTTAATTTCCGCTGTGAACTAAAGAAGCACAAACAGACTTTAATAGGTGTGGAGAAATTCAGGAGTTGCGAGTTGGCGGATCTTAAAATGGAGTGTCTCTATAATTTCAAATTCCTCCATTTCTAATTTCAAATAAACAGCAGTAAGTGCCTGAACAAAAATAAAGAGCGCTAAAAATGACACTTTTATTTTGGCAAATGTTTGATTTCCAAGTCTTAAAAATCTTTTTCAGGCAAAGGAAAAGTGTCATTTTTTTTGACCACCTAAGTGCCTGAACAAAAATAAAGGGCGCTAAAAATGACACTTTTATTTTGGCAAATGTTTGATTTCCAAGTCTTAAAAATCTTTTTCAGGCGAAGGAACAGTGTCATTTTTTTTGACCACCTACTTAATTGCCGGCAATCAATCATGGAAACTCCTATTTGTCCCATTTGTAAGAGAGAACTTGGTAAAAAAAATATTTCCAAACATCATTTGATCCCCAAGTCGAGAGGAGGAAAACACACCGATACCATTGACCTGCACAATATCTGTCATCAAAAAATCCATTCAGTTTTTACGGAAAAGGAATTAAAGGCCCACTTTAATACTGTGGAGAAAATAGCTGCTCATCAGGAAATGAAGAAATTCATAAAGTGGGTAGCGAAAAAAGATCCGGCGTTTTACCAGGGAAACCGGGAATCGAAACGAAAAAAGAACAAAAGAGCTTTACAAACAAAAAAATAGTATGCGATTAAATATTTTTGAACTATCAGAAAAGCCGGCTTTTTTTGAAAAGGCTGTTCACTACTTTTGGTCGTGTTGGGGCAATGAAGGTAATTTTATTTTTTATCAGGATTGCATGCGACACTCAATGAATGCTGAAAACCTGCTGCCCAAGTTTTATATATTACTGGACCATGAAAAAATAATTGCCTCTTATGCTTTGCTTACCAACGATATCATCAGCCGTCAGGACCTGATGCCGTGGTTTGCCTGTTTATTTGTCAATAAAGATCACCGGAAAAAAGGGATTGCCGCAGAATTGTTAAGACATGGTTTGCAACAAGCAAAACTAAAAGGGTTCGATCACTTATATTTATCTTCGGATCTGGTCGGTTTTTACGAAAAAAATGGATGGAAACATATTGCGGAAGGATATAATGTTTTCGGAGGGGAAATTAAAATTTATGCTAAAAAAATAATTTAGCAACTGTTAAGTTTTTCAGGCACCTCCTAACATCCAACTTATTCTATTTTAAATATGGATTTAAATTTAAAAAATAAAAATGCCCTGGTCTGCGGAGGCTCCCGCGGGCTTGGCGAAGCTTCTGCCATTGAATTGGCACTCCTGGGCGCTAATGTCTTTTTATTGGCAAGAAATAAAGAACGGTTAAAAAAAGTATTAAATAAATTGGATACTTCCCAAGGGCAACAACATGGATTTATTACTGCTGATTTATCAGAAGGGCCAACCGTGTTAAAAGAAAAAATTGATAAAATAATTGCCCGGAAAAATATCCATATTTTAATCAATAATACTGGCGGTCCAAAGGGGGGGAATTTACAAAATGCAACGGCAGAGCAATTTTTAGAGGCATTTAACAATCATATTTTGACTGCACATAATATGGTAAAATGGTTGAAGTCGGGGATGGTTGCCGATCAATATGGGCGGATTGTCAACATTGTTTCTACCTCGGTAAGGCAACCGATCAAAGGGCTTGCTGTCTCCAATGTAACCAGAGGGGCCATGGCCAGTTGGGCCAAAACATTGTCAATGGAACTGGCTTCAACAGGTATTACCGTTAATAATGTTTTACCGGGTACTACGAAGACAGAGCGAGTGGATGAAATTTTATTGTCCCGGCAAAAATTATATGGTTATACACCAGAAGAATCAGTAAACAGCATGTTACTGGAAATCCCTTTTGGACGGTTTGCCACGCCGGAAGAAATAGGCGCGGTAGTCGCATTTATTGCGAGCCCTGCTGCATCTTATATTACCGGTGCAAGTATTCCTGTGGACGGTGGAAAAATCAAAAGTATTTAATAAGACTAAAATATTTTTTATGAAAAATATAAAGCTATGTTTTTTGTTGCTCTTTTTTACCTCGAATTGTTTAGCGCAGCCCGCTTTATTGGTCGAAAATAAAAAAATTGATTGGCAACAGTACCATCAATTATTTAAGGATGAAAAAAAGGAAATTCCAATCGATAAATTTAGCCATATCCAGCATGTTGAATTATCCGAAATTACGTATTACAGTGATGACCTGAAAATTGAAGCATTTATGGCGGCTCCTAAAAAAGAGGGGAAATACCCGGTCATTATTTTTAATCGGGGGGGCAACCGTGATTTTGGGGCATTGCAATTGTTTCGAGGGAAATGGAAATTTTCGACTGCCTATTTTTTCGGAAAATGGGCGGAGAAAGGATATGTGGTCATTGGTTGTAACTATCGGGGAAGCGGTAAAAGTGAAGGCATGGAGGAATTCGGCGGTGAAGATGTAAATGATGTTTTAAATTTAATAAATGTATTAAATGAATTGCCAAAAGCGGATACTGCCAGCATTGGAATGTACGGTTGGAGCAGGGGCGGCATGATGACTTATCTGGCATTGAAAAAAACGAAAAAAATAAAAGCCGCTGTAGTGGGCGGGGCTTTGGCCGACCTGACAGTTATTGACCGGCCAGAAATGGAATCGGGTGTTTATGCAGAGTTGATTCCCGGTTACTGGGAAAATAAAGAGGTTGAATTAAAAAACCGATCTGCTTTGTTTTGGGCGGATCAATTTTCGAAAGAGGTTCCCATTTTGTTGTTGCATGGAAATGCAGATTGGCGGGTGAAACCGGAAAACTCATTAAAACTTGCACTCGAATTTGAAAAATACAGAATCCCTTACCGTCTGATGATTTTTGAAGGAGGGGACCATGGTATTCGGGAACATGCAGCCGAAAAGGAAGAACAGGTATTTTCGTGGTTCGAACGGTACTTGAAAAATGGAGAGGCATTGCCCAATATGGAATTTCATGGACGTTAGCTTTTTAAAAGATGGTATTTTATTCTTTACAATCTTTTATTGACCTTTGCCAATGTTTTTGGGTTTTTATAAACCAAAAATATATTTTTTACGCTTTCACTAAAATAAATGCTTGTTCATAATTATCCATCGACTCATGTTTGCTTCACAGCTTTATTGAAATTACTGCTCAATAATTGTGGACGAGAAATTAATTTTTAATGATGAAAATACTGTCTACTCTCACTTTGTTCTTACTCCCTTTTTTACTTTCTGCCCAAGATTCTTTTGACTGTATTACCGCCAGGGAAGTCTGTTCGGGTGAAACCATCAATGCTGAACTTTTTCTTTCCATGGGCAATGATGTGGAAGTGTTCGACGATTTGTGCGGCAACATTTTAAATGTCATAAATTTAGAAGAAGATGTTTTGTGGTTTAAGTACCGCTTCACAACTTTTGGCACGTTTGAATTCACGATTACTCCGGAAGTGTTTGCAGCTGATATGGATTTTGCGGTGTTCAAGACGTCCAGTGGTGACTGCAGCAACCTGGAAACTATCCGCTGCTGCTTTTCAGGGCAAAACATCGTGCCCGGCCCAAATGTCGATTCAGTTTGTCTGGGGCCAACTGGCTTGGTGGAAGGATCGCTGGACTTTGAGGAATTAGGTGGCTGCAACCCTGGGGACGATAATTTTTTGGCACCAGTGTATACCACACCAGGAGATGTATTGTATCTGATGGTTTATTCTTTTAACGGCAGCTTGGACTTCACGATTGAACATACGGGGACCACCACGATCAGCTGTGATCCGGTGAACTCACAGGAAAGCTATTTGTCGCCTGTTCATTTTTATCCAAATCCTGCCAATGATTTTATTATAATTGACGACCAAGGAGGTGGGTCTCGCAATTTGTCTTTCGATTTATTGGATTTAAATGGCAGGATGGTGAAAAAAGAATTGCATTTTATTAATTCAAAAATAGACGTATCTGATTTGGCGAAAGGAATTTATTTCCTGAAGGTTCGCAATAATCATAATTTTATTGCAATGAAAAAATTGATAAAAATGTAATTGGAAAGCCCGCAGAGCAGTTTGACAGATAAGGTTATTCGTCATGACAATTTGCGGTTATCCTTATTTCTTTTTACGCAAGGTTATTTTAGTCACTTCTGGCCAGATGCCGACCCGGCCGGCAAAACCCAAAAATCCAAATCCGCGGTTGACGTATAAATACCGGTTGTTTTCTTCATAGAGTCCGGCCCATTTTTTATAGCGAAATTTAGAGGGGCTCCACTTCCAGCCAAAGAGTTCTACGCCCATTTGCATGCCGTGTGTATGTCCGGAAAAAGTGAGGTGTATTTTATTTTGATTGTTTTTTACCTCGTGGTCCCAGTGACTGGGGTCGTGGGAGAGCAATATTTTGAACATGTTTTGAGGGAGACCGCTCAGGGCTTTGTTTAGGTTTCCTCTTTTGCCAAAACCGATGCCCCAGTTCTCGACTCCCATCAGTGCTATTTTGGCTCCGTCTTTTTCAATAATGATCTGCTCATCCAATAAAAGTCGAAAACCGATTTTTTGGTGATTGGAAAATAACCGTTGCATGTTTTGGTTTTTGGCTTCTGTGGACGGCCACGCTACATAGTCACCGTAGTCGTGGTTGCCGAGGATGGAAAACTGGCCATAAGGGGCTTTTATGGTTTTGAACAGGTCGATCCAGGGTTCTATTTCGGTTGCCTGGTTATTGACGAGATCTCCCGTAAAAACAAATAAATCGGACTGTTGGTCATTGATCAGTTGAATGCCCTTTGCGACTTCCTGCCGGTTGTGAAACCCTCCGGAATGGACATCCGAAATTTGCGTAATGGTAAATCCGTCGAATGCCTCGGGCAGGTCGGGAAAAAACACCTCGTGCTGGTGCAGTGTATAATTGTATTTCCCTTTTGTGATGCCAAATAAAAAGGCGAAAAAAGGAACTGCCGCAATAGAGGCAGCTAATTGACTTTTGAATAAATCAGGGTTGGCAGTTAAGTCGCCGTTGCTCTTTTGAAAAATTAGATATTGAAACCCATGTGTGACCAGTTCTATAAATTCGCCGAAAAGCAAACCCAGCAGAAAAACGACTTTGGTAATTAATAAAGTAATGAAAACACTTCCCAAAGTTGCCGTTATAAAACTGCTCCTTCCGATAAACACAAAGCTGCCGAACATCAACATCGGAAGGCCTATATTAATTAGCCAATATAGTTTTTGGCCCATTTCACTGAAATCAATGGTCTCCAGTATCGGCAACATGTTCTGGATGACCGACCAATCCAAAAAGAAAAAAAGACCAATGAAAACGGCCAATGAAAACAAGGCTCCTATCCGCATATTTTATAAATATGGTTGTTTTTTAATTTGTACAAAAAAAGGGATACTTCGTAAGAGTACCCCTCGTTTTTCCTAAGCAAAAAAACAAGAAAAACCAACAAAAGTTTTGTTGGTGTCTGATTGAATTGCATTTAGTTTGACGTCCTTTATGCCGGCCAGGCACAGACGATGCCGGCCATAATACTTACCGTGACGAGCCAATAGCCCACATTGATGAGGATGTATTTCCACCCCTTGCGTTCAAAAAGGGCAGCCGTGCCCATGATGGGCAGGATGAAAAGAATGCCGGCAAATATTCCATGCACAACTCCATGTGCAAAGGTGCGGTGCAGGTGGTCGTAGTTGGTGTGAAAGGCTTCCAGGAAAAGCGCTGATTCGCTTCCTGCCGCAGGTGGTTGGCCATTGACAACAAATAATCCGTCGATACTGAACTGGTGGATGGACAATACATTCATGTACATGGCCAACATGACACTCAGTAAAAAAGACACTCCGAAAATGACCGGCATATTGCCTCCTTTTATTTTTTCCTCGGTCATCCCGGCTGCTTTCATCCACGCCTTTTCAAATAAGACGCTGTACCAGAGGAAGCCGATGAGGGTAGGGACGAGTGCGGCAACGAGCACCGCTAACCAGTTGATAGGCATAGTGTAATGATTTTAGTTTGGTGAAAGTTGGATAATCGGAGGCAAGGTAATGAAATTATTTGTTTTTACTAAAAACAAATTGGTTTTTGTTTTTTTCTTTGGGCTTTTGCCGGCGTCCTGATTAAGATTAGTTGGAACCTTGAGCTGGCTACACCCGGTCAAAAAGGCTGGTCACTCCAAAAAGCAACATCTCCTGTCGTTTCGCCGTTAAAAGGCGACCTCCTATAAGGTTTTTAAAAACCTAAAACGAAACTATCTTTGCCGCACACTAAACTATTTGAGTAAAAACACCTATCCGCCACCCTATTTCTAGTTAGTTTTGCCGTTTTATATTCGTCCAAAACTTGAGTAAAAAAGAAAAAGCTGACACTCCGAGACTTGGGGTTTACTTTTTACTTTTTACTTTTTCCAGATAAAAATGCTATACCGATTATTCCCATTTACTATCCTGATGTTCGGGGCGCTGGCAGCTTTTGGCCAGCTACCACAGAATATTACACTGACAAAAACACAACCCACCGGGCTGGAGAAAATGATGGCCTGCGACGACCAGTTTGCTGGCACTTTTGAAATAGCCAATTTTGTTGGACAGAGCAACACCATCAACAAAGACACCTCCTTCCTTTGTCTCGATGACCGGTTCGAAGTCATCCACAATGGTGATGCAGATCTGACCGGTGACCCTGATCCAACAACGACACCTGGGGTTACCTACATTTTGCTCGATTGTCCTCCGACTGTCGACGGGCCAGATTTGGATGCAATCCTGATGGACAACTGCCTGTTTCTTGGCCCTCCTGCACCAACCAATGGTTTTTTTGTGACAGCCGCAGGTGACTTTAACGGCGACCAAACCTTTAACAATCCAGGGTCTTTGCAAGCCACCTACAACAATGGCGACCCTCTGCTGCTATGGTTTGCTCCCATCACGATTGATCATTTTTCAGATAAACGCTACGAAAACGACGTGAATGGAGTCACCGGGCCTTGTGTCCATTTAAATGAAGACGAAGCATTTGCGGTGGTCTATTTGAATGCCATCGAACTTTCAAACCTGAACAACAACAGTGGCACAAGTGGTTGTAGCGGCAGTGTTGTCGTTGAAGG
Source organism: Bacteroidota bacterium (assembly GCA_039819485.1). Lineage (GTDB taxonomy): Bacteria > Bacteroidota > Bacteroidia > Chitinophagales > Saprospiraceae > UBA6168. The sequence continues at coordinate 42,463 of JBCBRY010000026.1, read as the reverse complement.
TGGCTTGTCTGAATTTGATGACAGTAATTATGATGTGTTCATTAGCCTGGAGGGCAATCCTTCTGTGCAGGGTACCGTGACCAACGGCCCGGTCAGACATGGTGAAACCATTGAGTTCGACGTTCCAGTGCCGGGTTTGTACAATATTGTGGTTGAAGATGGTAAGAGCTGCGGAGCTTCTATGATGGCCAATATGATTGGTTGTATCAATGTTTCCCAAAGCATAGGAAGCGGTGTGATCCCACATGGGGAAGTCATTTGTCTGGATGTAACGGTTGGAAGCGGTTTTCAGGACATTCAGGCTTTTCAATACGCCATCACTTTCGACCCAACAGTTCTTCAATTTACAATTGTTCAGGATTTTACACCGCTATTGCCCAATTTCAATATGAACAATTTCAATATTGCCAATGATACACTCAGGGCAACCTGGTTGGACGTTGGTGGGGCAACGTTGCCAGACAGTACGGTTGTCTTTCAAGTTTGCTTTGAAGCTATTGGAATGGATGGGGAATGTTCGGAAATTGCTTTCTCGGAACTGGGGCCGATAACGGATATCGAAATTATTGATATCAATGATGAAGAATTAGGCTTCAATGGCATTTCTGGACTGGTCTGTATTTCAAGTTCAGCTTTGCAGGCGACATCATTTCAGGACAGTGTGTCCTGTGCCGGTGATTCAGACGGTGGTTTTTCAGTCATTGTTTCGGGAGGAACCCCTCCCTACAGCATTACCTGGCAGAATTTGACAACGGGCGGCCCCGTACTTGGGCCTGGTACCATTAATGTTCAAGGAGACACCTTGTCGATTTCAGGTTTACCGGAAGGTGAATACATCATCACCATAACCGATGATTCTCCGACGCCCAATACCACTATTGAAATGATTGAGATATTGGGACCGCCAATGTTGAATATTCTGTTTGATGAAGAGGAGGGGCAGTGTGCTGGTGATCCGGGGAGCATTACTGCTAACCTGGTTTTGGACAGTGTCTTGTTGAATGATGTTTCAAACTATGCTTTTAATTGGTCGAACGGAGGAGACACTCCTACGATCGATAATATTCCCACCGGAAATTACTCGCTGACAGTGACCGATAATACGACGGGCTGCGTTGTGGAGAACATGACTTTTCTATTCCAGCTTGACGCGTTGGATGTCCAAATAACAATTGACTCTGCTACCTGTACGGGAATTGCCGACGGAGTTATTTCGGTCGATGTAAGTGGCGGGACGACAGATGCGAGTGGAAATTATTCCATTGAACTGGGAGCATCCACGGTAATGGGCACTTCGGCCAGTTTGATGGCTGAATCAGGCGAGTATGAATTGCTGGTAACCGATGCTAATGGCTGTACGTTCGAACAGACCATAGACTTGCCCGCCATAAAAGTGTTGTCGATAACACCTGAGATCAACAATGTTTCCTGTAACGGCAGTTGCGACGGAAGTATTTTTGCCCTGGGGACAACCGACGGTGGTACCCCCGCCATTCCTTATTCTTTTGTCTGGTCGGGTACCCCAAACCCGCCGCCAGCAAACAATGACCAGACCTTTTCTAATTTGAATAATCTCTGTGTCGGTACTTACACCGTGGTAATGACAGATACCGATGGCTGTGAAGTTGACTCAACATTTGAAATCATACAACCTGCACCGCTGGAACTGACTCTGGTCAGCGTATCGAATGAAACCTGCCAGCCGGGCATGGATGGAAGCATAACCGTAGCCGTTTCCGGAGGTGCATATCCTTATGAATATGATTGGAATGATCCCAATACTCCCTTGACGGATTCCATTGCATCCAATTTGTCGGCGGGTATTTACACCGTGGCCGTTACCGACTCGGAAGGCTGTGTAGCTAATTTACAGGCAGAAGTGACTGCGCCAGATCCTCCGGTTATCCTCGCATTGGAAGACGACACGATTGATTGCCCCAATGACATGGACGGTACCCTGACGGTTGTTCCGGCTGATCCAGGCAGCATCGTCCAAACCACCTGGTCAAACGGTGAAGAGATAGAAACAATCATCAACCTTGGTGCGGGCGAATACATCGTGACAATCACGGATGGCAATGCCTGTACTGCCGTGGACACAGCTTTGGTGATCGCCCCTCCTCCGCTGGTGTTGGATAGCGTTCAATTGCAAAGCCCTTCTTGTGTAGGGGGAGATGATGGAGAGATCATTGTAAATATTTCCGGAGGTGGTGGAGTTGGCCCCTATAATTTTACCTGGGAAGCTGATCCAGCTGTCACCGGAGCTGCTTTTATCGGGGCACCGGCGGGTGAATATACCATTTCTGTAACCGATGCCAATGATTGTCAGCCTCCGTTTGTGGTTAACGTCACATTGGAAGAACCGCCATTTATTGAGGTTAATTTCAGTGCCATTGATTCAGCAAGTTGTGCGAGTGGTGTTCAACCTTGTGATGGAAGTGCAACAGTGACAGCAAATTACAGTGATGGTTCGGCCGGGATATTTGATTTTACCTGGCTCGGCAGTGGCGAAACGGACGATAACGTGGACATCAGTACTGCCTCTTTATTATGCCAGGGAGACCAGTTGGTTCAAGTAGCCGATCAAAACTGTGTAGATACATTTACCGTTGCCATTCCTTCTCCGCCACCCATTTTGCCTGGACAGTCCCTGACCAATGTGTCTTGCTTCGGATTTTCAGATGGAGCCATCATGTTGACCCCAAGTGGTGGAGTGATGCCCTACAATATTACCTGGAGCAATGGGGCGGTCGGCCCAGTACTGACCGGGTTGCCACCGGACACTTATACTGCGCAGATCACTGATGCCAATGGTTGTGCCTTCAATCATTTAATGTCAATCACTGAGCCATCCCCTTTAGAGCTGATGGTCGATGGATCTGCCACAACGCCTACCGTCAGTTGTGTAGGGGATGAAGATGGTACGATGGGCGTAATTGCAGAGGGTGGAAACATTACTTCCTTGATGGACGAAACCTATATTTGGCAAAATAATGTGGGCGCACTGAATTCTAATTTGGCGGAAAACTTAGCAGCAGGCACCTATTCAGTCACCGTGGTTGACCCAAAAGGTTGTGAAGCAGACGTGAGTTTTACCATCGAAGCACCTGATCCCATTGAATTCATCTTGGGAGATGTTCAGGACATCCCCTGCTTTGGGGGTACGACCAGCATAACGGTAGATTCAGCATGGGGCGGTACAGGAATTAAACGCTTTAGGGTAAATGCATTCCCTCCACCTCCCGATGGTGCGCTCGTCGGAGAGGTGATTGGCGGCCTTCCCGCCAACGAATACCTGATTACGGTCTTTGATGTCGAGGGCTGTTCTGTGGATACAACCGTTACGGTATCACAACCACCGGAATTACAAGTGACGTTTTTTCCGGATGAAATCGAAATTGAACTTGGGGACTCATTGACGGAACTGGACCCGGTCATCATACCTCCGGTACCCATCGATACATTTATCTGGACTCCCTCGGATCAGCTCTCCTGCGCCGATTGTAAAAACCCGGTAGTAAATCCCACGGATGACCAACTTTATACCCTGGTTGTGGTCGATATCAATGGCTGCACAGCCTCCGGTTCTATCTTTGTTGATCTGGACCGAAACAGGAACGTTTACATTCCAAATATTTTTTCACCGAATGGTGACGGCATCAATGATGATTTTCAAGTCCATACCGGTCCTGGGGTTACCGCTATCAACTTTGTCCGGATCTATGACCGTTGGGGCGACCTGGTTCACGATGTGGAAGATCCGATCCCCAGCCCGGACGGAACGGCTGCCTGGGATGGTACCTTCAGGGGAGATGAAATGAACCCGGCCGTTTTCCTTTATTTAATAGAGGTGGAATTTCTGGATGGGCAGGTGCTGTTGTACCGAGGAGATATTACACTGGTGAAATAGCATTGAAAAATACAAATAGGCCATAAAAGCCCTGGGAAATACTTTTTTCAGGGCTTTTTTTAATTTAGCACCATGAATACGAATAAAATATTTTTTCTCTGTGTCGTGTGTCTTATCTCTTTGTTGGCATGTTCTGGTGAAAACACCAACCACCGCATCGTCGGTAGTTGGCAAGGTACCTCCTGGAAAGTAAAAGGCCAGCCTTCGGGGCGCGATGCTTCCGAAGTAGTTTTTGAATTCAAAGCAGACGACGCCTATACGGCAGCTTTTGGCCCCCAGAAAGAAACTGGAACCTACCGCTTGGTAGAAAACAAATTGTACACCACGGCCAATGGACAAGCCGAAAAAATGGTGCAGATTACACTGGCTGCCGTGGATACACTTGTGATGGATATGAACCGGGCAGGCACTCTTGAGGAATTGGTTCTGGTGAAAAAGTAGTGTGTCTTGTGCTTTTTTAAAGTATTGAAAAACAGTGACTTAGTGACCGGCATGTCAAATTTATGCTAAAATACACTTGCCGGCTGTAAGATTTGTGCTTGCTTTCTGATCAGATAAAATTGCATCAGAATATTTAAAGCACCACTTTTGTAGCACTTCTGAAAGCCACTCCTAATTACTCCAGAAATTGCCTCTGTTGACCAAATGAAAGCCTCTAAATGAAAACAGATTACCCCTCAACTATCACCCTTTCTTTGGCCGGAATTCAATTTTTTCGAGAGGTAAAAAGAATCCGGCGGCAGGCATCATTCAAACACGCAAAACTCCAAATAAATGCCAACTTTTTCTTTATTTAAAGTGGTTGAGCACGCAATTCGCAGCACAGCGATTAGTGGTTCCTTCCATAGGTTTTCGACATCTGTTTGAAAAGATCAGGATAAAGAGAATGGCCCCAAATTACCTGCCTGCTTTTTCTTGCCTTGTAAGGGGCGTTCCCATTAATATTCCTTTTGATAATATTATATTTTCTTCTCATTTGAGCAGCAGGAATTTTCTTTTTGTCCCTCAACGGAGGAATGGTTTTAAGAGAATTCGTTGAAGAATTGATGTCTTTTATTGCTTCCGATTATCAAGCAAGTGGTCAAAAAAAAGCAGCGCTAAAAATGACACTTTTATTTTGGCAAATGCTTTGTTTACATAGCTTAAGACTATTCCCCAAGCAAAGGAAACGTGCCATTTTTTTGATCACCTGCTCAGCAAGCTGGAAGCATTTTTGAAGAGATTTCCGATCGTTCAATTCTTTTTAAATCAAGTCCTCTGTTTCAATTGATTGGAAGGTTTGACCGAAAGTTTTTGCGAAAAATATAAGTTTCATACACATTTTTTGAACGTCTGGGACCATTGGAGGTTCCAGACATTTTTAATATCTTTGACCTTTGTAGCCTCTAAAGTTTAACTCATGAATAACCTAGTGAAAATGATTCAGGGCCTGCCCGGTTCTGGATTCCTTCCCCTTTCTGAATTCCCCCTTTCTGATAACAATCTAATCATTCCCACCTACAAGGAGGTGCTGGAAACACTCGACGTCTTTGAGGAAATTATTGTGAAAGGCTTCGTGCTGAACCCAGAAGGCATACCGGTAACGGGAGCATTGGTCGAGATATGGCACGCAGCTCAATGGGGTGTTTTTGGAATGGAATACGGGCCGTCCTTTGCTCCTTATGACCCCGATGAGCAAATGTGGGCCTGTACCGTTACTGATGAAAACGGTGCCTATTTTTTCAAAACACTCAAGCGGCCGTTTCATGCAGCTCCGCCATCGGTTTCAATCGACATCAAAGTGACGGATGAAAATACCAACGTGACTTTAAGCAAGCTCTATTTAAATGAAGATATCAGTGACCCGGCAGATTCTTTTTTGATGGATATGGAATTGGAGGAGCGCAAAAGATATTTTGGTGAGGAAGAGGACGGCGGGGCCTGTAAATTCAACATCGTTGCCCAGCCACTTGGGATCAATGGATAAACTAAAAGAGAATTTCTAACAACTTCTCAAAAAAAATGAAGCCGTCTGAATGCCGACTTCATTTTTTTTTGAAAAAATTAAAGTGGAATTTTTCCATTTGCTCATTCCACGAAAGCTATACCAACCTCTTTTTCCTTCATCAAGATTTTTAATTCATCCAGGACACTCATGTCTTCGATTGTCGAGGGCGGACTGAATTTTTTGCCATCGGCAATTGCCCTGATGATTTTTCTTAAAATTTTCCCTGAACGGGTTTTGGGAAGCCGTTGTGCGACTACTGCTTTTTTGAAACTGGCCACCGGGCCGATGGTCTTTCTCACCATTTGGATCAATTCCTTTTCAAGTGATTCTTCTGACAACTCTACCCCCGTTTTCACCACCACAAATCCAACAGGGATGTGTCCTTTCATTTGATCTGCGACACCAACTACAGCACACTCGGCCACGGCCGCATGGGATGCGACGACCTCCTCCATTTCTGCGGTTGAAAGGCGGTGGCCTGCAACATTTATGATGTCATCAATTCTTCCGGTAATGAATACATATCCTTCGTCGTCGACGTAACCGCCGTCGCCAGAGAAGAAGTAGCCATCAAACTGGGAAAGAAAGGCTTTTTTAAAACGCTCATCATCCTGCCACAAAGTGGGCAAGCAACCGGGCGGCAAGGGCATTTTCAGAACGACAATCCCTTCTTCATTGGGAGGCTGTGGATGACCTGCCTCGTTGATCACTTGCAAATCGTACCCCGGAACTGGCTTTCCTGCTGATCCGGGCTTGATGGGGAAAAGTTCGATCCCAGGAAAATTGGACAGCATGGGCCAGCCGGATTCGGTCTGCCACCAATGGTCGATTACCGGTACTCCTAAGGCATTCGTGGCCCATTCGTAAGTGGCAATATCCGTTCGCTCCCCGGCAAGAAATAGATACTTTAGGGAAGATGTATTGTATTTTTTGATCAGTTCAGGAACCGGATCTACCTTTTTGATGGCCCTTATCGCTGTGGGGGCAGTGAAAAGCACTTTTACCTGATATTCTTCGATGATCCGCCAAAACGTTCCGGCATCAGGTGTTTTGATGGGCTTGCCTTCGAAAAGAACGGTGGTACAGCCAAGGATCAGTGGCCCATAAACAATGTAACTATGTCCAACCACCCAACCGACATCTGAAGCTGCCCAGTACACATCTCCGGGTTGAACGCCGTAGATGTTTTCCATGCTCCATTTAAGGGCTACTGCATGACCTCCATTGTCGCGTACGATCCCTTTTGGACGGCCGGTCGTTCCCGAGGTATAAAGGATATAAAGCGGATCAGTTGCGTTGACTGGTGTACAGCCGACTGGTTTTGCAGATTTTAACAGATCCTCCCAGTCATGGTCCCTGCCTGGCTGCAGTTCTGCTTTTAAAGTTTCCCTTTGATAAACCACTACTGCTTTCGGCTGGTGGGTCGCTTCTTCGATGGCTGCATCGAGGATGGGTTTGTACGGAATGATCTTTTTGATTTCAATGCCACAACTGGCTGCAAGGATTACTTTGGGTGTTGCATCATCAATGCGGATGGCCAGCTCATGTGGGGCAAATCCACCAAAGACGACCGAATGGACGGCACCAATACGGGCACAGGCCAGCATTGCAAAAACGACTTGTGGAACCATTGGCATGTAAATGATGACCCGGTCCCCTTTTTCAACGCCCAGTCCGACCAGCATACCGGCCACTTTTGAAACTTCAGTTTGGAGTTCACTAAAAGTATACGTTGCTTTTTTGCCAGTTACCGGAGAGTCGTAAATGAGTGCGGTCTGTCCGCCCCGGCCATTTTCGACATGGTAATCCACCGCCAGGTGGCAAGTGTTGAGTTGGCCTCCTTCAAACCAGCGATAAAAGCCGTTTTCGTTTTTTGATAAAATAGTTTTTGGCGACTCGATCCAGGCTAACTCCTCACTTTGTTTTTTCCAAAAAGTTTCTTTGTCCTGGAGGCTGGAGGCATGGGTGGATTGATATTTCATTTTTTGAAAAACTGATTTTGCGTGAGCAAAACTTCTTGTTTAGACAGACCTTTCAAGAGAGATCATTACTAAGTTGTTGCTCAGCAAAGTTTATGTGAGAGGTTCAATTTATGATTTAAAACAAAAGTTATTTGACATTATTCGCTGCCGGTGGCGGCTCATCAGAAGGGATGTTCGGGGAGAGGCGTATCTTGAAATTTCCATTGGAATTTCAAAACAACTGCCCCCTTAAACCCCTCTTCCGCCCAGTGCTGCGGAGCAGCGACTCGGGCGACCGCCATACATAAACAGGGCTGTCCCCATGTTTATCAATCAGTACAGATACAATCTATCAAAAAAGAGAAAGGGAGTATCTCTAAAACTGAAACTCAGGAGGTAATTATTAATTACCTCCTGAGCGTAGACTCTTTGTTATACTTTCAGTTCTACCTTCGCTCCAGCTTTGATTTCTTCCACAATTTCCGGGTTCAGCAAAGTAGAGACATCTCCCAGGTTGGAGACATCGCCAGAGGCGACTTTCCGTAAAATGCGCCGCATGATTTTTCCGGAGCGCGTTTTTGGCAAACCGGAAACCACCTGGATTTGGTCGGGCTTCGCAATTGGGCCGATTTCTCTGGTAACTACCGCTCTCACCTCTTTGATAAAGGCTTCCTCGTCGGTCACTTCATCTTGTGGGATGATGTAGGCATAAATTCCCTGACCTTTGATTTCGTGCGGATAGCCCACCACGGCTGATTCGACCACATTGTCATGTTCATTAATGGCGTTCTCTACTTCCGCGGTTCCCATGCGATGACCGGAGACATTGATTACGTCGTCCACCCGGCCAATGATGCGATAACGGCCATCTTCATCACGGCGGGCACCATCCCCTGTGAAATAGAGATCTTCAAATACAGAAAAGTAGACCTGCCGGCAACGTTCATGGTCGCCGTATGTGGTGCGAAGTATAGATGGCCACGGGAATTTCACACACAACAGGCCTTCCACACCGTTGCCTTGTACTTCATTGCCATCGGCGTCGACCAGCAGGAGTTGTACACCGGGCATTGGATAAGAAGCATAGCAAGGCTTTGTGTCCGTAATGCCGGGCAGCGGCGTGATCAGGATACCGCCCGTTTCCGTTTGCCACCAGGTGTCGACGATGGGGGCATTCCCTTTTCCCACTTTTTCATTATACCAGTTCCAGGCTTCTTCATTGATGGGTTCGCCTACCGAGCCGATGACTTTTAAGGTGCTGAGATCGTATTTGTCGACATATTCATCGCCTTTTGCCATGAGTGCGCGGATGGCGGTCGGAGCGGTATAAAATTGATTGACCTTGTGCTTGTCGCAAACTTCCCAGAAGCGGCCGGCATCAGGGTAGGTGGGGACTCCTTCAAACATCATCGTTGTGGCGCCGGCCAACAATGGACCGTACACAATGTAACTATGCCCGGTGATCCAGCCAATATCGGCGGTACACCAATAGACATCGCCGTCCTGGTATTGGAAAACATTTCTAAAGGAAAAACAAGTATAGACCATGTAGCCGCCGCAGGTATGGACGACCCCCTTGGGTTTGCCGGTAGACCCCGATGTATAAAGAATAAACAACATGTCTTCACTGTCCATTTCTTCCGCCGGACAACTGGTACTCTGGCCATCGAGCGCTTCGTGCCACCACACGTCCAGGTCGTCGTTCCAGGCAATGTCTGCGCCGGTGTTTTTATGCACCAGTACCGTTTCGATGCTTGGACAGCCCATGGCCAGCGCATCGTCCACTACTTTTTTGACAGGTATATTTTTAGCGCCCCGGTGGTTGTAGTCCGAGCAGATGACCATTTTACAAGTGGCATCGTTGATCCGGTCCGCCAGTGCCGATGCAGAAAAACCGGCAAACACTACAGAGTGGATTGCACCAATACGGGCACAGGCCAGCACTCCGATAGCCAGCTCCGGCACCATCGGCATATAAAAGCAGACACGGTCGCCTTTTTGGATGCCTTTGGCTTTTAATGCATTCGCAGCCCGGCAAACTTCAGCGTGCAATTCTTTATAGGAATAAGCCCTGGCTTCCTGAGCAGGATCGTTGGGTTCCCAAAGGATCGCCGTTTGGTCACCTCTCGTTTCAAGGTGCCGGTCCAGGCAGTTTTCGGTGATATTGAGCTTGCCGCCGACAAACCATTTAACATCGGGGCTTTTGAAGTCCCACTCGAGGGTTTTGTCCCATTTCTTCCGCCAGGTAAAAGTATTGGCCTGCTCTTCCCAGAATGCTTCGGGATGGTCGACGCTACGTTGATAGGCTTCTTTGTACTCGGCAAGTGATTTTATTTGAAGTGTCATGTATTGATGATTTTAGTTATTCAAAAGTTGATTGTTTTTGACTAAAGTTGAGATGGATGCAGTAAGTGGAGTTAATGGATTGCGAACCAGTGGGCTGGCAATATTTTCAGTAAAAACCGGGATAAATGTATCACCACTCAGATCGGGAAAAGATGACAAGAATCATTTTTCCCCGACATTATTGTCAGCATAAAGATAAGAAAAAATACCACAAGTATCTAAATATATAGATTTTTATATGTAAAAATATAGATCATCAGCCATAAGCAGCCATTTCGGTAACGATGCTGACCAATTCATCGTTGTCGAAGGGCTTGGTCAGGTACACCTCGCCGCCTGCGGAATATCCGGTATCCTTGTCCTGCGTAGTGCCTTTTGCGGTCAGGAAGATGATTTGGGTCGCCGTAAATTTTTCATTGGCCCGGATGTGTTTGGCCACTTCAAACCCGTTCATTTTCGGCATCATCACATCCAGGATGACAATGTCCGGTGTATAGTTTTTCATTTTATCCAAAGCTTCCTGTCCGTTAAAGGCCTTCTCCACAACAAAGCCCTGTTGTTTCATCAGAAACTCGATCGGAACCAGGATGTTGGGTTCATCATCTACCAAAAGGAGTTTTTTGTTGCTGAATTCGTTCATCATTAATCGCTTAGTTGCTCATTGATTTATATATCCTGAAACACTTTTTATGAATTGCGAAAAATAGGGTATTTTTTATGAAAAAAGAATTTCGCAGAAATAGATTGGGAGTAAATCAATCAAATAATCTCCAACGGGATATCCAGGGTGTGCTGATGAAAAACGGAGGTATTTTTAACTGTTCCAGCCGGTTGAGGCTTTAGGTCCTCAAAACTGTTCACGAAAACAGAACTGCGGAAAGGGTAGGAGGGAATAGCCCCTCGGCCACCTGGGCCGTCATCTGTTGTTATCTTTCTTTCCTTATCTTAAAAACGATTTAATTTATTGATCAGTTAGAACCCTTTGTACTTCTTGACCTCTTTGGTGTGAATTTCAATAATCGGCAGGTAGACAATAAACGTAGCCCCCTGATTGATCGCACTTTCCACTTCAATACGCCCTCCATGCTGTTCAATGATTCTCCGTGAAATGGCGAGGCCGAGCCCGGTGCCCTGTGGTTTGCCCTTTGTGGCGGTATTGACCTGCATGAATTTTTCAAAGATCTTGACCTTGTCTTTGTGGGAAATGCCAATCCCGTTGTCGCTTACTTTTAGCACGGCCTCGTTGCCGGGCACAAACAATGAAACACGGATCGTTCCTTTTTCGGCATCACAAAACTTAATGGCATTGGAGAGCAGGTTGACCACAACCTGGGTGAGCTGATCCGGTACACCTTTGACCAGAATCGCAAAAGGAGGCCGCTCGATCTGGTGTTCAATGTTGCTACTGCTCATGAGCGGCCGCAGGTTTTGGTAGGCCTTGTTGACCAGGACGTTGAAATCCAGGTTGATAAAATCTTTTTGGACACTGGTACGCTGGGCTTTTTCCATCTCCAAAACCTGGTTGACCAATCGAGAGATCCGTTCACTTTCACTGACAATGATGCCGAGGTACTCACTCTTTTGTGGGAGGGGAATGTCATGATTGTCTGCAAGGATTTTTGCCAATGCTTTAATAGAGGTAATGGGGGTGCGCAGTTCGTGGGTAATGGTCGTAATGAAATCGGCCTTCAATTGATCCAGCTCCTTTAGCTGTTTGTTGGCCTGACGGAGCTGCTGGGTGGTGAGTTCAAGCTCATTGGACTTCTGCTCCAGTTTTTTGCTGTACAAAAGAATTTCCTGTGTCTGGTCCAGAATTTCAAAAATCTCTTCAATGCTGATCGGGTCTTCTTTAACCACTGTGTGCAACAGCACTTTTGATGAGGCGGACCCAATGGCCCCTGCGAGTGCAGTTTCCACAAGGGTGATCAGGTCTTCGTTGGCAGTTTCTATTTGGGAAATATTGACCTGGTGCTGACTTTGGTACTGCTGCAAGACCTCCTTTGCCCGTTCATCTCCAAGAAACCGGAATAGCAGGTCTTTGATGTCAGAGAGCTGTGCGGCCCGCCTGTTTACGCCAAGCCGGCTCCCGGCAGTTTCGTATTTATAAATATCGACGAACAGGTCTGCCTGTGTGATTTCAATGGTAGAAGGGGTGTTGTTAAGGGAGACAATTACAAACAAGGCGATGTTGACCGTCAGGCTCCAAAAGGCCCCGTGCGAGATGGGGCTCATGCCCTTCATCCCAAACAGGCTATGTGGTTTTAACAGCTCAATTCCCAACAGGCCATGTTCGTAAAAACTGGATGAAATGACTCCCGCATCGGCAAGTGTCGTAAGCGGCAGGCAATAGGTCCAAATCAGTAGGCCAGCCGTCAGCCCGTAAATTGCTCCTTTCCTGGTAGCCCTTTTCCAGAACATGCCACCAAGTACCGCAGGGGCAAATTGAGAAATACCTACGAATGAAATCAACCCGATGGAAACTATGGTAAACTGGGAACTCACAAATTTGAAATAACCATAGGCCAGAAAAAATACAACGATGATACTGACTCGACGTATACCGATCAGCCGCGGTTGTAAGTCGTCCGCAAAATCACCGGTGATGGTATTGGAACGCAGCAATGTCGGTACAACCAGGTTGTTGGAAATCATGATGCTGAGCGCAATCACGGCCACAATCACCATGCTGGTAGCGGCCGAAAAACCACCTATGGCCACCAACAAAGTGAGTAAATAATTGCCCGAAGTAATGGGCAGGTCGAGCACATAAAAATCGGGGCTGGCCGATTCATTTAACAACAACAGTCCGCCGATGGCGATCGGGATGACAAAAATATTGATGAGCAAAAGGTATAGCGGGAACACCCACGATGCCTGCCTGACAAAGTTTGAATCGGTGTTTTCAACCACCGCCAAGTGAAACTGGCGCGGCAATAAAATCACCGCCATCATGGAAATGAGGATCATCCAAAACCAGTCGGTCCCGTTCGTGCCGTTGTTTTCCAACGAGAACATATTTTGCGTTGACACGTGTTGGCTGGCCTGCCGGAACAAATCACCAAAACCGTCAAAAAGAAAAAAGGTAACGAAGACTCCAGCGGCCAAAAAGGCGATCAACTTCAACAATGATTCAAATGCGACCGCTGCGACCAATCCTTCATGGCGCTCATTTGGATCGAGGTGACGGGTGCCAAATAGAATGGTGAAAACGGCCAGCGCAATGGCGATGTAAAAGGCTGAATCAAGATAAAACGGTATGTTTTGTATAACGTGGTCTCCAACCATAGCCCCGGAAGATTGCCGGAGAATTTCATACCCCACGGCCGCCCCCTTCAGCTGAATAGAGATATAGGGCAGAATGGCCAAAAGTGCCAGAAGGGTGGCGAGTGCACCCAGATAAGTGCTTTTTCCATATCGCGAAGAAATGAAGTCGGCAATGGAGGTGATGCGCTGCGATTTGCTGATCAGGATCATTTTCCGCAAAACAAACCACAGCATCGGTGCCATGATCGTTGGCCCCAGGTAGATCGGTAAAAAATCTATTCCTGATTCGACCGCCTTGCCAACACTCCCAAAGAAAGTCCAGGCCGTACAATAAACTGCCAGTGAAAGTGAATAGATATAGGGATTGTTGACAAAGTTCCGACCCTTGCCGGCCGACCGCTCGGTATACCAGGCCACCCAAAAAAGCAAACACATGTAGCCAACTGCACAGAGTATGATGACGAATGGGCTCATCTGTTTTTTTGCTTTCTCACATTAATGAAAAGAAGAAAAATGATGCCCAGCCAAACCGCAAAAATGTAGATGTAAAGAATTGGTATGCCTAATAGTTGCTGCCCTTTCCCAAAAATACCCAATAGTGGAAAATTGAAAACCAACAAAGCCAAAAAGAAAATACCTGCCAACCTGGCATGTTGATCATTCGGATGATGACTGTGTGATTTTGACATAATGGAAGTTATTCTTTGGCAGTGTTTCTCAATGCGGAGCGTAGAAATGTCATTTTTTCAAAAAATGACATTTCTGTCGAAGCTCTTTAACATTTACGGTCGTCCCAAACAATTGTAAAATGCAGTTCGAATGGCAAGGTAAGAAGTTTTTTGATGAAGAATATTTTGACAAAAAAACAGCGGCCGCACAACAAGTGCCCGGCCACATCAATGTCATATTATCCAACTTAATTTTTTGAGAGATCGTGAGAGATTGTGATAGGTGTGAGAGATGCGAGAGGGGTGAGAGCGTGAGAAATAATTAGTATGAAATGGAGAAAATATCGCAAATTCTCACCCCAATCACCCCTCTCACCTCTCTCACTTTTGTTTAAGTAAACCAAACCAAGATGGGTTGATGTATTTGCTTTTGTGCAGTGCCCAGAGAAACAGCAAGGCAAAAGCCCCGATGCCTACGGACGCCAGCACGTGTCCGTTCAATTGGCTCTCCAGTTCGAACCGCAACCAGAGTGTGCCTAAAATATAGAGAATGACAAATACATCTGATGCCTTTTTACCTATTTGAAATTTCATAATCAGTTGATTGTTAGATTTTTAGTTATGAGTTATGGGTTATGAGTGGTTAATCATAACCCATAACTCATAACCCATCCCCTCAATGCCCCGTTGCTTGGCCCGCACCTCTCGGGACCCGGATGTTGTCCACGATGTCCTGTACTTCTTTAGGGGGAGGTGGCGTCATGTTGGAGACGACAAGAGAGACGATGAAGTTGAAAATCATGCCCAGTGTACCGATACCTTCCGGGCTGATGTCGAACCAGTACTGGTCAGGAGTACCACCGCCGTATTTGAAGTACCAGATGTAGGCGCCGGTGAAAACCAGTCCCGTGATCATGCCTGCCACTGCTCCCTGCATGTTCATCCGTTTGCTGAAAATACCCAGCAGGATGGCTGGGAAAAACGAGGCAGCTGCCAGGCCGAAAGCCCAGGCGACCACCTGTGCCACGAACCCAGGGGGATTAATGCCGAAGTATCCCGCTATGACGACTGCGACCGCGATTGCGACACGTGCGGCACGCAGTTCGTTTTTCTCTGAAATATCGGGTTTCAACCATTTTTTCAATAAATCATGTGAAATGGAAGTGGAAATAACCAATAGCAGTCCAGCGGCAGTCGACAACGCAGCAGCCAAACCACCGGCAACCACCAATGCGATCACCCAGGCCGGCAGCTTTGCGATTTCCGGATTGGCCAGCACCATGATGTCCCGGTCAACGACCAATTCGTTGCCTTTCCAGCCTTTCCCATTGGCCACGGCCGCTACGTATTCAGCGTTTTTATCGTTGTAGTATTGGATTTTGCCATCGGCGTTTTTGTCTTCAAATTTCAACAGACCAGTTTTCTCCCAATTGCCGAACCAGGCTGGCATCTCCGCATATGGCTGGTCGTTGACGGTATTGACCAAATTGGTACGGGCAAAAGCTGCAATTGCAGGAGCGGTCGTGTACAACAAGGCAATGAACACCAGCGCATAACCGGCCGATTTACGGGCATCTGACACTTTAGGCACGGTAAAAAACCGAACGATCACGTGCGGCAATCCAGCTGTTCCCAGCATCAGGGCAGCCGTTACAAAGAACAGGTCGACTTTACCTTTGTGGGAGGTGGTGTATTCTTTAAACCCAAGATCAGTGGACAGCAGGTCCAGTTTGGCAAGCAGGGCCGTGCCATCGGCCATGGTACCTCCAAGCCCAAGCTGTGGGATCGGGTTGCCGACCATTTCAATAGAGATAAAAATAGCAGGTACCATGTACGCAAAAATCAAGACACAGTACTGAGCCACCTGCGTGTAGGTGATGCCTTTCATCCCACCAAGTACGGCGTAGAAAAATACAATACCGACGCCGATGATGACGCCCCATTCAAACGGTACTTCCAAAAAACGGGAGAAGGCCACACCGACCCCTTTCATTTGTCCGACGACGTAAGTGAATGAAACAAACAAGGCGCATACCACCGCTACCATCCGGGCGGTTTGGGAGTAGTAGCGTTCGCCGATAAAATCAGGCACGGTGAACTTGCCAAATTTCCGCAGATAAGGGGCCAGTAACAAGGCCAGCAAAACGTAGCCGCCCGTCCAGCCCATCAGGTACTGCGCCCCCTGATAACCCATAAAGGAAATCAGACCGGCCATTGAAATAAAGGAAGCGGCTGACATCCAGTCGGCAGCCGTCGCCATTCCGTTGATGAGTGGCGGAACGCCACCTCCGGCGACATAAAATTCTGAGGTTGAACCTGCACGCGACCAAATGGCCACGCCGATATATAGTGCGAATGTGATCCCTACGATGATCAGGGTCCATACTTGAACATCCATGATTGAATTGATTGATGATTGTTAATTGTTGATTGATTGGTTGTTGATTTGCTTGATTATTGAATTATTTCCGACAATTGTGAAAACAATTAACAATCAAACAATTAACAATTTCTTACTCCTCGTTCACGTCGTACTCTTTGTCGAGCTTGTTCATCCAGACGACGTAGATGAAGATAAGGGCTACGAAAACATAGATAGCACCTTGTTGGGCAAACCAGAATCCGAGCTTGAAGCCTCCGACCTGGATCGAGTTGAGGGCATCGGCGAAGAGGATGCCGCAGCCATAGGAAACCAAGAACCACACGATCAGCAGGATGGACAAATAGCGCAGGTTCTTTTTCCAGTATTCTTGTAGATTTTTACCAGACATAATGTTTTAAGGTGTCAGGTGACAGGGGCCAGGATTCAGGAAGCGGCAACCTGTTCAAAACGGACGCCTGACTCCTGATACCTGACTCCTGTCTCCTCGCTTTTATAAGAAAATATGAAGTTGTAGTCTAATTTGTGAAAGCGCATCATCGGACGTTGCAATGGCCGCTTCCCGGATATCTCCATTGATGCGGTGATATTCCAATGTAACCTTGCAGTGGTGGCCGTTGATAAAATAATTGGCACCGATATCGAGGGCCGAAATATTGTCATCAAGACCGTTATAATCACCATTTTGAAAAGCGATGTAAGGCATCAGTTTGGCCGCCCCGATGTAGTAGCCAAGCTGGCCATACAGAGAGGTGCCGGTGCCTCCCCAGCGGCTGACATAGTTTTCGCCATAATCAAAATTGATGAAGGAAGCATATGCATTGATCGCATTGCCTTGCCCGACCGGCATGTCGAGGAATGCATCTACGGCCACGTGATTTACATTGCTGTGATCACCGGTTTCAGAATTATACATGCCATTTGGATGCGAGAAAAATCCAGCCCCTACTCCAAAGACTTTTTTCTTACCCAGATAGGTGCCTACCTGATAAGGTAATTTGGTCGATTCCGTGTCCCAGAAATTGTAGCGGAAGTATCCTTCGAAAAGACTGTTGCCTACCGGATCGCCATCTTCATCTGCCTGACTTACGCCATCGTAGGTGAGGTTGCTGCCCTTTGTTCCGAAGTTGGCCCCATTGCCCAGCGTACTGCGGTTGGGGGAGTTCCAGGCGATGCGGTAATCAAATTTTCCGAACTGTCCTTTTGCGTAGATCCCCAGGTGCCGGGCAAACTGATCGGTGACGCCCAGAGAATGCCAGGCCACGAAAGGCCTTGACTGGTCAAGCGTCATGAAATTGAGCGTGCTCTGGTTGGCCAGGCGGGTCAGTCCTTTCCAGTAGTGGAGGCCGGAGCCTAGATAGATGCCGTCATGAAGTTTCAATTCACCCCATGCACCGTGGAGGAACAGTTGGGGGCTGTCGCCATTGTTCCCCAATGTCGTTGCATTGCCGGGCGTCAGACTGTTCAAACCAAAATGGGTCAAAATCAAAAACCTCGGTGAAATTTGCGAGAAGGCTAAAAAACGAGAGCGGCGGATACTGGGCGTCAATTGTAGTTTCGAGTCATCTGCCTCGAGGTTGTTGGAGGTGACCCACATTTGGTGCCACAGAATAAAGCGGACATATTTTTTGCCATCTTCGCTCAGTTTCAACGTGAGCGGTTTGTAGGAATGGTCTATTGCGGGTTTCTCAATTTCCTGGGTAAATGCGTTGGTCGAAGCTGCCAAGAAAATTGCACATACGGCAATTATAGTCAGTGTAAATTTGACTTTCATAACAATGATTTTAATTGATTTTAAAAAGCGATTCTTGACAGTTGGATAAAAATGACGCTGCAATATATATAGACATCTATATATTTAGAAGTATTTGTGTAATTTTTTTTGAAATTAACCGAAATAAGTTTTTGAAAAGGTGGTTTTGACCAAAAATCATTTCCTTTTTCAGAGGGATAAAAAAACTTAATTCTTGAATTGAAGGATGGCGGAGAGGGTAGTGTGGACCAAATTGGTGATCAGGAAAACGGGGTTCAGGAATCAGATGACCCGTTCGAGGATGGTGACTATTTCATAAAAATCTTCTTTGTTTAACTGGTAGTTTGAGTTTTTGCCTTCCCTTTCTACTTTGACAACATGTTTGTTCTTGAGAATCCGAAGATGATGAGAAGCGACTGCCTGTTCTATGTTGAGGTGTTCGTATATCTGGGTGACCGTCATTTTGCCATTTTTGTGCAACAGGTCGATCATGGCCAGGCGGGCAGGATGGGCGATGGCCCGCAATGTTTCGGTCGAATCTTCCAGGAACGAGAGGTCAAAATGGGTTTTCATAAATAATTATCTATATATTTATTTTTATAAAACAAATATATGGAACAAAGTTGACTTTGGCCGCTATTTGCCAATTTTTATAACCTATGGTAAAATCTCCCTGGTTGGGGCTAATGGAGGGCTACTCTAAAAAAATGCCACAGATGATTATTTTTTAAAATTTAATACTAAATTGCAACCAATTCTCGACGTCCTGTCATCCGTTAACCCTTTGCAAGTAAAAACCGGATCAAAGAATAATAAGTGGGTACTAGTGCAAGATTAAAAATTAAGACAACCTGGCTTCTCCATCGGTTACTATGCAACCGTAAGAGGATGCCAACCTTACATCATAAGCACAACTTCATAATCATTCAAAAAACCTAAAACATGGAAGTAAAGATCATTGGTAAGAAAAACAATCAGGAAGTACAACAAATTGGTGAAGAGCATAATGAGTTCGAGATGGTCGCCGAATATGAAATTTTTTCCGACCGAAGTGAGGGTAGCACCATTGAAACCGCCACACTGGAAGAAGGATGTGTAACCGAACTGATCTTGAAAGACGGGACTGTTTGGCTGGCCAACAATGAGGAACTGGAGTTTTTACTGACCAGCAAGAACCGCGATGCGGTGCAGGACGGCGTACTGACCATTTCATCGAATATTAATATTTCTGTTGATGGCACGGACCGTGGTATATGGGAGGATTTTGACCTGAAGAAAATCAAGATTTTCAACCCTTTGAAGTCCGTCAAGGATAAGATAAGTGGATGGGTCAAGGATAAGGCCATAGATATCTTAAGTGAAGAGGGGGCTAGGCTATTGGCCAAAAAACTGGACGAGAACCTGGTGGACAAAGAGGGGCTGTTCTTGGTAGGAAGCGATTTCAAGTTTACCGCTTTTGAGGAGAAAAAAGAGGAACTGGACCTGACAAAACCCGTCCTGTTGTTCGTGCATGGTACCACTTCGACCACCAAGGGGTCGTTTGGCCATTTGTATGATACCAAGTCCTGGAAACGGATAGTCGAAAGCTATAAGAAAAACATCCTCGCGTTTGACCACTGGACCTGGAGTGTCAGTCCGATCAAAAATGCGCTCACCTTGATGGAGCTGCTACCCAAAGGAATCGAGGTACACCTCGTCACTTCTTCACGCGGTGGGTTGGTGGGAGAGTATCTCAGCCGATGTCATTTAAACAAGTATCCTTACCGAACCATTGATTTCAATATTCTCCGAAATGCAGGCAGAGAAAATGAGTTGATCGCGCTGAAAGGATTAAATGAACAGGCGGAGGAAAAACAAATAAAGGTCAGCAAATACGTCCGAATTTCCTGCCCGGCCAATGGTACCACGCTTATTTCAGAAAGGGCAGACAGGTTCCTAAACCTTTTGCTCAATGCAGTCGGTCTGATTGGCGGATTCGAGTCCAGTCCAGTCTACAGGTTCTTAAAAGAGTTTATTATCGCATTTGTCGGGCAAAGGGGCAACCCCGAACACCTTCCGGGAATAGAAGCGATGATCCCAGGTTCGCCTGTTTTGCAGGTGTTGAACCAATACCGGGACAATCACAGTTATGCAGGAGAACTGTGCATCATATCTGCGCATGCAGGAAATTCAAGCAATGTTGGGCGGGCCCTGCTCTATTTCGCCACTAAATTTTTCTTCCGGACGGACAATGATTTTGTGGTGGATACAAATTCGATGTACCAAGGCTTCCGGCGGAGTAATGATATCTATTACAGCTTTTTCTCCGATGGCAAAATCCAGCACTTGTCCTATTTCAAAAACGAAGGCGTCAGAAACAGCATTTGGACAGCACTGAACACGGAAAAAGGAAAAAAACCGGTGGGGTTCAAAGTGGTGAAAAAAGATGACTACGCCGCCAACCGCGGCATTTCTTTCGCCAGGGGCAGATATAGTTCCAAACTAATTGAAAATGATGACCCAGTGGTGATCCTCATTCCGGGTATTATGGGGTCTAACCTTGACCATAAAGTCAAACAACCGACCACGAAAAACAATACCGCCAATGGACCTAAACAGGGCTATGAAGAAATTTGGTTAGACTATGACCAACTTATTAAAGGAGGGCTTGAGCGAATCTTCTCCCTGGTCGAGGATATCAGGGCCGAGTCGATCATCAGAACCAGTTACCAAAAACTGGGCGAATATCTGAAGACAAACAAATACCAGGTGGTCGTACTACCGTATGATTGGCGCCAATCGGTCAAAAAGGCCAGCGATGCTTTGAAAGACCAGGTCAATGATATTTTGGAAAAAGAAAAGAAATTGTCCGAAATAAAAGGGCAGCCCGTAAAAATCCCGATCCATATTGTTGCCCATTCCATGGGTGGGTTGGTGGTTCGTCAATTGATGTTGTCACACAAGGCCACCTGGGAGCAATTGAATGAACAAGTGGATTTTCGGTGCCTGCTGTTAGGGACGCCCTGGTACGGTTCGTACTTGATGGCCCAAACCCTGCTTGGTAAAAGCTCCACGATAAAATTGTTGGCACTTGCCGATCAGAAAAACAGCAGGAAAGATCTGTTACGCAGCTTTGTCAAATTTCCCGGACTGTGGGAGTTGATGCCTTTGCAAGGCCATCATTTTGAAGAAAAAGAATTGTGGGAAGCACTTTTAAAGGTCAGGAGAGACAATAGTTGGCAGATGCCCAATGAAACGATTTTGAAAAAATTTGCCCGGTACAAGGAAAAAATACTCAACACTGATTTTGACCTTAGTAAAGTATATTACATCGCCGGTAAAGCTAAAGAAACGCCACACAGCCTGTTTATCAAGAAATGGAGTGGCATCGAGTTCCCTGATAAAGGTGGGAAAGAACTCCTTAACCTCGTAAAACAGAATAACCTCCAGTTCTGGAACTCGAGGGTGGTGTTCATGGGAACGGGACAAGGGGATGGCAGCGTCACCTGGAAAGCCGGAATCCCAAAAGAGTTGGTTGACACCAACCGGGTTTACTACATGGAAACCACACATGGCGAACTCGCCAATGACGATGATCATTTTCCAGGTATTTTAGAGCTGTTGAGCAAAGGAAGAACCGACCAGTTGCCCGATCACCCTTCTTCTTACCGCTCTTCCGAGGACACTTTTGAACTGCCCGATAATTACGTCTTCAGCAATGACAGAGAAACCCAGTTGCGGCAGTTGTTACAATTTAGCGTTGAACCAAAATACGAGAGAAAGACCTCCAGCCAACCAAGCCCCCTCAAAGTCACCTTCAAAAACGGGGATTTAAAATTTGCCAAATATCCGGTCATCATCGGCCATTTTAAGGACGACTTCATCATCGGGGCGGGAAGTGTACTCAACTACCTGCTCGATAACCAGCTCCTGGAAAGAAGAAACCTCGGGCAATATCCAGGTGCCATTGGAACTAACCTGGTCATTCTTCCAACCGCAAAGAACGATGTTGGAGCGATTGTCGTCGGAATGGGAACGGCCGAAAATTTGACTGCCTCCCAACTTCGAAACTCGGTTGAAAAAGCATGTGTGGAATACATCCTGAGACATGAACCAGGTAAGCCTGACAGCTCAAAGGAAAACATCCAGGTCTCTTCGCTCCTGGTCGGCAGTGACTATGGGAATCTTTCGTTGGCCAACTCCATGAATTATATTCTGGAAGGGGTTACCAGGGCCAATCAGAGTGCAAAGAGTATCGATAAAAACTATCCCCTCATCGACGAGGTCGAATTCATTGAATTGTATACGGCGAAGGCCAACAATGCCTACTTTATACTGAACAAAATGAAGAGAGACCTGCAAGAGCGGATGACCATTGAGTTGAAAGGAGGCTTGCAGAAAGTTGACGGCAACCGCTTTTATTCCCCGTTTCCATACGACCATGAAAGTGGTTGGTGGCAACGCATCTCGGCTCTCGTTCAAGAGGAAACGGTCAAAATTGAAAATGAATACCTGCACAAGGAATATGTGAAATTTTCGGCAACAACAAATGGCGCCAAGGTTGAGGTCAGAAACCAGTTCACCAATCCCTTGATTATTGACCACCTGCTGAGCTACGATCAAAGTAAATTGATCAGTGACAAGGACAGCCTGAAAGCGGTGTTCGAGCTGTTCATTCCCAATGATTTTAAAACGGCTTTCCGGAACCAGCAAAACATCATCTGGGTATTGGATGAAAAAACCGCCCAATATCCTTTGGAAATGCTCAACTTGGGAGGAAAGGACGAAAGCCCTCTCTGTATCAACGCAGGCATGATCCGCCAACTGGCCTCCAGCGACGAAATCCGGACCAGGCAGTCGACGGCCAAGGAAACATCATTGGTCATCGGTGACCCCATACTTGGCCCCAATTGTAAAATCCCGCAGTTGCAGGCCGCCAAAAGAGAGGCAAACGAAATTGTTTCATTGTTGGAGAAGAAAAGATATAATCCGGTTTCGGTCATCAGAAAAAACTCCGGGGATGTTTTACGGAAACTATTCAATACGGAATATCAAATTCTTCATGTAGCCTGTCACGGTGTAGTGAACTATGGCAAGCTCAGACAAACCGGCATCCTCCTGTCCAAAGATCTGGTGTTGACCGCTGCTGAGATTCAACAGATCAAAACGCCTGAACTGGTATTTATCAACTGCTGCCACCTGGGGAAAGTAGACGCAGACGACGAGCAATATTTCCGTGAAAAGTATAAGCTCGCAGCGAATATTGGCACCCAGTTCATAAAAAATGGCGTGAAGGCCATTATTGTAGCCGGATGGGTGGTTGATGATAATGCAGCCAGGTACTTTGCCAATAGATTTTATGACTACATGTTTGGTGGGTTTAAATTTGGCGAAGCCGTGCTCAAAGCCAGGAAAGACTGCTATAAAAGGTTTGGCGATCGAAACAATACCTGGGGCGCGTACCAATGTTACGGTGATCCCCACTACACCTTGGAAAATAACAGTAACTCAACTGACAAGGAAAAGAAATATACGCTTGAGAAAGAAATATTGATAGAGCTGGAGGTCTTGCTCAACAGTGCCAAGTTTTCCAGTAAAGGAAATTATGACTCTCTGATGAAATGGCTGCGTGAAATCAGTCAGGCCATTCAGGATGCCGACCAGAAATTGAAAACCGACAGGGTACTTGAAATGGAAGTAGATGCTTACTACACCATGGGAGAATATAAGACCGGAATCGAAAAATTCGAGCAGTTGATGGCCAAACCCGGAACCAACTATTCCATGAACAGCTTCAAGACCTATACCAATATCAGGAGCAACTGCCTGCCAGTAAAACACGACAATTTGGTCAAAGAACTCAAAAGTCTCAAAAGCAAAAGCAATTCCGGAGACTATAAGGACAGGATCGATGACCTGGAACTCCTACTGAAAGACTTGGGAAAAGAAAAGGACCAGGTGCTGGAATCCTTTAATGATTTGAAAAAAATGTATGAGACCAGCGATGTGCTGGGCGTCATCGGTAGCTTTTACAAAAACATCGTACACTGGTCCGATAATAAGGAAAAAGATCAGATGGGTTACCTGCAAGATGGAGCAGACAACTATCAAGAAGGATATCGAAAAGAAAAAGATATTGGCAGGGAAGGGCACTATCAATTGACCAACTGGATCGTGATTGAGGAAATACTTAGATGTTATTATGAGAATAAGGCTAAAAGAAATAAAGAGAATAAAAGTAATGGCCCTTCTCAAAAAGCAATCTCAACTCGGGCAAGCGATATCAAGAAAACGATAGGGGAAGATCACCGGGATTATGTTAAGGCGAAAATCGAATACCATACGCCAGAAAATAAGGATAATCTCAAAAATCAAAAGGACGTTAATTTTTGGGATTGCATCAAATTGGTCAATTACCTGACCTGCCAGTTATTTTTCGTCAAAGACGATCCGGACAAACTTGATGAAATAGCTGATGAAATTGAAGAGTACTACCGTAAAGCTTGGAAAAAAGGAGGCTCCATCCGAAATCTCGACAGTGAAAAAGCACATTTCACTTTTATTCGCAAATCAATCGAAGGAAAACATGGCACAGGAGACTTGACGGAAACCATCCGACGGTTGCTCCGATTTTTCAACCAGTTGGATATTCGTATTTGATCTCATCTTGGACTGTATCGGAAGTACCTGTTTGCTAAATTTTATCTCGAATTCATCTTGGGATAGAATTTAGCAGGCAGACCTTGTTCTTCCAGACTTCTAGATTCAGCTACATCAAATCAGAGCGATTGGGCAAAGGACAGCTGAATCTATTTTGAAAATAGTCAGGCAACTTCTAAATTCGTCTGACCTTTTTGATTCAGTCCCGTCATCTATGAATAACATCATACCAACGCGCATCTATCGTTTCCTGAGAGAGTATCCTCCCTTTTCCTTATTATCCAAAGAGGAACTCTTGGAACTCGCCGAAAATGTAATCGTCAGATATGTCCAGCCTAAAGCCGTCATCTTCCAACAGGGCGATCCTGTAGAGCCCTTTATCTACATTGTAGTTGATGGGGCCGTACATCTTTTAAAGGAAAATGCCGACCAGTCTGCATTGGTCGAAGAATGCGACGAGGGTGATGTCTTCGGGGTACGCCCCTTGCTGGCCGGAACAATTTACGGGCTCACCGCCCGTGCGGAAGAAGAGACGCTGATGTATGCCCTGAAAATCGACGGCATCACTCCTTTCTTGCAACGCTACCCAAAAATGGGCTGGTATTTCGCCAAAAGTTTTGCCTCCGGTGAACGCAACCCCGATCTGGAAAAGGATAAAAGCAGGGTCTTCCTGGAACAAGAACAACTGCTGGACGGGTCATCCAAATTAGTGGAAATCCAGTCGATGGAGCACAGCAAAGTCCCGGTGACCTGCCTGGCTGAAACCACTGTACAGGCCGCCGCTCAAACCATGAAGCAAAAACGCGTCGGATCCATCATCGTTGTCAATGAATCTTTTTACCCGATCGGCATCCTCACCGACCGTGACCTGAGAAACAATGTGGTTACGGGCGATTTTGGGCTCCAGGCAAAAGTATCCGAGATCATGAGCAGCCCGGTCGTGACCATCCACCCTCAACTGACGGTAGCAGACGTACAGATTTCTATGATGAAACACGGCATTCATCACCTGTGCCTGACCGAGGACGGTACCGTCGGTTCAAAGGTGGTCGGCATCATTTCCGAACACGATCTTTTGGTCATCCAGGGCAACAACCCGGCAATTTTTATCCGTGAAATTCGCCGCTGCAAAAACGGCGAAGAACTGAAAGCCGTCCGCGCCAAGGCAGAGGTATTGTTGCACAAATATTTGCTCCAGGAAGTGTCCATCCAGTTCATCTGCAATATCATGTCGGAGGTCAACGATGCCCTGATCAGCCGTGCCATACAGCTTTGCGAAACGGCCATGCTTAAAGAAAAAGGAACCGCACCCGACGCCAAATGGCTCTGGTTGTCGCTGGGCAGCGAGGGGCGGGAAGAGCAGCTCCTGCGCACCGATCAAGACAACGCGCTGGTGTACGAAGACGTGCCTGAGAACGAAGCCGAATCCACCAAACATTACTTTTTGGCCCTGGCCAAAAAAATTGTTGACATGCTCAATGTCTGCGGGTTCGACTATTGCCCCGGCGACATGATGGCCAGCAACCCAAAATGGTGCATGCCCCTGAGCGGTTGGAAAAAACAGTTTTCCAATTGGATCTACGAGCCGACCGAAATGAACATTATGCTCTGCAATATTTTCTTCGATTACCGGCCCGTTTATGGAGAAAAAGCATTGGCCGATGCGCTGTCGCAGCACATCTTCGAGAGCTTTGAGGACTATTCGATTTTTCTCGCCATGCTCGCCAAAGACGCCCTGAAGCAGCCACCTCCACTGACTTTTTTCCGAAATTTTGTCGTCGAAAAGAGCGGGGAACATAAAAACGAATTTGATATCAAAGGCCGGGCGATGATGCCCCTCGCTGACGCCGCCCGCGTTCTCATTTTGGAGGCCAAACAGCCAGGCATCAACAATACCTTTCAGCGGTTCGATTATTTGGCAGAAAAGGAACCCAACAACCGGGAGCTGTTCGAACAGGCCGCCGACGCCTATGAAATCCTCGTCCGCTACCGCGCGTTGCAGGGCTTGAAAAACAACAACAGCGGCCGCTATTTCAAACCCTCTGATTTGAGTAAAATGGGCCGCCTGAATTTGCGCAACAGCTTCCGGCCAATTGGCGAGCTGCAGGATTTGTTGAAGATTCGTTTTCGATTGAATTTAATTTAAAATGTATTTCAAACAACTTCATGAATTAAAAAACAAAAACCTCCTTCTAAACGCTGTTTTGCCACGCTGTTTAAACTCGATGTAATCCTTTGTGACACAGCGTTTAAACAGAGAAGGAAACAGCGTTTAGAAGGGGAAAAATTACAAAAACCATTGATGCGGATTCTTTCTTTTTTTAATAAAAATAAATCTAAGGTTTATGCCCCCGCGTACGAGGCATACCTGGCTTATTTTACAAAAAAGATAAACCTAAAAAAGCCCATCTGCGAAACCCGCTTCATCGTTCTCGATACGGAGACCACCGGCCTCGATCCAAAAAAAGACCACATCCTTTCCGTGGCTGCCATTGAAGTAAGGGGCACCGATTTTTCCGTAAAAAACCGGTTGGAATGTTACGTTGAACAACCGGAGTATCAACCGGGAGAAAGCATTGCCGTACACGGTATTTTACCTCACCAATCCGCTGGCGGCATCAGTGAAAAAGCTATGCTGCAACAGCTCCTGGAGTTGGTCAAAGACGCCATCATAGTCGGCCACCACATCGGTTTTGATATCGCCATTTTAAATGAAAGTATGCAACGTGAAATGGGTGGCCCCCTGAAAAATAAAACCCTCGACACCAGCACCCTCGCCCGCCGCATCGAAGACCCGTTTAAAATGAAACAGGTCCGGCGCAAAAACTACTCGCTCGACAACCTTTGCAAAAAATATGATATCGAAATGGGCGAGCGGCACACGGCGGCTGGGGATGTTTTCATTACGGCACTGTTGTTTTTGAAATTATTGGGACAGTTGGAAAGGAAGAAGGTGAGGACGTTGGGGGAATTGCTTCGATAGTATCGTCGGAGGGACCCCGGCGGTGCAGGTCAAAAATCCCAAACGACCCCTGACGTAAAGCTCCGCCCCGGCATCCGGTACCGCTCCAGTTCCTCATACTGCGTATCGGAAAGGTTGTCGATGGCCAGGTAAAATTGGCCGTTTTCGATAGGACGCCACATCAGTTTGGCGTTGATGATGAGTGCTTCGTCCGGCTCGCTGCCAGGGTAAAGGAAGACTTCCTCGATGCGGCTGCGGTAGCGGCAATTGGCATTAAAAGTGAAATTGCTGAAGGAAGCAGTGGCGCCGGCGCTGAAGGTATGCCGTACTTTATAGGCGAGTTCGTCATTGAAGCGGTTATCGGAAATATCCTTTGCATCCAGGTAGGTGTAGCCAAGGTTGAACCGTCCCCATTTATCGAGCCTTTGTTGAAGGGAAATTTCAAAGCCCTGCATGACGGCTTCCTGTAGGTTGACCACTTTGTACAACAGTGCTTCATTGGGCTGTGACAATTGGATGAAAGAAATCAGGTTGTTGTATTTATTATAAAATAAAGCGACGTCGATAGATGTCTGCTGGGTCAGGTTCCACTTGCTGCCCAATTCCAAGGAGGCAATGAGTCGTTCGGATCTCAAATTCGGATTTGGCAGGAATCGCAGCCCACCTCCTTGCGTAAATTTAATGTAGCGTTCTGCCATGGCAGGGTTGCGGAAGGCCTGTGCCAGCAAAAACCGTACGGAGAGGTCTTTTTTTGGTAAATAAAGAAAGGCCAGTTTAGGACTGAAATTCGTTTCCTCAAACTCCCCTAAAATGCGGTAGTGGTCCACCCGGGCTCCAATGGTGGCCGTGAGTTTTGGGTGGATGGTCCATTCGTCCTGCACGTAAGCACCGAGGTTCAGGGCTTCGTGTTCACCGTACAATACGGTATCAGGCAGGCCGATGACGTGGTCTATCGTGATGTCCGTGCCTGCCACGAGAACATGTTGGTCACCGAAGTACCATTCTACCTGCGAAATGTTGCCCAATCGTTGCGATTCGACGGACGAGGCAGGCAGGGATTGTTTGCCAAAGTTGACATTGGTGCTGTCGTTACCAGGATCATCGTTGAAGGTATATCGGGACTCATTGCGATAGTAGTACAGGCGAGTGGAGTATTTCAGGTCGGAACTTGGAAGGGCGTAGTAATAAAAGTCGGCATTGTATTCCCGCCGATCCTGGTAATCGTCTTTGCGGTGATCGGCCACGCTGTAAGATTCCCGAAAGCTGAGCCAGGTAGCCGGCGTATCGTTTTTGATCCGATTGGTGTTGAGGGTGATCTGCAGGTTGCGGTTGCCGTTCAGTTTCCAGTTTCCTTTTCCGTAAAAATTGTACAGATCAAAACCTGATTTTTCACGGTGGCCGTCATTGTGTTTCCAGCCTCCGTCCAAAAGAAACGAAAAGCGGTTGATGGTACGGCTGTAGCTGCCCTCGATGGTATGGAAGTCGCGGAACTGTTGAAAGCCCGTACTGGCCGGTGCATCTCCGAAAAAACCATAATTCATATGGACCCTGTACTGTGGCTCTTCCGTCGGTTTACGGGTAATCACATTTACGACTCCGCCCATGGCCGACGAACCATATAAAGAGGAGTAAGCTCCTTTTACCACCTCAATCCGTTCGAGCGAATTGAGCGGTACAAGGTTCCACAATGCACCTGCCGACTCCGGGCTGATGGCCGGCCGTCCGTCGATGAGCAATAATACCCGGTTGCCGATGCCTCCGCCCGCTACTTCCGAGGCACCCCGGATCGAAAAGGCCTGAACATTTGCGTTGCTTGAACGGGTCACGACCACACCTGGTGTTTCATCAAATGCCTGATCGAATGTGGTGATATTTTTCTCTTTGAGTTGAGCAGCCGTGATGACTTCCACACTGGCCGGGGCCATTTTTACCGCTTGTGATTTGCGGGTGGCAGTTACAATGGCGGCTTCTGTTAAAATGGAGTTCGGTTCCAGTTCAAAAGCAACGGTTGTTTTGTCATCAGCACCCACCGTAATGTTCTGTAATACCTTGTCCTGATAACCGAGGAAAGAGGCCGTCAGTGAATATTTGCCGGCAGGCAAATCATTGATGGTAAAATCACCATGCTCATCAGTGGCCATGCCTTCCGAATCATTCCAGAGGATATTCACAAAAGGCAATCGCTCTCCGGTTGCAGCGTCTCGCACTATGCCAGCGATGCGCCCAGTTTGCTGAGCACACAGGGCAAAGCTGACGGCGCAAAACCCAATGAGGATGGTGATTTTTTTCAAAAACAAAATAAAATTTAATGCACCTGCCCCCTCAGGCCCCACTCTGCGCCGAACGGCCAGTAGGCCGACTGCGGCGCTATGTCAGACCACAATCGGGTGCAAGTTTATGTGTCAATACAATTAACCATTAAAACCATTAATACCACTCTTCTACGAATTGAAAATCAGCGACAAAATTGATTTCCAATTCCTGGCCGTCTTCAATTACAATGTCGGAAGGTGCCGGGTAATTGAAAGGCGTGATGATGTTGCCTCCACCGACATCGACTTTGATCACGATACCGTGGCTGACTTCATTTTCATTGCCCCAGTGAACGCCGAGCGTAGCCGTTTGCTGATTGGGATCGGAAACAAAGAAATGGTTCATGCCGACACTGAGTCCGGAATAGGTGCCTGGCTCCAGTTCAATCACGTAGTCATAAGATGTTTTGCCGGGCTCGTAGGTAAGTACCACGGGGTTCTGGCTGTTGTAAGGGGCACCGAGAGGGGTTGTGAAACCAAGCGTTCCGGGGCCGAATGCACCGTCGGGCACTTCCCCCCAACCAGCGGGTGGATTCAGGCTGAATTCAGGAAAAATGGTCACCTGCACTTCGCCGCTGTCTTGCCAGGTTTCCCAGACTTCCACATTTTCGAAGGTGATCGTACCGAAAACCCTGGTCGTGATCGGGTCAGAGTCATCATCACCACAGCTGGTCAACAGGAAACTGCCAGCGACAAAGGTGATCATTAAAAGGTTAAAAATACTTTTCTTCATTTTTAGGAGAAGGATTTGTTAAGTTATGAGTTGGGTGAAAACAGAAAAGCGGACCTGGTTTTTAGTTCGCCAATCAATTAACTGCAAAGGTGATAAAAGGCAGGCCCTTGATTATCATTGGATTGTCAAATCCTCAATCCCCCTCCTCCAGCATAAAAAACTCATTCACCGGCTTACCGAACACAGCCGATAATTTCAGCGCCAACACAGTCGATGGCACGTACCGGTTTTTTTCAATCGAATTGATCGTCTGGCGGGAAACGCCGATTCGCCGGGCCAGTTCGTCCTGGGTGATGTCGAGAATGGCGCGCTCTACTTTCAGGCGGTTTTTCATCGGTACAGCTTTTTCAAATATTCGAAATAAAAAATCTGCATGGCCAACAAGTACCAAAGTACTTTGAAGTTGCTCTTTTCTGCGAAGACCGGTTCTCCGTCCGGGGCAAATAAATCCACAAATAAATGGGCAAACGGCTGCATCAAAGTCATGATTACGCCAAATACAAAAGCAAAACGGAATGCCTGCAACCGGAGCTGGGCAATGCGCTCGTCTTCTATTTGCTCTTTGGCCAGCACGATGATAAGCATGCCGAATAATAGTACATACTTGATCATTTCTTTATAAAAAGCTGATTCAAAAAGTGCTGAACTTGCAAACAGCACGATTAAGGCAAGTACGGAAACGATGAGTCCGATCCGCTTAAATGAGTGCGGCAACTGAAAGCGCTTGATTTGATCGACGCTTCTTCTTTCACGATCTAAAAATGAATTGGTAGACATGGCTAAGAGTAGTTTGTTAAGGAAAGAATTATTTACTTTATGACAAAAATACTTTACATTTTGTCAAAAATTAAAACTAATTTGGATTTTATCGATAAATCCATTGAAGCATCCGACAGAGTGGAAAATCTGTACTTTAAATTGAATGGAAAGCCAGGGCTTGTTCTTGAGAATTTTAATAAAATGCCATCTTTGCATCATTCTTAAATACCTTTTAATCATCCGTTATCCATGCCAATACAACGAGCATCCAATTGTTGCCTCCTGCTTTTTTTCCTTGCGTTGTTGGGAAACATCAATGCACAAACAGAACGTCCCCGCCCCTCGAAAGAGTCCATTGCTTCCGCCCCTGCTTGGGCACAGGAAATGTATTCCGAAAACCCGAATGTAAATGACGTTGACAGGGGCTATCAACAATGGCGAAAAGAAAACCCTATTGGCCGGACGTATCATACCCAGTTCTATAAGCACTGGCGCCGGGCCATTGGCAGCCATGTTTCAGCCGATGGGTTTTGGGTGCCTCCAACGCCGGAACAAGAGGCGGGTGATTTCCGTAACTGGCTGAAAACCAAAGAAGCATCGGGCAGCCGCGCTGTCGATTGGGAACCCCTCGGCCCGTTTCGGACGTTTGCCGAAGGCGAAAATTTCGAAGTGTCCTGGCAAGTAAACATCTACAGCCTCGACCAGTCGTTGTCCGACCCGAATGTGCTGTACGCCGGAACGGAAAATGGGCTGGTTTTTAAAAGCATCGACGGGGCAGAAAACTGGACTCCCGTTTCCCATGAGCTAAATGTGGGTGGCATCCGGGCGGTAAAAGTGCATCCAACCAGTCCGGACATTGCCTTTTTTGGCGAACGCCACAATGTCTATAAAACCACCGACGGCGGCGATACCTGGGAGCTTTCGCTCAACTTCAACAACATGCGGGTCAATGATATTTCCATCAACACTGCCGACCCAAATATTGTGATGGTGGCGAGCGAAAGGGGGCTTCACCGATCTACTGATGGCGGTGAGATCTGGACACAGGATTTTGTGGAAAGATGCTGGGACATGGAAATCAAAACGGACGACCCCAACACCGTTTTTTTACTGAAAACCAATCCCGGTTCCCGTATCTGTGAGTTTTTCAAATCAACCGACCAGGGTGAAACGTGGGAGAAAAAAGCAAATGGCTGGATTGACCCTGCGGCCAATTCCGTTGATGACAATGCCGACAACGGGGCTCGCCTTGCCGTTACTGATGCTGACCCCAACCGCTTGTACGCAGTACTGATAGGTCAGTACAATGACGGCGTCAACGACAATAATTTCCTTGGTGTCTACCGCAGCGATGATGCAGGCGAATCGTGGACGCTGCCCAATGCCAACGCCAATGGCGGCCCCGGCGGCCCTTATGCGGGCAATCACACTTGCCTGGTCACTTTTTGGTTCAACGATAACCACCGCTACCCAAACAGCGGTTCTGAATACAACCAGGGCTTTTACAACCTTGCACTTGATGCTTCCGATACCGATCCGGACAAATTCCTCGTTGGCTTTTTGAATATGTTCAAATCGGAAGATGGCGGCGCTACTTTTGATCGATGGGGCGGTTATGGCGGCGGCCCTGGCTGGCAACATCCTGATATTCAGGATATTGATATTGTCGGTGAAAATGTGTGGGTCAGTTCCGATGGCGGGCTGAATAAATACTTGGCTGATTTTAGCAGCCACCAATCGAAAGCGGCGGGCATTGCCGGCTCCGACTTCTGGGGTTTCGACGGCGGCTGGAACGAAGATGTAATGACGGGCGGCCGCTATCACAACGGCAACTCGGCCACCATTTACGGAACCTATGCCGACGGGGACTTCATCCGCCTTGGTGGGGCCGAAGCCACGACTGGGTACGTACATCCTGCGGGCGGGCGCCGGGTGATGCACTCCGACATCAATCCCAAAGTGCTGCCCCTGACGGTAAACGGCCCGACTTCTGGCTTTAGCTTCACTACTTATCCGAACGAGGGCTATGCCGGCAATAATGAAAACAGCTCAGAAATAGAACCTGATCCGCGCTGCTACAACCATTTATACATCGGCAATGAAAACCGGTTGGAAAAATCATTGGACGGTGGTATTTCCTGGGAAACGCTGGCTACTTTTGGGACAACCGTAGATCAAATCATTACCGGCATAGAAGTGAGTCGCAGTAACCCGAATGTACTGTACGTGGTGCAAAACCGGAATCCCTCCGGCCTGTTTAAATCAACTGATGGCGGGCAGAATTTTACCCAAATCAATCCGCCCGTCGGTGCCGTGAACGGTGCATTCATTACCCTCGACCCGCTTGATGAAAACCACTTGTGGCTGGCCTGGAACCGGGGAGGAAACGATGTCAACAAGGTGTTTGAAAGTATTGATGGCGGCAATTTCTGGACGAACATTTCCTCGCCGATCCTCAACAGCCACCACATTGAACAGATTCTCCACATTGGAGGAACGGACGGTGGTGTTTACCTCGCCACCAACCTTGGCGTTTTTTATAAAAGTGAAAGTGAAACGGATTGGCTGCCCTGTTCGGAAGGTTTGCCCGCAAGGGCGTCAGTCAATCGACTGGTTCCTTTTTATGCAAAGCAGAAGGTGCGGATGGCCACTTACGGGCGGGGCATCTGGCAATCGGATTTTTATGAAACGCCCACCACGACCATCGTCCAACCGACCGTGGACAAACTTGTCGCCAACTGTGCCCGCGACACTTTTTATTTCGATGATTACAGCATGGTCGATCACGACGGAGCGACCTGGGATTGGTCCTTTGATCCCGCTCCGCAATTTGTGAGTGCAGCGAACGTACGCAACCCGAAAGTGGTTTTTGGCGCTTCTGGTGATTACACCGCAACGATGACCCTGAACGGTGTTTTTACCAAATCATTGACCGTCAGTGTCCACGCGGGTTGCGACGCCGATCATGTGCCAGGCAATGCCCTCCGCCTGGACGGTGAAAGCCATGCGGCGGCGTTGGGAAATTTAAATTTGAACTCCAATACAGTGACGATCACTTGTTGGGTGAAAGCTGATCCGGTACAAAAAGACCGGGCCGTTTTTGTTTTTGCCAGAGGCGGGACAACCGTTACCGGCATTGGTTTCGACACTGGCTTGAAGTTGAGTTACCACTGGGATGGTGGGCAATGGTGGTGGGATACGGAAACGACCATTCTGCCAAACCAATGGACGCACATAGCCCTGGTCGTAACGCCCACTGCCGCCACGGTTTATGCCAACGGGGTAGGGGTGACCAACAACGTGCCCCACGCACCGGAAGCATTCGATACGCCACTGCTCCTCGGCTGGGACCCCAACAGCAACCAGCGCCGCTTTACCGGCCTGATCGATGAAGTAACCGTTTGGGACAAGGCCCTGACAACAGCGGAAGTAAGGGAACTGATGCACCTGACCAAGGTACCCGCCGACCACCCCAACCTGGTAAGTTATTATCAGTTTAATGAAATGGACGGACAAGTGCTTGACCGCATCAGTGTGAAACATTTATCCATGACCAATTCCGCTACTCGAACGACTTCAACGGCTCCGCTCGGTGGAGGCATTAGCCACCGATTGACCGTTGACACAGATGGAAACTTTGAGTTTGGCGAAACTGGCGTGACCGTTGATTTTGAAACGGGACAAACCCTACCTGATGGCGAGGTCGTCGTTTCCCGCATCGATCTTTCACCAGACCAACTGCCGAATGCTTCGCCGCACAGTGAGGTGTATTGGATCATTAATAATTATGGTGAAAA
The DNA here is from genome assembly GCA_039819485.1 of Bacteroidota bacterium. Taxonomy (GTDB): domain Bacteria; phylum Bacteroidota; class Bacteroidia; order Chitinophagales; family Saprospiraceae; genus UBA6168. The sequence goes on along the minus strand of JBCBRY010000026.1, from coordinate 6,992 downwards.
TGAATTTTTTGACCCACCTGTTGCAATTCGTTTTGAGGGGTATGGAAATATAGAACCAGGCTCGACGGCTGCCAGTGATTACAGCCTCTATGGCCGTGAAACATTCGCTGACGGAGATAATTGGTTCGGACCGATTGACTTTGGGGATATTCTCGAACCAGGGGCCAATTCGATGATTACGTTTGCAGATCCGAGTGATCTTGATTTTTTTGGCCAATATGTCATCATGCAGGAAGGAGCTACCCCGGTTGAGTGGCTGGAATTTCAAGCAGCATTGCAACCTGATCAATCTGTCCGCCTGTTCTGGACAGTCGAGCAGGCGCCCGGTGTCGATCATTTTATCATCGAAAAAAGTAGGGACGGGGTTGACTTTCAGTATTTAACCAAAATCAATGTGCAGCGGGTGGGGGGCGTCAAAAGTTACCAGTCGAGGGATGCTTCTCCTTTCCGTGGGGAGAATTTTTATCGCCTTCGGCAAATCGACCAGGATGGAAAAGAGGTGTATTCTGCGGTACGTTCTGTAGTGGTGAATGCCCTGCCCCGTGCATGGAATGTGTTCCCGAACCCGATTGCTGCGGATGAAATGTTGCAGGTCAAAACGGATGCTCGGCAGCCCTATTTGTTCCGTTTGTTCAATGCAGATGGAAAATTGGTTTTACAGAAAAAGTTGAGCGGGGATGCTGGGTTTGTATTGAACGAAACGGTAAAAGGAGCCTACCTGTACGAAGTTGTTTCTGAGAACGGGAGATCAAGAGGTAGCCTAATCGTGAAATAGATCCTTCGGAGTTTGTTCAGCGGCACTGCCGAACAAACTCCAAAAGATTTTATATGAGTTAAACTTCCGGTAAAATCAGCTTCTTACAGCAAGATACATTGCCCAAACGGCATCATCAAAATAAGGGGAGAATTCGATGTTTGGGGTATTGTCTTTGCCATAGCTGCTAAGACCATTGGCGATTGCTCCTCCGGTTAACCAGGGGCCACCACTGGCACCTCGATTGAAATTGCTTTCCATGCCGACGGCATTTGTTCCATCCGGATCGAACCCTGTTGGCGGACCAACGAGAGACCACATCCGCTCACCGTCGTAGGGCGGGTTTGGGATGGCAGGATAACCAACGGCCTGCCATGCCACGTCGGCACCTTGATTGAAGGCAATGCCCAGTGCCCCGGTTACTGTCGAAATATTTGCCGGGGCCATGGTGGCCATGCCAACATCAAATCCCCCATTTCCCGTTGTATTGTAACCGGGCAAAGTAAAGCTGTAAAGAACACCCCATGTGCCCAAGGGGGTATTCCCGTAGGTGTAGGCCGGGGCGAACAGGATATTTTGAGACCATTGCTGGTGCCGGTAACTAAAAAGCACATGGGCGGCGGTTAAAATGGTATTTTGGTAAATAACCGAGGCTGAGGCCGCATAATCTTGGCCCGCCTGTGTATAAAATAGCTTACCAACGGTAGAGTACGGAAATACAGTTGGATGCTGTACCGGCTGTGCGGTAAAATCTAAATCATTACTGGTACCCAATAAATGACGGGGGAGTTGGGGCAAGGAATACCGATGTTGTTGCTTTGTGCTTTTTTCGGTTTTTTGTGCTGCCTGCGTTTTGTTTGTTTGTATGGCTTCGTTTTTAGAAGGAATGGCTTTCTTCATTCGCTCCGGCGTCCAATAGGTCCTGAGGTCTTCTATTGGTTGCGTGTTTTTAGGGCTTTGCGAGGGTTTTTTCTCGTTTGTCATAATGTTAGGATTTTAATTCCTTGAAAGGGCCTGATCAGCCTGTTTTACTCTATTTCACTGCTCCTTGATATCTTGGTATCAGGTAAGTCCATTTGCCGAAATTGTATTGTTGAAATAGTATAAAACAAGGGAGGTAAATTGAATAGATGCCCCTAAATACTAAGTTCCAGGCCTTGTCAAGGTGGTGATGAATTTTGAAAATGAACCTGGTCCTGCTGCTGTTGGAACCCCAATTGGATTCGCTCCAATTGATCGGTAAGGTCAGTCGAAGAAACTCCAATGCAGGCATCCATTTGCAACAGTCCTTCATTTAGAATGAGGTCAGGCCCATTTCATTGTATATAGTTCTGAGATGTTTTTGCCCCGGGACTCTGCCCCGCCTTCTACCTGGGTTTGAGAACCGGAAACAAGACTGATAATGGTCATGGTTGCGGCTGTACCGGCGGTGATCTGCCCGTTGGTGTTAAAGTTTAGGTCATGCTGATGGCTTTTAAATTGGTCCTCTTGGACTGTACCGGTATGGTCGCCGTCTACGGATCCATCTCCCAGGGGAGTTCGACTGGAGGCATCTGGGTCAGTGGATGCCCCATTGTCCCATGCCCGGCTGAAGTAACCTCTCATATCAGGTAGCAAGGACAACTTATTGGAACCAGTACCGAATTTACCGTTGAGAAAGGAGCTGAGCCTGGTTTGAGAATTGGAAAGTTCCTGGCTTTTGGTACATAATGAAAGTTCTTCGGCTGGTGGAATTTCGGTTGACATGTATTGCCTCCGTTCACCGATTATGCCTTCTACCATGCAGGGCAGGGTGTCAAGGGCAATGGCCCCTTTGTTTACGAACACCTTTTTTATGTTGATAACGGCTTGAGAAGTAGTGCAGGTAAGCGAAACATTTAGCTTCGTTGCATTTTCATTGACTTCTTGCGTAAGATTGATTTCTTTGGTCTCTTTATTGTTGAAAACAACGCTCTTGCTACTGGTATTTACTCCATCAAACAGAGAGAAAGTAACTTCAAATTGAATCCCGGGATTGTAAATCACCGCTGTGGCACTCACTCTTTGACCTTGTAACTGTTCCTCCCATCGTGGGAACTCACTGATATTTTGACCGAAGGTCATTAATGAATCACCGTTGCTCTTGTTGATCACGCAAGCATTCGATTGGTTGTCAAAGCCGATCTGCCCATCGTTGCCGTTATCTGAATAAAGCCATCCATCCGGGTGGTTAAAAACTGTAGGGTTGCCGATTACCTGATTGGAATAGTATAAAAAGTTGTAATTATAAACGAGGTTTTTTTGCTGGATGGCAAACAAGAGGTCCTCTGTGCTGTCGGTCGTGTTTGATGATAGGAGTGCATTCATGATAGATTTGAATTTACGTATTAACATGATTGTTGGTTTTGGTTTGTGTTTAGGAGGTAAATCGAAATTTGAATATCGGGTTCCGCATTTTTACCATTCAAGTCCAATTGCCGTCGTGGCGGAATCAATAGCATAAATTTTAATTACAGGCTCTCTTTGTTTCAGGTAATGGTCCAGGTGTTATTACTGTTAAAAACGGCATTGCGTTCATATACATTTGCCGGAAAATCGAAACTGCTGGAATTGCTGAGGCTGTTTTGGCCAAGTACCTGGGATGCCATCATCTCTGACGCGGCAGCGATCCAATATTCCGGCTGTGGGTTGAACTGTTGTGTGGTATTGACTAATGATTGCTGGACAAAGGTCATCTGGTTTGACATGCCAATTCCGGTGGAAAAGGTTTGGTTGGGAACGTCAGCACCGATATCTATGATAAATTGTTCGTTGTTTGAGCCGGCTGTGGCCTTTGAAAATGCAGGCGTGTTTTCTTCAAAATCAAAAGTAGTCGCATTGGCTGTTTCGAGTGCGGCGGCCTCACTCCCCCACATTTGAAAAACAGCACCTGGTACCAGTTTGCCAGGCCCGTACCAATAGAACGAATAATTTTCTGACCATTTAAATTTCACATGACTGTTTGGTGTAAGCTTATATGGGCTGACAAACCAAGCCGTCGAAAAGATGTTCTGGGCATTCTGCCCGTCCATTCTTTGGAAAGTAAAAAATACCCAGTTGGAGCTTGAATTATTGGTACAGTTCAATGAATATACCTGATTGTTGGTTGTTGCAAAATTGAGAATTAACATGATGTTTGAGCATAGGGTGGATTTATGAAAAATCCACCCTGTAAGATTCTCGCTGAAATCTATTTTCCGGAGAACCCAAGACGGAAGCTCTCCTGCAAAATAGAATGGTGACTGGTATTAAGTTGGTGTCTGTGAAATACTCCAGGTATTGTTCTGGTCCAAAGTGGCATACATAGTGAAAACTGATGGAGGGAAGGTGACCTTGGCCGTCTGGGAAACTGTCTGGGCAAGCACTACACCGATCTGCATTTGTGTTGCAGCAGCAATCCAATACTCAGGAGTCGGCGTGTATACTTGTTGTGTGTTGGCCAGGGCTTGCTGAACAAAAGTCCCTTGACCTGACATCCCAATACCTGTTGCGAACACGTTGTTCGGTACATTGCCCGCTTGATTAACCGTCAGGCTTCCGGCCTGGCCTCCCGTGGTTGGGGTGCTTAAGTGAGGAAAACCATCGTCCGTGCTAAATGTAGTTTGATTCGTCCCTTGTATTGAAGCAGGCTGAGAACCACTTGCGTCGTAATTGACGCCTGGTTGCAATATACCGGAGTTGCCCCAGACAAAACTATAGTCGATTGACCAGGAGAAAGTTATTTGGTCATTCGGGCCGATTCTATAGGGGCTGGCAAACCAGGCAAGTGAGAAAATTTCGGATGGCTGTGACGGCATTTTTTGATATACATAAAATACCCAGGGAGCAGTTGATTTATTCGTACACCTGAGTGTGTAAACATCGGCATCAGTATCTTGAACCGCAAAATCTAATGTTGAATGGTTTCTGAATACTGGTACAGGTTTATATTTTTTTTTCATTTTGATATGGTTTTTAATTTTTTGGATGAGGGTCAAAATGATTCAGGATGTTCATTTTGACCGATATCCATTTGGAAAGTAGATTGTTTACGTCTGTTGCTTAATAATTTTGTTACAGAACCTGATAGTTTTTAAAAATGAATAGGGCCAGCTCTGATCATAATTGATTTTTTTGAACCTTGAGGATTTCTAAGACAAAAAACTAAAATGAAATTTAGTGTCAGCACTGTCAGTGCTGTCATTGTTTTAGTAATAGTCAAGACCAGTGTTATTGTATATTGATTAATCTAACCGATTCAGGTTTGGGTGAAAACGCAGGTACATTCCAGTTGAGTAATTATTAAATTGGAATTGCTTCCGAAGAAATTGTAAGCGTAACTTGTTTGATGAAATGTTTATACTCCACAACCTGAATTGTTAATCTTATATGTATTGGGCCATACGGGTGGTGGCCTAACCTACACATTAAAAGTTGCAGTGCATGCTCCTACGTTCAAAGCCCTACAGGTGAGGTCTCTCATGGTTGAGCCATCATTCAGCTCAACCATAAAGCCACTGCCTAAACGGATTAAATTGGCAAGATCTAAATTTGTTATCCTTAAGTCGGGATCACCGATATTGTCATTGCTGCGGGCTACGGCAGCGGGGATAGCCCCCTGAGTGTTTTTGTTTAACATGTCTTTTGTTTTGTTTTCATTTTTAGCAATTGAATTAGGAAATTCATCTTTGTATTTTCCTGTTTAAAGTGCAAATACAGCAGATTTTCTAATTAATTAAAATCAAAGAATTTAATTTGTTTCACGTTGCAGAACCTGAACAACATTCCTTTTTAGAATCGATTTATACCATAGGCATATCGTTGATTTGGCTATGCCCTGATCAAAATATTGTTATCATTTGTTGTGGTTCCAAATGTCTTGCAGTTTAAGCATTGAAGGAGTGGTTTGTTTCAATGCGAATTGCTTTGCATAGTCCATTAGAACCGTAAAAAATCCAGCCTTTTTTGATAGTATTGAATGGTAAAAAACTCTCGGTGAATCTTAAATTGAAGTAAATGATTGGGCCTTTTTTTTAAATAAAAACATTTTATTTTTTAAGGATATATGCGAATTAATTAATACAAAGATATCGGTTTATTGCCCCGCCTCCTTTCACTATTTGTTCAAATACTGTAACTATATTACCATCTTTAAAAAAAAACATAAGGGCATAAAAGTATCTTATGAATATTGTGATAATCACATGCCAATAATTACTCGTTTTTCAATTGTTTTTAATTATAGCTTTTATTTCAAAGTTGTTTACTTGCGGATTTCGCTCGGTAATACGCCAAATTCTTTTGAAAAAGTACGGGTGAAATAAGAAGGGGTGTTGAAGCCTGTGTCATATGCAATTTCCACAACGGTCAGGTTGGAATTAAGGAGCATCTCCCTTGCTTTTTGCAATCGGATACTTCGGATATAAAGAGCGGGTGATCGTCCAGTCTTAGATTTTAACTTTCGGTATAGTTGAGAGTTGCTCAAGTGCATTTGTTTGGCCAACTGCTTATTGCCAAAATTGGAATCGCCCAAGTTGGATTCAACGAGGTCATATATCTTTTTCAGGAATGGGTCGTCTTGGTTGTGTTCCTGATTAATGTAATGGTTAGATGTAGGCACCATTGCCTCCTTTTTGACCTTGGTTTCCTGTCGTTCCGATATATATGATGTTTTTTTGTGGTCGGGTGGCTGCAAAGGGGTTTTTTCTTTCTTTGAGCTATAGAGGAGTAGTTCTGTGTGTTTTAACATCTTTTTGCAGTTCAGCTCTATCAAACGAATGCCTTTTTCCTTGGTTTGCAAAGGTTCATTCCTGATTTCATGAGTTATGTTAAGGACCAGGTCAAGAGTGGAGTGGAACTTTTGTGTCAAGTTTGAGCATTGCTGGTTTTGGAAGCGGTTGAGTTCTTTTAAATGGTAATATTCGATTTCCTTTAATTCCAATTTTTTTTTGAGATGGTGATATTTTTTCAGAAAAAATAAAACTGAAAAACCAATTCCTGTCAAAGTAAGAGTGTAGAAAATATCAACATGAATGTTTGTGAAATGTAGGTTCTCAACCTCTGTGCCTGGCATTTTTTTATTGTTATTTATTTCGCAGCTCAAAATGCCAAAAAGTGTAATTAATATTAAAATGAATTGCCGTGACTGTTTTCTCATTGGTTTTGTAATTAATTTTATCTTAAAAATGGTTGGCAATCTATATAAAGGTACTTTATCAATTACAAGCCACAACCATTTTTA
>JBCBRY010000025.1:0-86044 GCA_039819485.1 Bacteroidota bacterium | reverse complement strand
TTTGAAAAGTCATGATGATATGATGTAGTAATACATTGACATAGAAAGTTTTACAACAAGTATGAGGTCTATAAAAATGGTATCCAATAATTTGTTGGCCTAGGTGTAACATAAGACTGCGAATTAATTAGTGACAACTTTTAAACAACTTCATGATAAAGATCGAGCATTTAAAATTTTTTGTGTAAATACATATTTATTAGAAATATCAAAGCTGACTATAATCACCAAAGATAATTAAAAATTGTTACAGTATTAAGTCCCCAGTTCCGGATCGGCATCGTCCATGTCCTTTCGACCTTCGCCACGGCCATAAAGACGATTTTCAGGGCGGCTTCATCATTTGGGAATATGGTCTTTGTTTTCGTGTATTTACTGACAGGTGGGAAGTGAGCAACCAATCAGGTCGCTGAATACTTCACTATAGGGACGAGTACAAGCGAGACGATCAAGTATTTTGATGGCCTCACTGAACTCAGGACACATGCTCCGTGCTCCAGTTATAACCTTAGCCATCTGAATATAATTTTGTGAATAGAAATGTTGTCTAAAGCAGTACAGTCTGAGGTGTGATAGTAGGGAAGCGGTATGACTTCAACACATTGTAACTAAGTTCTTCGGTAAGAATTTTTTGGGCATGTTATAGGCTCTTGCGATATTGGCCATGGAAAACTCATGTAGAAAAATCGATAGGCACATTCATATGCTTACTGTGACATGTAACTTTTTCTTGTTCGATTGACTCTATGAAGGATTGCTTTTTTCTACAATTCATGTTTTAAGTTTTCTTTTACTTTAGCTATCGTGCTATCGAATACCCTTTCTTGGCCCTCAATTCGGCATATTGTTTTTTCGTCCATTGACCACAGTTTGGCAAATCTTTTTATAGATAGTCCATACTTCTTTCGATAGCTCAACACCTGGTTGGCAAGAGAATTTTGGTCGCCATAAACAGTAGGATCATAGCCTAAAAATGATACTATCCCTGGATGATATTTAATCTTTGGGCAGAATCTATTGAGCTCCCAGTTGGTGATGCAATCAGTAGATACCCCAATCATTTTGGCTACTTTCGGTTGAGACAGTTTCCTGTCCAATCGTACCTTTCGGATATGATCACCCACTGTGGATAGCTGCTTAGGATACAGCAATGACAGGGGTTTTGATGCTTTTAGTGTAAATGACAAAAGGTCAACACATCCCTGCCCTTGCGGATTTTACAACCACCCTGAAAAAGAATGTGTCTGCGGCACGGCGCAGGTAAAAAGGTATTTGGCGAAAATATCGGGGCCGCTGTTGGATCGCATCGACCTGCATGTTGAGGTGACGCCCGTTAGTTATAAAGAGCTTTCCAGTTATCAGCCAAGCAAAAGAGGTAGCAAGGAAATCATGGAGGGCGTCATGCGGGCCCGTGAAATTCAGGCTGAACGATTTAATAAATACAAAGGCCTTTTCTGCAATGCCCAGATGCCGAGCCGTATGGTGCGAGAGGTTTGTCAATTAAATACGGCCGGAGCAGCTTTATTGAAAAAAGCAATGGAGGTACAAAAACTTTCTGCAAGGGCTTATGATAGAATATTAAAAGTTGCGAGGACAAGTGCAGATTTAGCCGGGAGCGAGGATATTCAGATCGGTCATTTGGCGGAGGCGATTCAGTACCGGAGTTTGGATAAAGAGGGGTGGAGCGGGTGAAAATTAATTGTTTTTAATTTTAATTAGATCGTTATTTTTATAGGAGAGGCAAATACAACAGCAGAGTATAATGTTTTTGTGGGGGATGATGCAGGACAGATCGTTTATGAACAATATTTAAGGGAAGTAACAGCGCAAACTCAAATTCGCAATTGGGCCAACTCGTAGAAGGTATTTATTGGATCAGCATCAATGCTGGTGGGAGGGCATACTGTAAAAAGGTGGTTATCGCGAGATGATTCTTTTTCAAGCACCTTTTTCAGAGTAATAATTGATGAAGAAGTTGTCAGTTTTTATACTTATCCGACTTAGTTTTCTGTGGATTTCAAAGTATATGTATAGGTTCGCATGAAAGTAGTACGACCCTGTCCTTATTTAAAAATTCTGCTCTAGCGCCTGCTTAAATACCTGATACCAATATTTTAACCAATAATATTTGTAGAAACATGAATTACTCATTCCGCACCACTCTGCTTATTATTATTTTTTCGACGGTAACCTATCTATCTGGGGCCCAGGTGTTCAATGCGACCCGGTCCGGAACTACCTGGATCAATAGAGAAAACGTCACGGATAAAGATTATGGGGCCGGATATACGGTGTACAGCGCTGCCTGGCCTATTTTTAAAGAATATCCGGGACCGCATAATTTCCAAATGGGGCTGGCGGGTTGCTGGCTGTCTACGCTTCGCACAGGAACCGAACCAGATCAATTCTACACCACCATTGAGGGAGGCTTGGGTTGGTGGCACGATACGCGATTCGGCACCAAGATTCCAAAATTTATCATGGGCGGTGTATCCCATAACTTTTTTGCCTGGGCAAATGGACCTGGCGCGGGTAGAAGCTATAATTTATCAAATGGACAACGGGACTGGAGTACCTCTGGTGGAAAGTATGGCGTCGCTCAATTATCAAACAGGTTGTTATGGGCTCCTGATGGATTGAACCTGGCACAAAGCTTAAACGGAGAAATGCTCGGTTATGGTTATACGCCTTTGCCTCTCACCAAACCGATGCAGGAGACCAATGGTGTAGATATTGAAACCGGCAATCAATGTTGGACGCTCTTTTTAAATTCTACCAATTTCAAAGGCCCGGCCACTTTTTTCCTACCTACTTTCTGGACCAGGCCCGTATTATACAATCCGTCACTGGAAGGCTTGTTTTTGGATTCCAGGCCTTCCGAACCCAATATTGGCTTTGGTATTGAACATTTAAGATCGCCGGCTTTAATGGCAAATGATGGCAATGGAAATACCTATGCCAAGATGGAGCGATTACATTTTCCAGTCTCCAACGAAGATAACTCTATACTCTTGAGCAAGATTTCTGTCTATTCTCAAAATGCGCTTTGGAACAACATGGAATCCTGGTTTAACGGTGGCCCTGTCGTTTCACCTGGGATGATGCAATCCGGCATTTATGATGTCTCATTTGAAAATAATGGCGGTTTTATGGTTGGTCATATCAGTAGTGGTGGCGTAGGGCATGCGATAGAACTGGACTATATGGACAATATTCAGCTCTCCAGCAACATCATGGGTTATGAATTTGACCTGAACACAGTTACGGAAAAAAACGACCGCTTTTTGATGCCCGAATATTTCAAACTTGAGTCAAATGACAAATGGCATGCGATTGATGAAAATGAAGTGCCTGCCGCAGCCAATTTAGTAGATGCAGTTGTCCCCAGGACCCCCAGATCGGAGATTACCTACCTGACACCTTTGGAACCCGATTGCCAGTGGCAAGACCCGGATGGCCCGTGGAACAACCCGGGACCGGCGGCCGGCCCATTCAAAGCCGAGATGGGCGATGGTTCCACCCTTACTTATTACTGGTACCGATTTGTCGACCAACCAGCCGTTATCCATGCCAATCTGCCGAATGATATTCGCGATGCGTTGCAAACAAGGGTTGAGTTGATTCATGCCAATTGGAGCCATACAGATGAATATTTCGAGCCCCCGGCAGTTGGGCAAATTGCTACACTTGATCCGGCAGGCATTGTACAACCACCAGCCGGTCTGGAAATCGGCTATGTCCCTATCGTGACCCGGCAAGAAAAATCCGATCAAAAAGTAAGGGTCTTCGTCTTGGCCGGACAGTCCAACATGCAGGGCTACGGGACCATCAATGGTTTTCAAAATACTCCGGGCACTCTGGAAGATGTCATCCAAAATGATGCAGAAGGGAATTGGTCGGCCGTTGGGGAACCCGGCAACTGGAATACATTAGATGATGTTTCCCTCTATTTCGAAAACAATGGAAATACGATCAGGTCCAATGTAACCGTTGGCCAGGGGGCCAACTCTAACCTGATTGGCCCGGAACTGATGTTTGCCCACCAGCTCGATGCCTATTACGATGATCCGGTATTGATCATTAAGACGGCCTGGGGAGGAAAAAGCCTCGCCGTTGATTTCCGTCCGCCTTCTGCCGGAGGAACGACGGGCGAATTTTACAATAAGATGATCCAGATTGTACAGGATGTTACACAAAACCTGAATACCGAATTCCCAAACATCGGAGCAACGGACTTCGAAATTTCGGGTTTTGCATGGTTTCAGGGCTGGAACGATGGTGCAAATGATAGTTATTTACAAGAATATGAAAGCAATCTCTATCATTTGGTAGACGATGTGAGAAATGACCTGGGAGTTGCGGATCTTCCGGTAGTCATTGCCAATTCCGGTCATGGTGGATTTTTGCAGAACAATGGTAGCTGGGTCCAAAATATGCAAACCATTGTCTCAGTTGCCCAGGAAAATGTGGGCTGCAACGATACTTTGTATGGAGGGAGAGTCGGTTTTGTTGAAACCAAGCAGCACTACCTTGATGGGTCGGCATCGCCCATTAATAATGGCATTCATCACTTCCATAATAATGCCCTTACTTTCTTGAATATCGGAAAAGACCTTGGGGATGAAATGATTCTGGCCATCAATGATATGGCCTTTTGTTATACCGATTGCGAACAGCAGGTATCACCGGCTTTCGTTTCTATTGGGAACAGGGTATGGCATGACTATAATCAAAATGGCATCAATGATCCGGATGAACCCGGTATCCCTGGTGTTTCGCTGGTGCTCTGGAGTGATCCGGACGGTGATGGCATCCCGGATTGGCAGGGTTTCGAAGGTGTACAAATAACGGATGACGAAGGCTATTATCAATTCTCTGATCTGACACCCGGCAACTATGTTGTGTTTGTGTGGCAGGTGAATAACTGGGGATCGGGGGAGCCATTGGAAGGGTTTCAGTCAACAAATGGTTTTGTGGCCGATGCCAATAATGACGTAGATTTTGACAACAACGGTTTCGGAGCACCCTTCTCAGATATCCAGTCCGGTATCGTTACGCTTACGGTAGATGGAGAGCCCTTGAATGATGGAGACCCCTACAATTGTTATATTAATTATGATGCCGGCGGTAACAATACAGTGGACTTTGGTTTCTTTAATCCTTGTATTTCGGTTACGGACGAAGAGATGGCCATTTGTTCCGGTGAAACTTATTGGTTCAATGGTACCCCGTTAGAACAGACGGGAGCCTACGAGGCAATATTGACCGCATCGAATGGCTGTGACAGTATCGTGCGGTTGTCCCTGGAGGTATTACCATCTGTTACCAACCAGCTCAATGCCGCTGTCTGCCAGGGCGATACGTATTCGTTTGAAGGAACGGAACTGGACGAACCGGGTCAATATCAAGCCACTTATACAGCAGCGAACGGTTGCGATAGTACGGTAACGCTTGATCTGGTTGTTTTGAATCACTCAGTGTTTGATCTGTCTGCTAACATTTGCGAAGGAACGACCTATCCTTTCAATGGACAGGATTTGGATGAATCTGGTATTTATACTGCTACCTACACTAATGCTGAGGGCTGTGACAGCACCGTTACCCTGCAATTGGAAGTATTGGACATGCAGGAAACACAGCTTTCGGCCAGTATCTGTGATGGGGATAGCTATCAGTTCAACAATGAGATGTTGACCGCCGCTGGCCAGTATGAAGCAACCTATACGGCAACCAATGGCTGTGACAGTTTGGCAGTGTTGACATTAGAGGTTTTACAGCCTACCCTGGACAATGTTTCCGCTTCTATCTGTGCAGGTGAGACCTACGATTTTCATGGCCAAATAATTGATCAAACAGGCATTTATGAAACTGTTCTAACGGCGGCCAACGGATGTGACAGCACCATACTACTGAACCTTACTTTTTTGCCTCAGATCACTGAATCATTGAATGTGGACATCTGCTCGGGTTCATCCTTTTTCTTCAATGGTGAGGAGTTGGATCAGCAGGGTGAGTACGAAGCTTCCTTGACAGCAAGCAACGGCTGTGACAGCATTGTTGTGCTTACGCTTACCGTGACGGATTTACCATTTAATGAAATGTCCGCCTCGATTTGCGAAGGCGATATCTACGATTTTTATGGAACATCCCTGACGCAATCGGGCACATATACGGATACCCTATCGGGTTCATCCAGTTGCGACACTTTGGTTACGCTGCACCTCTCCGTACTCCTAAACGAGACCATTCAAGCTGAGGCAGCCATCTGTGAAGGCGAGACCTATCCGTTCAATGGGCAGGAGTTGGCCCAACCGGGAATTTATGAAGCCGTATTCTCGGCGATGAACGGCTGCGACAGTATCGTCATACTGACCCTCAGTCTTTTGCCAAACGTCATTACAAATGTAGAATTAGCTTTGATTGAGGGGGAACTGTACAATGGTATTCCAATTCTCTCCGATACCACTTTCACGGAGATTTATACCGCCAATAATGGTTGTGATAGCACTGTGTTCGTCTCCATTGATGTAATGACTTCTACCAACGAACTCGATGCGTTACTCTACCAGCTTGGTGTGTCCCCCAACCCGTTTGCGGACCAGTTTCAGATTGATTTGCAATTGGGAACTTCTGCCCTGCTCTCTTTGGTAGTACTAGATGTTTCTGGCAGGGAAATGACCGTTGTGCTGGATCGGCAATTGAAGGGGGTTGGGCAGCATGGGTTTACTGTTAATACAGCAAAGTGGCCAGCGGGAGTGTATTTTTTACGGTTGCAGACGGATGAAGGCCAGCGGATGGTGAAGGTAGTGAAGGGATAATTAGAAATTGGACAAAAGCGGTAATATTATTTTTTACCTGAAAAAAGACGTTGGCCACTCAGTACCGGAGTTTGGACAAGGAAGGGTGGAGCGGGTAATTTGCACCAATTGGAAAGATATGAAGTAGCACCGAACATCCTGAGTGGGAGTTGGTGTTGTATAATAAAATTTGGAACGATCAAACATTTAGAAAATTAAATTATAAAACATGTCCAATCAAAAAGTCTACGTCCCCCTCACCGGTCCAACTTCCATTCAAGGTTTATCCGCAAAACAACAATCGGATATTATTGCCTATGTATCGGCAGTCGCTCAGGTCGGAACAGATAACATCGTTTTTCAAATGGTCGACGGTATCGTCAACCTTGTTATCACTCCAAAGCCACCTATTTCGGCAGCTTATATTACCGACAACTGTATCAACTATGACAATTATTCGTTCGAGCAAAACATCCTTGAAAAAGGAGATGGTGTAGTTACGAAAGTCGGAAGTGCCGTAATCGTTAGCCCTGCGATCATGGCACAACTGACCATCAAGACAAATGTGGCAAATGTGACCCCCGACACCCTGAAAAAAAATATTGATATTACGAAAACCACTTTCGGCGATTTAAAAAACATCATCGCTGAGTGGTCAAATATTCCCCCGGCCAATCAGATCATTGGAACAAGCGACCTGGGCCCTATTTCCGAAAGCAGTACTTTGACTGAGAGTACTTTATTGTCTGATTGCAAATTATACGATGCGACACTGAATGTTTGGAGATATTACTTTACCGCCAGTGGGGCAGAAGTAGGTTTACTTAGCAATGTACCTCTCACGCCTCGCCAGCCCGCTGTGCCAAAAGGCTATAAAATCTGTCTGTACTATTCCAGTTGGGGCATTTATGGAAGAAACTATTATCCACCTGCAATTGATTATTCGCGCATCACCCATTTGATTTATGCTTTTGCCAACATAGCGCCTGATACCGCTCATCCAGAACCAAATGGGAAAATTCTGGAAGATGGTACCGTCTACATGCCAGATATCAACGACATCAGGGTCAACTTTAAATCATTGGCCGATATCCGGACCAAATACCCACACCTTAAGACCATCCTTAGCATTGGTGGATGGACCTATTCAGTCAACTTCTCAGACACAGCAGCCGATCCGGTTAAACTCCAGCGCTTTGTGGATAGTGCCTATAATTTGATGACTACATATGGTTTTGATGGAATTGATGTTGATTGGGAAATTCCGGTAGAAGGCGGCAACGGCATCAAACACCGACCCGCAGACAAAGAGAATTTTACCACTATGTTGCAAGCGTTGCGGGATAAAATAGGCAAGGATAAATTATTGACAATTGCGAGCCCGGCCCGACCGGCCTTTAATGATAATATAGAGGTAGAAAAAGTTAGCAACATCCTTGATTGGATCAATATAATGGCATATGACTACCACGGCCCTTGGCCAGGGGATACGGTGACTAATTTTAATGCGCCCTTATTCCCAGACCCAAATGACCCGTCTCCCATTGGTACCAAACACGACTTAAACATTGATGCCACTGTACGCTCTCTGCTCACCAAAAATGTACCCGCAGAAAAATTAGTGCTGGGCCTTTCTTTTTATGGACGTGCCTTTTCGGGCGTTGGGCCAGGCCCTCAAAAAAATGGGCTGTACCAACCCTATAGTGGCCATCCCGATGGTACCTGGCCGGATGAAAAAGGACAAGCATCAGGTGTATTCGATTATTGGGACCTGCACGACAACTACATCGGTAAAGCAGGCTGGCAACAATTTTACAACCACCAGGCAGGTGCAGCGTGGCTGTTCAATGAAGAAAAAGGCATCTTTATCGGCTACGATGATCCTCACACCATTTGGAACAAATGTGCTTATCTCGCTTCTCACCAACTCGGGGGCGCTATGGTTTGGGAGGCCTCGAACGACCGCTATAACCAACTGCTCTATGTTGTCAGCCATGCGCTCAATGAAGGAGGCATTAAAGCTTCCGGAGGACTGGTACCAAAAAGCGGGGGTGATCTCCCAACCTGGTCTGATAGCAGCTTATCGGCCAATGGAGCCATCCGTTTGTCAGAGCTTTATGTAGCTAAAACCACTGAGGGCATTGTGGGTATCAAAACGGTTTATAACAACGCGGTAAGTGAATGGCGGGGATCCGCTGACGGCATTATTTCCCACATTAAAATTCCAGCTGACCGATTTATTGACCGGGTGGATTTTTATCTCGGATCAGGCAGTGTCACTTTTGTTGGCCTGGGCCTGAGCGTAGATAATCGCACTTATATCGCTTTAGGAGATACCCAAAACGTTGACAATTTGGTTAGTATCGGAACGGAGTCTTCCCGGTTGACCTATTTGGAAGGAACCGTTACAAATGGCCAACTTGTACAATTATCCTGTTTATTCGACCAAAGCCAAAAGGCATCTTTTGTACCCTTTACTCCACTTCAAAACGTTCCGGCAGAAAATTTAGAAGGGACTCCAACCTATTACGCATTAACCAATGGACATGCATATGTTGGCAAGTTCCAGGGATCGGTAAGCAAATCGGGCATCGAGGCTTCAGTTGCGTCAGCAGGAGCCGATACGCCCCATTTTTCATTGACCCTTGGTTCGGTTGATGCATCTGCCAATGTCTCTACTGACGGGGGCTTTGCTTATGATATTGGTTTGCAATTTCAGCCCATCCATGCCGATTTAAAAATTGGCAACCCCGACAACCCGGCCATTGAAATCGAATACGAAGGGCCCGATTTTGGGTTCAGCAGTGCACAAGAAGTCACCTATAAAAAAGGCCAACTAACCGTAAATGTTGGAAACGATTTGGCAGGAGTTGATTTAGAGACAGGCAAAAATGGATTTGTGCTGAACAGTCAATTCGCAGGAGAATTTAGTGAGACACTTGAAATAACCAGCGACCATATAAAAATCGGTTTCGATGGCAACGGTATTGAAATCAATAAACATCGTGTCGGTGTCTTTTTTGGCATCGGTGGATTTTCGATCGATATTACATTGATCAATATTGATGCATTGGTAAAAGCCGTCAAAGATTTTATCAATTTTGGCAAATCCATCTGGGAAGCTTCCTTTAAAATATTCCTGGCCTTTAAAAACTTTGTGACCGGTGTGGTCGGTGCCATGAAAGATGTGATCAAGTTATTTTTTGGTTGAGCCAAATACATGCTAAAATAAACATGGGATCAAAATGACGTAGCGGCTACCATTCCAGTCACATGGATACGGCGGGGTGGAGCGGGTGAGATGAAATTTCAATTTTGTTGTACATTTATCGGTCTGGAAATGAATAATCCTTTTTCAGGATTTTCATCTTCTTTTGGATTTGATAATCGTAAAATCAAAAAGTCATAAACTCACTAAAATGAAAAAAAGGGAATTTCTAAAAAAAGCAGCGGTACTCACATCATCGGTGGCATTATTGCCCTCTTCTACATGGGCATTTTCGGAAGATGGTAAATTTCGGACGGCTCACATCGGTGTAGGTGGAATGGGCATGGAAGACTTGAAAGCCATGGCCTCTCACGGTTCAGTAGCAGTGACGGCCTTATGCGATGTCGATTCCAATGCCCTGGCTGCGGCCAAAAAGATGTTTCCCGAAGCAAAGACATATGCGGACTACCGGAAAATGTTGGATGAAATGGGCGATGAAATTGATGCCGTAGTGGTCTCTACTCCCGATCATACACATGCGCCCGCTTCCATGAAAGCGATGAAAATGGGCAAACCGGTTTATTGTCAAAAACCACTGACACACCACGTGACGGAGGCAAGAGCGATGCGGAAATTGGCCCGCGAGAAAAACCTGATCACCCAAATGGGTATCCAGGTACATTCTTTTTATGATTATAAATTGGCCACACTACTGATTCAATCCGGTATTATCGGAAAGGTAAAATGTGTGCGGGCATGGTCGCCCAAAAATTGGGGCTTTGACGGTCCGGCACCAGAGGGGTCCGATCCGGTACCCGCCCATTTGGATTGGAACCTGTGGCTGGGGACCTCTGCTAAAAGGCCCTACAAAAAAGGTGTCTACCATCCGGGAAACTGGCGGAAATTGTTGGATTATGGCTGTGGAACATTAGGTGACATGGGCGTTCATATTTTTGACACACCTTATAACGCATTGCAGTTAGATGTTCCAAAAACCATTAAAAACGAATGCCGCCAACCGACCGGGTTTGGTTTTCCGGAGCACAACATTGTCACGTATAAATTTCCGGGCACGCCGTACACGACCAAAAAACTAAAATGGGTCTGGTACGACGGGCCGGGTGCCCCCGCAGACCATAAAGACCTGAGATTGCCCAACGGTGAAAAACTGCCCGATCAGGGCGCAATGTTTATCGGTAAAAAAGGCCGGCTGCTGCTGCCCCATTTTATGGAACTGCCGAAGCTGATCGTAAAAGGCGCATATAAAAATATGGACGCTGAAATAGCGGCCATTTCAAAAAAAGAAAACCTAGGAGCCCCGGTAAGAGATTACGCCGAAGAGTCCAAACTGCATTACCACCAATTTGTGGATGCCTGTATGGGCAAAGGAGAATGTACGGCTCCGTTCTCTTATGCTGCCAGGTTGACGGAGACTATTCTTCTGGGGGTCATAGCTGGTCGTTTTCCCAATAAAAAATTGCATTGGGACCGGGATCAGGCCAAGTTCGCAGAAACGGAAGCGAACCAATATTTAGATGCACCCTACCGGGATTTTTGATAATGAAAAACCTGAGCGGTGTTACCGCTTGCAAGCGGTAACACCGCTCATACCTGCCTAAAATTCCCTGATTTTAATGCTCCTGAAATGGACCGTACCATCCTGCCCCTGCAACACAATATGGCCCTCTGCGCACTGCCCGAAGTCTTTCCATTCAGCATGCTCGCTATTGGTGACCAACGCTCTGAACATCTGTGACCAGCGATCATAATCCACCACCTGCTCATTGTTCAGCCAATGTTCAACGTGACCATTGTGGGATACTATGCGGGCCTTGTTCCATGCCCCAACTCCTTTGAACTGCTTTCCTCTCCCGGGCACAGACACATTTTCTGCAGCGATGAGATCATAAAGAGAGCCGACAGTCCGGTTGCCGTTTGTGGCCAGTGCAGCGTCGGGATGTTTTTGGTCATCAAGGATCTGAAATTCGCAACCGATGGATGAGGGAGCATGCTTATTTATTTCCGGATCCACAAAATACTGGATACCACTGTTGGTACCGGCTGTGATCAGGAATTCCAGTTCCAGCTCAAAGTTGCTGAACGTTTCTTCTGTAATAATATCCCCTGGACTTGCATCATTAATTTCTGTAGGGTTGGCCGTAAGTACACCATCCTTGATCTCCCATCCTTTCTGTGGAAAACGGGCCAATTTTGTGCCTCGCCAACCTTTTTCGCTTTTCCCGTCCCACAACAGGCGCCAACCTAGCCTTTCTTCTGTAGGCGTTAGATCGTTAATCAGGTAGCTCAGTTGGGAAACTTGCGGGTCGTTCGGCCATACGTACTGTGCAAGGTTTTTTTCCATAACTCTCAGGTTCCGCCATTTGACCGTCTTTCCGGCCTGTTCAGCAGAACCAATGCTGTGTACTTGCAATCCAATGAACCCCTGCGAAGTCAAATCATCCGCTAAGTGAGTACACTGGATGCCATTGATCCAGGTTTTCAGGGTGTTGCCGATGGCCTCGATGTGGAATTTGTTCCATGTGCCGTTTCTAAAAGCAGTTCTCCCTTTTTCATTGCGGGAGAGCGGATATAACCATCCTCGCCGGCCTTCATCATAAATACCTCCGCTAAATGCTCGCGGACTGGGGTCGATCTCAACTTGATAGCCATGTACCAAACCATTATAATATGTTTCAAAGCTATTGCTGCGAATCTGGACACCGGAATTAAGACTTGGATCCACCATGACTTCAAACTCCAGGATGAAATCAGCATAATATTTTTTCGTACTCAAAAAACTGTTGGGTGTATCTGTTTTACTTATTCCGACGATACAGCCATCTTCAATTTTATATTCGGCTTTCCCGCCCAGTTGCACCCATCCGTCCAGGTTTTCCCCGTTGAACAGTTCGAGCCAGGGTGACTCTTGTGCTACAAGCGAAGCAATTAATAGTTGAAAAAAAAATAAGGAGGTATATTTTTTAATCATGGTCATCAATTTAATTAAATTACATTGCCGGTCCAGTCACGTCAAATACCTTCGAATGTCAACTATGAAAACTTTTTTACACGTCAAGCTTTAATAGTCGGAAAATGAAAAGGCAAAAATGAAGATGACGACGGAATGGAAATTTTAAAAAAGAATGAAATATTTGGCCGTACAGGTTGGCACCAAAGGTAACAGGAATTTAAAATTCAAAGAAATTATTGATTAATTTGCCATTTATCCTATTTGTCCAGTTGGAATACAGCCTCTGTTTCAACTCTGTCTTGTTCTCCGTTTTGTCTCTGTGTAACAAAAAAATAATTGTACAGAGTTGGAACAGAGTTAAAAAAACAGAGTTGGGAAAGAGAAAATTAAATAATGAAAGCAGCTACCATCACTGAAATAAAAAAAGAATTAAAAGAACGGGAGCCCGCTGAACTGGTGAACACCATTCTTCGTTTGGCCCGTTTTAAAAAGGACAACAAAGAATTGTTGACTTATTTATTGTACGAATCGGAAAATGAAAGCCACTATATTAATTCCATAAAATATGAAATAGACGAACAAATGACGGCTTTAAATAAATGGAGTATTTATTATTTAAAAAAAAGCCTGCGAAAAGTATTGCGCAACCTGGATAAAAAAATAAGGTATTCCGGAATTAAAGAAACGGAGGTGGAGTTGCGAATTTATTTTTGTCAAAAATTAATAGAAGATAGAATTCCCATTAATCGGAGCCGCGTATTATCAAATTTATACAATGGCCAAATAAAAAAAATAAGAGCGGCAATTTTAAAATTGCATGAAGATTTACAGTATGATTATAACCATGAACTGGAAAGCCTGATACAATAAAAAGAAAACACATAGGCACATAGGATACATGGTTTTTTCTTATGAATTTCTATGTGTCCTATGTGCCTATGTGTTTATTAAAAATTAAAGTTTCTTTTGCACCTTGATTTGTGTCGTCGTATCCAGTCCATTCACCACTTCAATTTGAATGCCGTCCGATAGTCCTAACTGCACTTCTTTTTTCTCGAATACCTGATCGCCCGTTGCAATTTCGACAAAAGAAGTATCGCCTTCAAAAATAATATCCCGCTCTTTGATCGCAACGACGTCTTCTTTTTTATCCAAAATAATATCGGCACTGGCACTATAACCGGCCCGTAAAAAAACATCAGTATTGGAAGCGATGGCGGCCCGCACTTCAAATTTTACAGTGCCTTCTTCGAGGTTTCCTTTTGGTGCGATATACTCTAAAGTGGCACCGAATTTTTTATCTTCAATTGCCCCCACAGTTAATTCCAGTGGCATGCCCTCTTTTAATTTTCCAACATCCGATTCGTCGACTTTTCCTTCAAATATCAAAGAGTTCATATCGGCCACGATGGCGATGCTGGTTCCTTCATTAAAATTATTTCTTTCAATCACGGAAGTTCCTTCTTCCACTGGTACATCGAGTACCATCCCGTCCACGGTGGTGACGACAACATTGGCCACCTGTGCCGAATTTTTAGTTGCCCCTTCTCTTAATAATTGCAAATTATCGACAGCAGCATTTAATTCCTGTTTACGGATATCCATATCTTCTTCGAATTGTTTTAAATTATTGGTGGATAACAATTCCCTGTTTTCAAATTCTGCTTTGGCAATTTTTAAATCCCTTTTTATCTGTTGATAAGCTTGCTCGGAAATAACACCGTCGGCAAATAATTTTTTATTCCGCTCGTCTTCCTGTCTCGCATTTTCAAAATTGGCCCGAGCTGTTTCTACATCCAATTTTTTGCTAAACACTTCTTTTTGACGGTTAAGTTCTCGCTTGGCCTGATCGTACCTGATGCGCGCCAGTTCAACCGATGATTGTGCATTATTGATATTTAATTGATTTGGTACCAATTTAATGCGGGCAATCTTATCTCCTTTTTTCACCATTTGTCCAGCCTCCACAAATATTTGATCGACCACCCCCGAAACCTGTGGTTTTATTTGTACTTCTTTTCGCGGTTTAACTGCCCCGGTGGCTACGGTTTTTTTTATGATATCCGTAACGAATGGTTTTTCCGTGTCGTAACTAACGGGATCTTTTTTACTTTGATTATAAAAATAAACACCGAGCACAATGGATAAAATTCCAAAGACTGACACCAATGAAATGATACATCCTTTATTCATATTGTTTTTATTTAAACACCTAGGGCACATGAGGCACAACTTGATCCATTCTTTAATCGGGATAGTTAATTCTGATAAATTTTTATCCTGATTAAAATACGGGACAAGTTGTGGCCCATTGTATTCTATGTATTAAAAAAAGAAAGTCATTTTTAAACTACTTAC
Organism: Bacteroidota bacterium; assembly: GCA_039819485.1. Classification (GTDB taxonomy): domain Bacteria; phylum Bacteroidota; class Bacteroidia; order Chitinophagales; family Saprospiraceae; genus UBA6168. Next base: position 70,710 of record JBCBRY010000025.1, on the reverse strand, counting down.
TCGTCTCTTAATGCTTCTACGGGGTTAATTCGTGAAGCCTGTAATGCCGGCACTAAACCAGTCAGCGCACCGGCAATCACCAATATTAAAACTGCGGCAATACCGACGCCCAGTTTAATCTGTGGATTTAAAAAAAACGGCACATCCGTACCGGCTGCCACCTTCATTAAATAAACCAAACCAATGCTGGAAATTAATCCGATATATCCGGCGATCAGCGTAATAAAAACCGACTCCAATAAAATCATGCTGACGATGGAACGGGGAGTAGCGCCCATGGCTTTCCGAATTCCAATTTCTTTAGTACGGTCTTTCACAATAATGAGCATAATATTTCCGACGCCAATAATCCCCGCGAATAGACTCCCGATACCAACAAACCAAACCAAAAATTTAATACCTGTAAACAGTCCATTCAATTCTTTCACTTCTTCTGTCACATTATTTCCCCGTACGCCTTGTTCATCATCCGGGTGAATTTTATGTCGTTCTTTTAAAAGCCCAATAATGCCGTCCTGCACTTTATAAATATCATATTTTGTATCAATGGTACAAACGAACCAACCAATTCGGTTTGGATTATTGGTTACTTGCTGAGCGGTAGCTAATGGAATAAAAATTGACTTATTATCTTCCTCTGCATCCTCACCGCGGCGGTCAGATTGAAACGTGCCGACCACCATATAATCCACGCCATTAAATTTAATAAAGTTACCGATTGGATTTTTTTCATCTGGGAATAAAGTCTCTGCCACTCTTTTTCCGATCACCGCCGTTTTACGCCGCTGCTCCATATCCAGTTGATTGATAAACCGTCCTTTCGTTAATTCAAAAGCATCAATGTGAATAACATCGGGCCCTTCGCCCCGCACTTCAAAAGCACCACTTTTATCCTCGTGTGATACCTCGCCGTTGTGTACCCAGAGCCGCGGTGCCATATATTCTATTTCTTTGGAAAAATGCGTCTTAATGGCTTTTATATCATCATTGTTTAACCGGGCAAAACGGCCCGGAGGGAGACCCTGGTAAGGCAAAGTTGTTCTTTGTGTCCAAACATATAATGCATTGCGGGCATGTCCGCCAAATAAACTAAAAACACCATTTTCCAGGCCCGTACCTGCGCCCATCAAAACGATGAGCATAAAAATACCCCACCACACACCAAGTGCCGTTAAAAAAGTACGCAGCTTGTTTTTTCTGATCGTACCAAATATTTCCTGCCACTTATCGTAATCGAACATTTTTATTTAATGAAAAATGAAGAATGCAAAATGAAGAATATTCTTCATTCTTCATTTTGCATTCTTCATTAATTTATTGTCGCATGGCCGTTACCGGATTCACCCGCACGGCTTTTATAGCAGGAATTAATCCCGCCAGGGTGCCGCAGCATACGAGAAAAATCAAGGCAGTCAAGACGCTCATAAAATCCACTTCGGGATTATAAAAAAATTCGGTTTCTATTTCGTTTTCTGTCATAAAAGACTGAAGGGCATATACCACCCCAAAGCCACAAAGCAAACCTAAATATCCTGCGGTGCCCGTTAAGAATATAGCTTCTTGTAAAATCATGGAGATAATGGAACGCGGCGTGGCGCCCATGGCTTTTCGAATCCCAATTTCTTTGGTGCGGTCCTTTACGATAATGAGCATGATATTGCTGACTCCAACCACACCTGCGATAATACTCCCGATACCAACAAACCAGATGAAAAATTTAATGCCCAGAAAAATCATCTGGAATTGTTCGTATTCTTCAATATTATTGGAAATATAAACGGCTTGTTTGTCGATGGGAGCAAAATCATGTTTGGCTGCTAACTCTTGCCGGATATTATTTTCAATTATTTTTGATTCTTCAAGGGTGGCATCGCCCACAGTGAGTATTAATTGATGGATGCGGTCTTCCGTGGAATATATTCGTTGCGCAGTAGTGATGGGAATATATATTTTACGCATTTCGTTCAAATGCCCTTCATCCTCAAATATTCCGACCACTTTAAATTTTGTTCCTTTAATGGTGATGTGCTCGCCGATTACGGGTTCGCCCGATTTAAAGAAACCTTCTTTTACCAGCCTTCCGATGACACATACTTTTCTTCGTTCGTGTATATCCGATTCATTTAAATAGCGACCTTCCCGCATCAAAGTATTCTCAATGAATAAATGGTCAGGGTGTACCGAGCGAACATCGAACGACAAAGTTTTTCCTCTGTTTTCAATTACCAAATCACCACCCAGCCAAAAACGCCCGGTTAAATGTTCGACTCCTTCAACATGGTTCCTCAATAAATTAAAATCTTCGTTGTCAAACCTGACCCGCCGGCCGACTGGCAATCCTTTGTGTGGCTCGGACGTGCGGTCGGGGTAGAGCCAAATACTGTTGATGGCATCGTCGCCAAAATTCTTTTCAAAGCTGTTTTGCAGCCCATTGCCTGCGCCCAATAAAATGACCAACATAAAAATGCCCCACCACACGGCAAAGGCCGTCAGCAGTGTCCGCAGCTTGTGCTTCTTCAGCGATTCAAATATTTCCTGCCATTTATCGTAGTCGAACATGTTTTAATGAAGAATGCAAAATGAAGAATGAAAAATGCAAAACAGAAAATATTCTTCATTTTGCATTCTTCATTTTTCATTACTCGATAAGGCCATCTTTCAGGCGAATAATTCTTTTGGTTTTTTCGGCAATGTCATTTTCGTGGGTCACTAGTATTACGGTAATTCCTTCTTGGTTGACTTTTTTAAATATGTCCATGACCTCGTAAGACGTCTTTGAGTCCAGAGCGCCGGTAGGCTCGTCGGCCAGGATGATTTTTGGCTGTGCGGCCAGTGCCCGTGCAATGGCGACGCGCTGTTGCTGCCCACCTGACATCTGGTTGGGCAAGTGATGGGCCCACTCCTTTAGTCCTACCCTGTCGAGGTATTCAGTAGCGACTTCGAGGCGTTGCTTGCGTTCCATCTTTTTATAGTAAAGCGGGAGGGCCACGTTTTCCGCAGCATTTTTAAAGGACAATAAATTAAATGACTGGAAAACAAAACCGATAAAGCTGTTGCGGTATTTGGCGGCCTGCGTTTCGGTGATGTTCTTGATCAGCTTGCCATCGAGCCAATATTCTCCTTCATCATATTCATCGAGGATGCCGAGGATATTCAATAAGGTGGACTTGCCGGAGCCGGACGACCCCATGATGGAAACCATCTCGCCTTGTTCAATGGTAAGATCAATGCCTTTAAGCACTTCCAGGTTGGTATATTCGGTCCGATAAGATTTTCGGATGTTTTTAAGTTCGATCATATAGTCGGGTGGTCGATCGTATTAATTTTCAGGCCAGCTAAGGACTTTATTTTCAAATCGCTAAAAATATCTGTTAGATGAAACAAGGAGTCCTTTGGATGAATTAAGAGAAATTAGCTGGTTTACATTTTCAAACGTTAATAGGACGTTTTATTTTTTTTGGGGGTTACTGGTTGTGACCAGTATTTTGCAAAAAGATGTTTCTGGCTGTATTATCCCCCTATTTAAAAAGTATTATTGAAACTCCATCCAGCGGCCATGACATGATTTTCCATTGAACAGGCATAAGTACTCCCCGTTATTTTACATTTGCACTTTATTTCATTTTTAAAAACTCTAGCAAATGAATGTTAAAAATACATTGTTACTCATTGGGTTGATTTTCATCAGCTCATTCGCTACCGGACAGGATCTAAAGTTTCCTGACCTAGACAAAAGCCCCATGGATGCGGCAACATACCCGCGCAATGCTGCCTGGAGAAATTACCTGGAAGGTGATGCTAAAAATACGGCACTGCAAATCCGGATACTTTATTGCCGCCCCAAAAAAAATGACCGGGTCATCTTTGGTGAATTGGTCAAATACGGAGAAGACTGGCGCTTGGGGGCCAATGAAGCTACCGAAGTATATTTTGCCAATAATGTAGAGATCGGAGGTAAATTTGTTGGTGCTGGTTATTACACCATGTTTGCCGAGCCGCACCCGGACCACTGGGTAATCAAGATTTCCGAAGAACGTTTCATCGGCGGCGCCGCCAACCGCGACGTTTCAAAAGACGTGGTTCACGTAAATGTGCCCGTCATGAATGTAGCCGACAGCCGTGAGTCATTTACCATCGGTTTTCAAAAGGTAGATGACAACCATTGTAATATGGTATTTGAATGGGACCGCACCCGTGCTGTTTTGCCGATCAGTTTTAACCCGGTTTATCTGGATGGCGACAATGCCAGCCCAATGGATTTGGTGCAATATCCAAACCGCTCGCGCCTGCGGAACTTTTTGAAAGAAGAAGAATTGGCAGAGAATGAACCAAAGGTGAGAGTGGTCTACAGCCGTCCTCAGAAAAAAGATCGCGTTATTTTTGGCGAATTGTTGAAGTATGGCGAGCCATGGCGTTTGGGGGCGAACGAAACAACGGAAATTACTTTTTTCGAAGATGTGACCATCGATGGGAAAGAGGTGAAAAAGGGCCGTTATGGTATCATGGTAATCCCTAATGAAGCCAATTGGGAATTTGTGATCCACAAAGGCATCCCATCCTGGGGAACATTCGGCCATGACGAAGAAAACAACATCGCCTCAGTGACCGTACCGGTGGCAAAAACACCGGAAACGGTAGAAGCATTGTCCATCATCTTTGACAAAAAAGACGATAAAAATGTACATATGGTCGTCGCTTTCGACGATACCATGGCGAGGCTACCAATCACCATGAAATAGTAACACGGATTGTCAATCCGAGAAACGGCTGCTCAGATTAGCAATCCGCGCTACATTAGAAAAACCTCCTCTTGAATCATTCAAGAGGAGGTTTTTTTTGTTAAAAATGCTGCATGAAAAATCATTTCCCTCCCTGCACTTCCTCTGTCTTTTCATCCATGATGCCCTGGCCGTCCATGCCCAATGCTCTTTTCATTTTATGGTAAATGGCGGTATTTTCATAAATCCCTCTGAATAGTTCCTGGCCGGGGCCGAAGGCAAAAACCGGGATCAGGGCGGCTGTATGTTTGTCGGTCGTAAAAGCAGGCACGATGCTGTCCATGGTAGAGCCGGGATTGATGGCATAGCCGCCCGTTTCATGATCAGCGGTGACGATGACCAGTGTTTCCCCATCCTTTTTGGCAAACTTCAACACCTTGCCGATGGCCTCATCGAATTCGATCATTTCGGAAATAATGTAGTCGGAGTTGTTGGCGTGGCCACCCCAGTCGATCTGAGACCCTTCGATCATCAGGAAAAAGCCATTTTCGCCGTGTTTGTCCAAAAAATTAACAGCAGCCTTACTGGCAGCTACAAAATAATCGCGGCCCTGCATGGCGGGAATCGGCTCTTCGTCGGCGGTGAAGTAGCCAAAGTTCTTGTTGGGGTTGATGGAAATATCCGAAAAGTCTTTTTGGAAATAATCAGACATTTTATACCCCTTGTCTTTCAATTCTTCAATCAGGTTGCGTTCGTCAGCATTGCGGCGGTTGAAATATTTTTTGCCTCCGCCGACGAAGAAGTCCACCTCCAGGCCGAGCAGGTCAAGGGCAATCTGTTCTTTATAACTCCGCATTTTTTGATGGGCAAAAAAACAGGCCGGGGTTGCGTGGACGATCGAGGAAGTAACTACCAATCCTGTGGACATGCCCCGTTCTTCCACTTCTTCCATGATCGTCGGTACCGGTTTACCTTCATTGTCCATCCCGATGGCACCATTATAGGTTTTGGTGCCAGAGGCAAAAGCCGTGGCTCCTGCGGCAGAGTCAGTGATCAGATCATCTGTAGCATAGGATTTATGCAGGCCAATGTACTTGAATTCTTCCAGATTGAGTTTGTTGCCATTGATATACATACCGGCAGTGATTTGGGTCAGTCCCATGCCGTCACCGACCATCAGGATGATGTTTTTGGGAGAATTGAAACTGACCGTGTCGGTTGGGTGGATGTCGGTTTTAGATTTTCCTCCTCCTCCTGATTTTGGGTCACAGGCCCACAAAGAAAGGAGGATTGATATGGCTAATAATTTTTTCATATTCAGGCAAAATGAAAATTAAAATTGAAATAAAGATGAGCGGTGTCACCGCTCATCTTTATTTCAATTTTAATTCATTCACTACTCAAAGGTATCAAATCCATATTAAGTGAGTACATATCTTTTTCCCGGCAACGAGCGGACGATGCCCTGAAATTCTAGGTTGAGCAAGAGAGACGCCAATTCACTGTGACGAATGTTTATTTTAAAACTTAATTGGTCAATGCCGATTTCTTCTTCCGATTGGATGGTATCTACGACCGATTTTTCCTGGGCGGTGAGGGCATAAAAGAGTGCCTGTTGTTTAGTCCTGTCTTTTTCAGTGCCTTCTTTTTTGTCCCAACCCAACACCGGTACAATGTCACCAATACCTTCTGTCAGCTGGGCGAGGTTGCTTTTGATGAGGTAATGGCAGCCCTGCGAGTTTTTATCTTTCACCCTGCCGGGAAAAGCAAATACATCCTTGTTGTAGCCGTTGGCCAGTTGGGCAGTAATAATGGAGCCGCCCCTTTTGGCAGTTTCCACAACGACCACCGCGTCGCAGAGGCCGGCCACGATTCGGTTGCGCATGGGAAAGTTTTCTCGTTCGGGTTCTACATCGCTGGCAAACTCCGTAAGCAGGCCACCTTGTTCGATCATCTGGAAAGCGGTTTTTTTATGTTGTGCAGGATAGATTCTTTTTAAACCATGTCCCAAAACGGCTATTGTTTCGAGGCCCTGTTCCAAACTGGTTTGGTGTGCTGAGATGTCGATGCCATAGGCCAGGCCGCTGATGATAACGGGTGCATAAGGAGCCAATTCCGCAACCAGTTTTTCACAAATTGAAATGCCCTGCGGTGTAGGTTTGCGGGTGCCGACTATGCCGATGGTGCGTTGATAATTGAGATTGGCCGAACCTTTGTAAAATAAAAGTACCGGCGCGTCCGCATAATGCTTCAGCCGTTGTGGATAATCATTGTCGAGGTAAAAAAGAGGGGTAATGTTTTCTTTTTCCAAATATTCCACCTCTAATTCTGCCTCTGCCAAAACCGTTTGGTTGATGATGTTCGAAGCGGTCTGCCGCCCGATACCGGGTATCCGCAACAGCTCTTTTTTTCTCGCAGTAAACACTTCCCTTGCACCACCACAGTAACTGACAAGGTTTTTGGCCGTTACCGCTCCCACGAGGGGTATCTTCGTCAAGGCTACCTTGTACAAAAGGTCTTTCATAAATTTGCTTTTAGTGATAGCGGTTAGCTGCAAGCTTTTAACAGTTAGCTTTTTACAAGCTCACTCAGTACTAATCGCTCATAATAGCTCATAGCTAACAGCTGAAAAACTTACTGAAATGAATGGATTATTATCAAGAATGGAAATCCTCGTTGCCGGAGTGTTATTATTGGTTTTCCTTCTCTGGGCCGGTTCCAGATGCAAAGAAACAAAAGTCAAATTACAAGAAGAAGCGAAAGCAGCGGCAGTTGCTGACAGTCTGGCAAAAAAAGAAGAAATAAAAGAGGAAGCCCCCGCTGATGTTTTGGCCGAAGCCCTCGCCAAAAAGCAACAGGAAATGGCAGCGGCGGCCAAGGCCGATTCCGCCAAACAGGCTGTGGCTGCCCAAACAGTGGCCAGTAAACAAGGTGCTTCTGCTACACCTGCCGCCAGCAAATTGTATATCACAATTGATAAATTGAAAATCCGCTCTGGACCAGGCCTGAAAAGCAAGGTGCTGGGCGAGTTGCCGCTTTTTTCGGAAGTTTATTTCATGGATGAAGTAACGGATTCGCTTTATACGGTGAGCCTCGGAAAGGAAATAGCGGAAGAGCCTTATATCAAAGTGAAAACGAAACGCGGCACCATCGGTTGGGTCTACGGTGCAGGCGTGAATTATTATAAGAAGAAGAGGGAAGGGGTGTTGGAGTAAAATTTCTTCAAAGAATTTTTTGTACTCGTTCTGGCGGGTAACCTGCTAAAAAACTATTTGAGCGGAGCGAATTTTTTTTAGCAAGCGTTTTTGATTTCCCAAAGCAAGTTTGGGACAAGCATTTTTCAAACAACTTCCAATATAAAACAGGTGATTCATTTAAATAATTTTCTGAATTCTTTAGAAGGCTTACAAATTTCTTAAAGAAATTCTTATGAGGAGATGAATACTTTGGTGTATATTTTATGTTCAATTCTTTGATTGAAAAATCCCCAAAACCAAACTTCTTCTAAAATCAAATAATTATTATTTAGGATATATTCTTTTCCCATTAAATAGTGGATAAAACCAAAATCATTGTGCGCTTCAAATTTATATTCGGAGTTTTCAATTCCAAGCAATTTATTGAAAGTCGTCTTATTCATTTTTGCTTTCACTCTCGATAAATCTATTTAATCGCGACTTGAATTAATTAATAATGGTGTAAACTTATTTTAGGACAAGACAACCTGTTTTCAAGTTTAGCGCTAGCGTAACTTGAAACGTTTCCGCTCATTTATTTAACCCACCCACAAAAATCCTCCACCACCAGCAGTGTCTCCCCCATAAAATGTTTTCCCTCCTCTAGACTCGACCGATGAATTTCCAAAATCTCCTCATCCTTTTTAATAAAATTAAATATCGTCCGCATCACTTTAAAATAGCGCGATACGTCATTTATTTTCGGTACGTCGAGACTGCCGAGGCGCTGCATTAAGCGTTTGAAATTGTCGAAACTATAAGGTGTATAAATATTCGGAAAACGGAAGGCGAGATAAATGGAAATCATACCATAGTTATCGTCGTGGAAATGCCGGTTCTCGATGGTGAGCGGTTTGGCGTCTTTATAGCTTTTCAATAATTCGTCGCAATAAAAGACAAAGCGGTCTACCCGTCCTTCGATGTCTTTTTCTTCATTAAATAAGTCCTGAAAAGAAAACCTTACGTAATCTTCGCTCGTTTCGATGAACTTGAGCATCATTTTTTTTGGCGCATAATTTTCCCTGTTCCAGAGGCGACGCGTCTGTGAGTTTTGCAGGCTGCTGTCAAACATCCCGGCCAGATCGCCCGTTTCGAGATTCCAGTTGTCCTGGAAAATGCGCTGCGATTCCCATTTCCAATGGGGATCATGCCGTGGGTGGGTCCGGAGGAAATGTTTATACTGGCCGATCGCCTCGTTGAGTTTCTTCAGATTCATGGAGACAGTAAAAAAAATCTCCGTTTCAACTCTGTTTTCTTTTCCGTTTCAACTCTGCGTAACAAAAAAGAACTATTAACACGGAGCTTGAACGGAGAAGAAAACAGAGCTTAGACAGAGAGACTGTTTATAGTCAAAGTGATAATTGTCATTAAAATATTCAACGGCGAATGTACATATTTAGAAATTAGGGCGTTTAGGCAACGTCATCGTTTTATAATAAGGTATCAATAAAACACAGAAACTTAAATGAGATGGAGAGATAGGTGGTGGGCATCATAAAAAACCGTCTGCCATCCACCATCTGCCGTCCGCTTTTGTAAATGAAAATAATACAAATTACCGACCTCCACATCACCGACGAAGGGGAAGATTCACATGGCGTTGATGTACGGCAAAATTTCCAGCATATTTTAACTACTGTTCGTGAATTATCACCTGACCTGATCGTACTGACCGGCGACCTTTGCTTCAATACGGGCAATGAACGCATTTATCAGTGGGTGCGTTCGCACCTCGATTTTTTGGGCATACCTTACACGGCCATAGGTGGTAACCATGATCTGTCGCCCATGCTGGCCAAGGCTTTCCATATTGACCATCTATTGGCCGGTAATGAACTGTTTTACAAAAGGGAGCTGGGAGGATATCCTGTTTTATTTTTGGAAACTTCAGTAGGAGAGATATCCAAGGCACAGCTGGAGTGGCTGGAATTTGAATTAAATAAAATAAAACAGGATGCAGTAATTTTCATGCACCATCCGCCGGTGGCGGGGGGTGTGCCCTTTATGGACAACAAGCATGCCCTGCGCAACATGCACGAGGTTCAGCCAATTCTTTTTAACTTTCCGCATCATTTGACCATTTTTTGCGGGCACTACCACGTGGATAAAACGCTGTGTACCCGCAACCTCACGGTTCATATTACCCCATCCACCTATTTTCAGATTGACAGCCATGCCCTCGGTTTTAAAGTCGATCATTACCGGATCGCCTGTCGGGAAATTGTTTTACGGAAAGATGGCGTCGTGGAAAGTACCGTTGTTTATCAGGACGGGAATAAATTATAATGGTTTTTGGTTTTTGGTTGCTGGTTAATTTACCACGAACCAAAAACCAAAAACCCCTAACCAGCACATGTTAATCACATCCAAACTGCCCCATGTCGGCACTACTATTTTCTCGGTCATGTCGGCGCTTGCCAATGAACACCAGGCTATTAATTTATCACAGGGCTTCCCGAATTTTGACTGTTCGGATCAATTAAAAAAATTGGTAGCAAAATATATCCGGGAGGGATATAACCAATATGCTCCGATGCCGGGAGTGCCTGCCTTGCGAAATCGTTTGTCGGAAAAATTTAAAAAATTATATGGAGCGGAAATTGACCCCGACTCGGAAATTACCATTACCGCCGGTGCAACGCAGGCCCTGTATTGCGCCATCTCCGCTTTTGTCAAACCCGACGATGAAGTTATTTTAATTGAACCTGCGTATGACAGTTACCGGCCAGCAGTGGAAATAAATGGAGGTATCCCCGTCACTTATCAAATGGAAGCACCTGAGTACAAAGTGAACTGGAAAATGCTGGAGCGGTTAATTACCTGGAAGACGCGGATGATTGTCGTAAATACACCGCACAACCCGACCGGAAAAATATTTAATGAAGAGGATTGGGCTAATTTAAAATATATTGCTTTAGACCGGGATATATTGGTATTGTGCGACGAAGCTTACGAGCATATCGTTTTTGATGGAGAAAAACATTTAAGTCTATTAAATTATTCGGAAATATACAGCCGCGGGTTATCCGTTTTTTCATTGGGAAAAACATTGCATACCACAGGATGGAAAATTGGTGTTTGTGTGGCGCCGCCCCGGCTGAGCAAAGAATTTAGGAAGGTGCATCAGTTCTGTAATTTTTCGGTCAATACACCAGTACAACATGCCATTGCTGAGTTTTTTCAAGACGAACATGAATATTTACAATTGAATGAATTTTTTGAAAAAAAGCGGGATTGTTTATTGGCTGCTATGTCCGGCTCCGGATTTAGACCACTCGATAGCAAAGGGACTTATTTTCAACTGTTTGATTATTCCAATATTACTGACGAACCCGATGTGGAGTTTGCCAAGCGTATGACCACAGAATATGGGGTAGCGGCCATTCCGGTCTCAGTTTTTAATTCAAATAAAAAAGACGCGAAGGTCATTCGTCTATGTTTTGCAAAAACCGATGAGACGTTGAAAAAAGCAGGAGAACTGTTGAAAAAAATAAAATAATTATTTGGAGCTATAAGTGCTTGGACAAAAATAAAGAGCGCTTAAAATGACACTTTTATTTTGGCAAATGTTTGATTTCCAAGTCTTAAAAGTCTTTTCAGGCAAAGTAAAAGTGTCATTTTTTTTGACCACCTGCTTATTTTAGGATTGGAAGAGAATATTTTATGGCCATAATTTGGGATTTGTTTTTAATGAATTGACTATTTAATTCCGGTTAACGAGGGTTTATGTCCTCGGAATTTTTCATAAAGAGTGCAAAAAAAACGGACAATTCCATTTATTGGAATTGCCCGTTTTTTTATTTGTCAATAATTAAATACGAATTAATGGCCGACCATCAATCGTTTTGTTACAACACTATTTTCAATCAAAATTCTGACGATATAAACACCGCTTGCCGATTCTGACATATCAAACTGATACTGTCCGGTGGCAATCGCTGCTTGTGGTTGGCTAAGGGCCATTTTACCCGTTACATCAAATACCATAATGTCTGCCACTGGAGCATTGATGTCTTCCAATTCCATGGTTACGAGGCCAGTTGTTGGGTTCGGATAAAGTTTGATTTTTCTTGCCATTTCATAATCAATCACACTCACGATGGACTGGATGGTGAAGTCGTGGACCGAAGTACAACCATTGGCATCTTCTATTTCAACACTGTAATTTCCGGCGGAGAGGCCCTCAATATCTTCTTCATCGGAGACGAAGTTGCCATTTTCATCCGTCCATTCAAAAGTGTATGGCGCCACACCACCAATTGGTGTAATGTCAATGGCTCCATCTTGATTGTTCAAGGTTTCGTTGGTCAGGCTTACAACGTCAGTAGACAATTCAGCGGGTTCGTCAACGACATAAGATTGTGTTTCGGAACAGCCGGCTTCGTCGGTAACGATGACATTGTAATCGCCTGGTGGAAGGTCGTTGATTGTAGCGGTATTGGCTCCGTTGTTCCACTCGTAAGTGTAACCCATTGCTCCACCAGTCGGTAATGCTGTGATGCTTCCGTCAGATTCGCCAAAGCAAGAAACGTTAAGAATATCACCTTCAATGGCCATCGCTTCCGGTACCTGTACGATGAAATTACAGGTTGTGGAATTACCGTTGCCATCTGAAACGATGACTTCCAACTCGGTTTCACCATTAGGGAAGGTGCTGCCACTTGGGTAGTCGGCAGGCCATTGGTAAATCAGGTCATCAGAACAGTTGTCAGTAGCGGAGACGGAGTATTCTCCGACAGGATCACAGTATGGTAAAACCATATTGTCAGGACAGTCAGTTAATGGTGCCATATCGTCCACTACGTTCACAACAGCAGTACCTGAAGATGAGTTACCTGCATCGTCTTCCACTGTCAGGACGACTGCATTTGAACCGATGTCATCGCAAGAGAAGGAGTTCATGTCAATACTCATGGCCGCAATGCCGCAATTATCGAAACTTCCATCATCTAGCATATCAGGAGTTATCATTGCCTGGCCGTTTTCGTCCAGGGAGATAGTGATATTTTGCACTGAAATTTCAGGAGCGGTCATATCCATTACGGTTACGACGGCACTGCCAGAGCTGCTGTTGCCTGCTTCGTCCACTACTGTCAAGGTTACTTCTTGTTGTCCGAGGTTGTCACAACCAAAAGATGAAACATCGACTGTCATGCTGGCAATGGCGCAATTGTCAGAGCTGCCGTTGTTAATATCTTCCGGCTGGATGTCGGCAGTTCCGTTGTTACCTATTTCGACAGTAATGTCTTGTGTCACGACGGTTGGGCTTTCGTTGTCGTCCACGGTTATTTCAATTTCCATGGTTGCCAGGCAATTGTTTTCGTCTGTGACAGAAACGGTATAGATGCCTCCTTCCAAACCGGAGATGGTCTGGGTCGTTTCACCGTTTGACCATTCGTAGGTATGGTTGCCCGAGCCGCCGGTTGCCTCAACGGTGGCACTACCGTTGGCTGCACCACAATCAGCATTTGAAAGAACAGCAGCATTTGCTTCGAGTACGACTGGCTCAACAATGGTGACTTCTGCAATGCTCGGACAGTTCACAGCATCAATGACTTCCACTGTGTAAGTACCGGGAGCTAAGTTCGTGACGGTAGCGGTAGTTTCACCATTTGACCAATCGTAAGTGAAAGGAGGAAGGCCATTGGGCAGTGTGACGGTGGCCTGTCCATCATTTTCTCCGAAACAAGAAATGTTGCTGGCTGAAATGGAAGCAACTGCGGAGCATCCAAACGGTGCAACCGGCACCGTTTGTTGAGAGATACATCCATTGGCGTCGGTGACTGTTACGGTATAGTTAGCGGAAGGGAGGCCGGTAATAGTAGCGGTGGTTTCGCCATTTGACCACTCATAGGAATAAGGGCCGGTACCACCAGTTGGGCTTGCAGTTGCTGTTCCATCTTCTGCTCCGGCGGAGGTGACACCAGTTGAAGTGGCGTTGGTATTCAGTTCAAGTGGTTCTCCGATTTCAACAGATGAAACAATCTCGCACCCATTTTCATCGGTAGCCGTGACGGAATAATTGCCGGGAGCAAGTCCAGAAATAGATTGTGTGGTTTCGCCGTTTGACCATTCATAGATATTTGGTGGTGCAGCGTTGTTCAGTGTAATGGATGCAGTACCGTCTTCTTCTCCTAAACAGCTGACATCTTCACCAGTAATAGTGGCCGTGACTGCACAACCGAAAGCGTTGACCGTGACAGTTTGAGATTCGGTACATCCATTGGCATCCGTAACGATAACCGTATAGTTACCGGGGGCAAGGCCAGTGATCATTGCAGTTGTTTCCCCATTGCTCCACTCATAGCTGTAGTTTCCAGTTCCACCTGAAGGGGTGGCGCTGGCCGTTCCATCATTGACATTAGGAGCCGTTTGGGCTGTTGCGCTGGCTGACACAACTAAGTCGGCTGGTTCTGTGATAGTGACACTTTCAGTGGCGGTACAGTCGTCTTCATCCGTAACGACGACAGTGTAAGTGCCTGCTCCCAAACCGTTGACGGTTTGGCTGGAAGCGCCATTTGACCATTCGTAGGTAAGTGTCCCATTCCCACCGGAACCTAAGGCCGTTGCAGATCCATTGGAACCACCGGCACAATCAACATTGGTCTGAGCAGAAATACTGGCTTCAACTCCTGGTGTATTGGAAACAACTGCTGCGTCAGTACTTTCACAACCATTGTCGTTATTGGTTACCAACAAGGTATAATCACCAGCCTCGTCCACCGTTGGAGTCAGCGTGTTGGCACCAGAAACAATATTACCATTGGTCGTTGACCATGCATAGCTGTACTGGCTACCGCTGGAGGAGCCAGATCCGTTCAATATGACGGAGGAAGCGTTACAGTTCAAAGCGGCATTGTCACCAGCGTCGGCGGTAGGTCCAGTGATGTCTTGGTTGACATTTGCAATATCGGTTTCGATACAGCCGTTGGGTCCGGTGACCGTCAAAGTGTACGTGCCTGTCTCGCTGACAGAAGGGTTTTGTTCGTTGGAACTGAAGCCGTTAGGTCCCGACCAGTTGTAGGTAACACCAGATGTAGTTGAATTTCCGCTTAATGAGATATTAGCATTGGCACAGGTGATCGTACCACCGTCCGCTTCTGCGTTTGGTGGGGTCGTATTGGATGAAACAGTAGCAGTTACTGTTTCTGTACAGCCATTATCGGGATCGGTTACGGTCAGTGTATAAGTACCGGCGACTTCCACTTCTGGGTTTTGTTCGGTTGAATTAAAACCGTTGGGGCCTTCCCAGGAGTACGTCGCGCCGGGCGTGGTAGAGTTGGCTTGGATTTCCACTGAACTGGCTACACAGTTTAGCTCACCACCAGTTGCAGAAGCATTGGGTGGAGTGGTATTAGCTTCGAGTGTAGTGGATTCATCAGAAGCACAGCCGTTGGCGTTATTGGTTACGGTCAACGTATATGTACCTTCTTCATCGACCGTTGGGGTCAGAGTAGTAGCGCCCGAAACAATATTCCCGTCGTTCGTTGTCCATAAGTACTCAATATCTGAACCTACTGCCGAACCAATGCCGCTTAAAATTACGCTTGCTGTCGTACAGTCCAGTTCGTTGGGGGCACTGGCCTCAACTTCAGGGGCTTCTACATCAGCAATAACCGTAACGGCTGCCGTTTCCAGGCAAGAGGAAACGACGTTGGTCACAAATAGTTCGTAAGTACCTGCAGCGTCAATCAAACAATTGTTGAGTGTGTTAGCACCGGAAACGATATTCCCATCACTTGTTAACCATTGGTATTCAATGTCGGGACCAATCGTAGAACCAGTTCCGTCGAGGAATATGGAAAAAGTTTCACAATCCAGGTTGGATGGTGCGCTGGCTGCTGCAGTAGGGGTGCTGGGCGGGTCGATAATTATATCGGAAAGTATATGTTCACATCCGTTCAAGTCGGTGGTGGTGACAGAATAAGACCCTGGAGGCAAGTTGAAAACGGCTGGTCCTTGTTGGCCAGTGTTCCAATTCCAATCATACCCAGGCGTACCGCCACTGGTGCTGAGTTCAATGCTTCCACCAAATCCACAGCCTGCTGCCAATACAGCAGCGGGGCTACTTTCCACTGGAGCAGAGGGTTCCATTATTTGGATAGGCCCCAGTATATTGGTTCCTCCCAACGAGCCAGTTGCTGTTACGGTGTAGAAACCAGCCGCTAGGTTGGAAATATTTTCAGTTGTTTCACCATTGCTCCACTCGTAGGTGATTGGAGAAATACCACCTTCTATCTGCAAAGAGATGGCTCCATTACTGCCACCATAACAGTCGACATTGGTCTGCATCAGTACTTCCATTGAAGGGGCGGAACAGCCTTGGGCAAATGCCCAGAGTGCGTTAGCGCCTACTTGTCCAACTTCGTAAATCTTTTTATCAGGACATACGCCATAGATCGTTGGGTAGTAATTAACGGCATAAGGCCCGGGGAGGTTTGATGCGTCGATAATAGGGTAATTGGTGCCAGCTACCCAGTTACCATAGGTAGAATTGTTGCAACCGGAAGGCCCGTAAAGACAGGCAACGTTGGTGTTGGCGTCACCTTCGATCATGAAGGCCTGAACATGTTGGCCATGATTGCTTACCACATCTTTAAAAGCATTCGTGTTGTGGTAGCTCCAGCAAGGCCCGCACCAAGTAGCAGAGAAATCGAGAAAAACGACTTGCTCGCCATCAAGGATAGAGTACAGGTTGTGCGTTATCCCATTGATATCAGTCTCCGTGAAGTCCGGAGCCGTAGAACCGCTGGGTAGTTGGGCGCATAAGAAAGCCATGCATCCGAAGAAAGAGATGATGATAGTCAGTAAAAATCTTTTCATAATTATATATGGGTGTGTTAAGGAATGACAAACTTATATTTTAAGGGTGGGTTGAGTAGCAAGTTTTGATTTCACACAATACTCGTTTTAAAGAAGCGGCATGAAGGTAAAAAATTATTTCATTTTTTGGCCAAAAGAGTCGTGACAAATACAGTTTGAATTATAAATTCATTTCCTTCCTCAGCGTCCTGCCTGCTCTCACATCATAGTACTGTATTCCTTCTAAGGTGATTTTGCCGTTCACAATAACAAAATGGATTCCTTCCGGGTATTGGTGCGGTGCTTCAAAAGTTGCTTTGTCGATGATCGTTGCTGCGTCAAAAATGGTGATATCTGCATAGTTTCCTTTCTGTAAAACACCTCTTTTTTTAATGTTGAAATTCTTGGCTGGCAGGCCGCTCATTTTATAAATAGCGGTTTCAAGGTGGATTACTTTTTCCTCCCTTGCATAATATCCCAGCACCCGTGGAAAGGTGCCGTAAGCACGTGGGTGGGGGTGGCCCTGGTTCAGCTCGTTCAGCCGGCCGTCCGAGGCAATCATCGTCTGGGGATGCGCCATGATGCGTTTGACATCTTCTTCGTTGATGGCGTGGAAGATGCACTTGGCCCCCCGGCGAAGTTGAGCCTGGATAACCAGTTCGGCTCCATTTTCAGCATTGGGTTCGAGGTTTTCGGCCAGTGCCCAGTCGTACAGGGTTTTGCCGTTCAGTTCGGGTTTCCAATCGAAAGAAGAAAACTGGATGCGCCGCAGGTCCCCTCCTCCCCGGTCATTTAAAATATTGAAAACAATCCCTCGTTTGATGCTGTCACGCAGCACGGGGTCTTCACATCTTTTGTCAAATGCCACAAATTGGCCACCTTCCATCGCCCAGGGAGGGATGAGCACACTCAGGCTGGTGCTGCTGGCGGTGTAGGGGTACTGGTCAATCATCACGTTCAAACCACGGGCGCGGGCGCTGTCCACCATGGCAAGTGAGTTCTTGCTTTGCCCCCACACTGGCTGTCCAATTGCTTTGTGGTGGGTAATCACCACCGGTATATTGGCGCCTTCGGCAATGCCGATGGTTTCTTCGACAGCGTCCAACAGGCCCAGGCCCTCTTCCCGCATGTGGGTGGTATAAACACCACCATATTTAGCGACAACCTTTGATAGTTCTACCACTTCTTCCGTTTTGGCAAATGCGCCCGGTAAATATTTTAAACCGGTAGAAATACCGAATGCACCTTCCAGCATGGCCTTTTCAACATGGCCTTTCATCGACTCCATTTCTTCAGGCGTAGGGGCTCTGTTGTCCAGCCCTAAAACCTCCGTGCGCACAGCATTGTGCCCGATCAGGTAGGCTACGTTCATTCCGATCCCAATTGCCTCCAAGCTGTCCAGATAGTTTCCAATTGAAAGCGGACTGCCTCCGTCGGGGCCTCCAACGGCAGTCGTCACTCCTTGCCGTACGTGACTTTGGGCGTCCGGCATCATGGGCAGTGGCCCCAGGTGAGCATGCACATCGATAAACCCCGGAGCAACGACGAGTCCCTCTGCATCTATTTTTCGCTCCGCAATGTTGTTGATTTTCTCTGCTATCTCCACTATTTTTCCATCTGCAACGGCAATATCGGCTTCAAAAGGCGCAGCTCCGCTGCCATCGTAAACTAAGCCGTTTTGAATGATGATTTCGTATTGCGGAGTGCAGTTGGTCATGGCGAGGCAAATGGCAAGAAACCCGATGCTCAAAAGCACAATTGGACTTTTCATAATAGTTTGATTTTTCGCTGAACAAGATAAGCTATAGAACCGAATCTGGATTTATTTTTTGAGCACCTTTAGTAAATATTCATTTTGAGGAGCCTGGATTTGTACCATGTACAAGGCTGAAGGCAGATTCGATAGGTCGAGGTGGTCTCCAATTATTACGTATTTACCGACCAAAGACCCTCTGACGTCATACACCATCGCGTTGGCTTGAGTGCAAGCTTCAGGTAGGTTGATTTTTATTGATCCGCGAGTGGGGTTTGGATAAAATGTTATTTCATAATTTAGGCTGTCAATTCCTTCAGACAGAAATTCGCATACGTCGTAAATATATGCCGAGCCGGCATCGTCAAAGTCAATGACATGATCGGAGTATGCGGAGACGATCAGGTGATTACCTGAAAAATCAATGCCTCGAAAAGTATAACGGCTGAAAGGTTTATTGTCAGAGGCTTTGATGGTTTGTTGAAAAATCCACCTGCCGTTAATTTCCCTGAACCAATGGACTAAACCACTTTCTGCAAGGCCTTCCTGCTCCGTGCTGCTGATAAAAGCATGTTGTCCGGAGAAAGAAACGTGAAATCCGATGTTGTCAGATTCTTTGGCAGTTGGTACCGTCAGCACGGCCGTTTGTACCCATTTGCCGTCCATGTTTTCAAACATATAAGCTGCGCCTGTAGCCACCCCGTCGACTTCTGCTCCGGGGGCACCAACCAGAATTCGATTATCTTCAATTGCCACTGTCCGTCCGAAAATGGCTCTTTCAAAAGGTGTCTCCGGTGAAAGTTGGGTATCGAAAATCCATTCACTACCTGCTTTTTTATACACGTAGACCGTCCCGCTGTACTCATAGCCGTCTGTGGTATCTTTATAGCTGCCAACTACCGCAAATTCATCATTGATAGCGAGTGCTTCTCCATAGGAATAATCTTTGGAGGTGTTGGGGTTGGGCGTAAACTTGGCTTGTTGTTGCCATTCGGAATCGACTAATTGATAAACATAGGCTGATCCAAAGTTTTCACCTACGTCATCATCTCCTCTGGAACTGATCAGGGCCAAATCATTATGCAAAGAAATATGTGCGCCAAAAAAGTCAATGGCCTCATTGTCTGCTGGGATTATTTTGGACATAAACTGCCACTCATTATCCTCTAAAAAATAAACATGTACAGCTCCGCTATTATTTTCTGGAACATCGTGTACGTAGTCTCCTACAAGTGCAATATTGCCGCTCATGGCTACTTCGTATCCGTATCCATCCCCATCGAACGTGAACTCATCATCAGCAAATAGCTTGACTTGTTGTATCCAGCCTGAATCTTCTTGTTTAAAAATATATGCAGCTCCCGTCCCATACCCATAGGTATGGTCTTTCCGGGTTCCTACAATGGCATACTCCCCATCGATGGCAACCGAGTATCCGAACCAATGAGTGGATTCATAATCATTCGGAATGATTTTGTATTCCTGTGACCATACAGGCATTAAAAAGAGCAAAAAGCAAAAGCAGCAGTAGAATTTTTTCATAAAAGAGAACATGAATACCAAACGGACAGGAAAGTTTGCTGTTGTCGGCACGTTTGACTTTATCAATTTTAAAATCCGGTTTTGAAAGTTACCACAAAGCCAAGTTTTTTAATCGAAAGCTTATGAGTTTTTGAATAAGGAATTTTTTTCCCAATTTAGGGCTCTTTGAAACTTGAAGAGCAAAAACCGAATAAAATTTAATCAGATATGTCCATCCTCATCAAAAACGGCCGCATCATCACCGCCTCTGACGACTTCATCGGTGACATTTACATAAAAGGCGAAACCATCCGCTCCATCGGCAAGTCCCTCGATGTTAAAGCTCGGCGCACCATCGATGCCACCGATATGGTTGTCTTTCCCGGTGGCATTGATCCGCACGTCCATCTGGCCATGCCGTTCATGGGAACTTTCTCCAGCGATGACTATGCTTCGGGCACCTTGGCGGCCTTGCACGGCGGTACCACAATGGTCATCGATTTCATTTTGCAAACGCAGGGCAAATCGCTCAAGCATGCCCTCCGTGCCTGGCAGCGGCGTTCCAATGGCAATTGTTACGGCGATTATTCTTTCCACATGGCCGTTACGGATTTTAATGAAAAAACCAAGAAGGAAATTGTAAAAATGGTTGAGGAGGAAGGCATTACTTCTTTCAAAACTTTCATGGCCTACAAAGGCGCCCTCATGATCGACGACGGCCAAATGGTCGACCTGATGCAAGAGGTGAAAAAAAGGGGCGGTATGGTGACCGTCCACGCGACCAACGGCGATATGATCGATAAGCTCATTGCCAGGCACCGGGCGGAAGGAAAGCTCTCGCCGCTCTATCATTATCTTTCCCAACCTGAAGTCACAGAGGCTGAGGCATCTGCCCGTTTTACCGACCTTGCCAATTATACCGGGGTGCCTGCTTACATCGTCCATATGACCTGTGAGGGTGCCGTGAACGCCGTAAGGGAGGCGACTTTCCGCAACCAAAAAGTATTTGGTGAAACTTGTATCCAATACCTCATTTTGGATGCCTCTTTATATGAACAGAATCCGGAAGGCGCCAAGTGGGTGATGAGTCCGCCGCTCCGCCAAAAGAAAGACCAGGATGCTTTGTGGGCGGGCCTCAACCAGGGTTTGTTGCAGATCGTTGCTACCGACCATTGTCCGTTCAAGTGGGAACAAAAAATGATGGGCAAAGACGACTTTTCTAAAATACCCAACGGCCACCCCGCCATCGAAAACCGCATGGAACTCCTCTGGACGGAAGGCGTCAACACAGGGAAGATCAGTCCCAATAAATATGTAGAAGTCACTTCCACCAACCCCGCTAAAATTTTCGGCATGTACCCGAAAAAAGGTTGCATTGCCCCAGGCTCAGATGCCGATCTTGTTATTTTTGATCCGAATCAAGAGCATGTTATTTCTACAGAAACCCACCACATGAACGTGGACTATTCGGGCTACGAGGGATGGAAATTAAAAGGCAAATGCCGGCAGGTTATTTTACGCGGAAAAGTGGCAATTGATAAAGGAAAGGTCAAAATTAAAAAGGGATATGGTGCGTTTGTGAAACGTGATAAAATTTCAAAAATAATTTAATTAAACACATAATCCACATAAGCTTATGTATTTAATACTTAGGTGAACTTATGGGGTCTATGTGTTTAAAAAAATGATTGTCAAATATGCCCAGAAAAGTAAAATCCGGCCTGATTCAAATGAGCCTCCCGATGACGGAAGGAGAAGGCACCATCGAGGAAATCATGGAGGCCATGGTAGAAAAACACATTCCGTACATTGAAGAAGCAGGGAAAAAAGGGGTGCAGGTTTTGTGCCTGCAGGAAATATTCAATACGCCTTACTTCTGCCCCGGACAGGATGCCAAATGGTACGCCTCAGCCGAATCCGTTCCCGGCCCGACGACCGAGCGCATGGCGGCGTATGCGAAGAAATACCAGATGGTGATGATCGTCCCGATTTTTGAAAAAGAACAGGCCGGCGTTTTATACAACACGGCTGCCGTGATTGATGCGGACGGCACCTATTTGGGAAAATACCGAAAAAACCACATCCCGCATACGTCCGGTTTTTGGGAAAAATTCTTTTTCAAACCAGGCAACCTAGGCTACCCCGTTTTCGAAACCCGCTACGCAAAAATCGGCGTTTATATTTGTTATGACCGGCACTTCCCGGACGGCGCTCGTATATTGGGATTGAACGGGGCAGAAATCGTTTATAATCCTTCTGCAACCGTTGCCGGGCTTTCACAATATTTGTGGAAACTGGAACAGCCGGCACATGCTGCGGCCAACGGTTATTTTATGGGGTGCATCAACCGGGTCGGGGTGGAAAAACCCTGGAGCATCGGCCGGTTTTACGGCAGCTCGTATTTCGTTGACCCACGTGGACAAATTTTTGCACAGGCCTCCGAAGAAAACGACGAACTATTAATTGCCGAATTTGACCTCGATATGATTGATGATGTGCGGAGCACCTGGCAGTTTTTCCGTGATCGCCGGCCGGAGACGTATGGCCGTTTGACAGAGCTTTAATACTTGACTTGGTTTCCCGCAGAGGTTCGCAAAGTTTTAACGCAATGTTTCGCAGAGTTTTTTCTTGATTTAACTCAGCGCGACGCAGCGACAAAACTTTGCGAAACCCTGCGGGAAATTAATTTTATCAAAATATGCCCGAATATAAAATTCCAAATACGCAAGAAGATGTAAATAATGCTTTCGAACAAATAAAGCCATATATGAACCCGACGATGGCTTATTATGAAAGTTCGAGGTGTTTGTTTTGCTATGATGCACCGTGTGTGCAGGCATGCCCGTCGGGAATCGACATTCCATTATTTATCCGACAAATACACACGGATAATATTGAAGGGGCTGCCAAGACAATTTATGATGCCAATTATTTTGGAAATATATGTGGCAAAGTTTGTCCGACGGAAGTACTGTGCGAAGGCGCTTGCGTATATAACCTCCAAGATGTAAAGCCCATTGAAATCGGTCGTTTGCAAAGTTTTGCAACAAATGCCATTATTAAAAAAAACAAATCGCTTTATGAATTAAAAAATGACAATGGAAAAAAAGTGGCCGTTATTGGCGCAGGGCCGGCGGGTATTTCCTGTGCATGTGAATTACGATTAATGGGATACGAGGTAAATATTTATGAGGCAAAAAACCAACCATCCGGTTTGGCATTATATGGCTGTGCGCCTTATAAAGTAACCAATGAAGACGTGTTGAATGAAATTAATTATTTGCAAAAACAATTTGGATTTAATATTGAATATAATTCACCAATTAATTCAACAGAGCAATTAAATAAATTAGAAAATGATTATGACGCGATATTTTTAGGGATAGGTTTGGGCGAAACCCGACCATTAAATATCGACGGTGAAAAATTAAATAATTGTATTGGCGCTACGGAATATATTGAGCAAATAAAATTAAATTCATTAAATGTAAAAGTCGGCCAAAAAATAATTGTTATTGGTGGTGGAAATACGGCAATGGATGCGGCTTCCGAATCGGCCCGCTTGGGAGCGGCAGAAGTAATTTTAGCCTATCGCCGATCGAAAGAAGAAATGGGGGCCTATGAATTTGAATATGATTTGGCCAAAGCGGCGGGCGTAAAAGGCTTATTTAATGTTTCACCAACTGCTATTTTCGGAGATGGAAAAGTAGAAGGCGTACATTTTATAAAAACGAAAACGAAAACGGAAAATGGAAAAGTGGAAAAAATAGACGGCAGTGATTTTAAAATAAATTGCGACACCGTCATTTTAGCAACCGGACAAAAAAAGCAAACGGATTTTTTATCAAACATAAATAACCTGAATTTTGATAAAAAAGGAAAAATAGAAGTGAATGCCGATACGTTGCAAACGTCGAATCCAAAATATTTTGCCGGAGGTGATGCAGTAAACGGTGGCGCAGAAGTAGTGAATGCCGCAGCGGAAGGGAAGAAAGCGGCGAAGGGAATTGATTCTTTTTTGATTGCAGATTAAAGGATTATTGATCAACGATTTTTGATTTTTTCATACGTTCCGAAAATAAATATTATGACCCCTCGAGAACTGGAAAGCAGGTTGATCGAATTTGCTTCAAGAGTTATTGATTTATCTGAAGCGCTACCCAAATCTCCAGCAGGGAAACATCTGGGAGGACAATTGCTTCGGTCGGGAACTGCTCCTGCATTAAATTATGGAGAGGCGCGGGCAGCTGAGTCGGGGGCAGATTATAGACATAAAATGAAAGTATGTTTAAAAGAATTGAGGGAGTCGCACGTTTGTCTTCGAATAATCGAAAAAAGAAAATGGTTTTCAGAAAAACGATTGAGTCTTTTGTTGAACGAAAATGATGAACTGATTTCTATTTTTGTTAAAAGCATAAAAACTTCAAAAAATAAAAATCCATAATTCCAATATTCCATCAAATCAAAAATCACATATCGTTAATCTTTTAATCGTTATTCAAAAAAAACTGATTAACGATTAAAGGATTATTGATCAACGATTTTTAATTTTTAAAAGAAATAACAAAAAAATTATGCCCGACATTTCCGCCAACCTCGCAGGAATAAAATCTCCCAACCCATTTTGGCTCGCCTCGGCACCGCCGACCAATTCCGGCTACCAGGTCATGAAAGCATTTGATGCAGGCTGGGGCGGGGCCGTTTGGAAAACATTGGGTGTGCCCGTTATCAATACCTCAAGTAGGTATGGGGCCATCAATTACCGCAGCAACCGCATGGTCGGTTTCAATAACATTGAATTGATCACGGACCGGCCGCTGGCGGACAATCTGCGGGAAATAGAGGAGGTGAAAAAATATTTTCCTGACCATGCCGTCGTCGCTTCACTTATGGTCGAGTCGAGGAAGGAATGGCACCAGATCGTAAAGGATGCAGAGAATGCTGGAGCGGATGGGTTGGAACTGAATTTTGGCTGCCCACATGGCATGTGCGAACGGGGCATGGGCTCGGCCGTCGGACAAGAACCGAGTGTTTTGAAAACCATCACGGAATGGGTCAAAGAGGTGGCCACCAAGCCCGTCATCGTTAAACTGACGCCGAATATTACTGACATTACGGAGCCGGCTTTTGCGGCAGCTCAGGGTGGTGCAGATGCTATTTCTTTGATCAATACCATTCAGAGTCTGGTCGGGGTAGACCTCGATCAATTTGTACCTTATCCGATCGTGGACGGCCAGAGCACCAATGGTGGTTATTGCGGCCCGGCGGTCAAGCCCATTGCGCTGAACATGGTGAAAAACTGTGCGCAGCACGCCGGTGTAAACATTCCGATCTCCGGCATCGGCGGTATTGAAAACTGGCGGGATGCGGTGGAGCATATGTTGCTTGGGGCCAGCAATGTACAGGTGTGTACGGCAGCCATGCATTATGGCTTTGGCATAGTACGGGAAATGATTCCGGGGCTGGAAAATTATATGCGGGAAAAAGGATTTGAGAAACTGGACGATTTGATCGGCAAGGCCCTGCCAAATGTAAAAACATGGGAACACCTGAATTTAAAATACGATGTAAAAGCGCATATCAATGCAGATAAATGCATCGGTTGCCAATTGTGCTATACAGCTTGCGACGACGGTGCGCACCAAGCAATTGCACTGCCAAAAAACGGTAGCCGGGTGCCGGAAATAATTGAGGAAAATTGTGTCGGGTGTAACCTGTGTTCACTTGTTTGCCCGGTAGAAGAATGTATCACAATGGTGAGAAAAGACGATGGCCAGCAACATGAAACCTGGAAAGAATATATGGCGAACGACAAAGCGCCTACTTCTTTCAATGATGACCGGGCCGGCGGGAAAGGACACTGGGTGCCAGAGCCGACAGCGGCGTTGAAAAAGTATTGATTGCCAACTTTACGAGTCTGCCTGATGAGCGCTTTTATTGGCCATTATTTTTTGTTCCGCTTTTTTTAAAAAGTGAAATAAAAGTACTGCCGCTCCTGCAATGATCACAGCTATTATGAGGCCGAGAGAAATCCATTTAATGACATTTAAAGCGGCAGTCAGGCGGATAAATATGGTAAATCTCAGAGGAAATTGAAATAACATAAAAGCGATGCTCATATTCTCCAATAAATCACAAAGAAAAGGAAGAAGGGGCAAGTAGACAGCCCAATAGTATTTTTCCAAAGAATGTTTTTTTAGCAGTATGGAAATAATGCCACAAAAAAATAGAGTATAAAAAACAGGGAAAATAAAATCGAGTGTCAGCAAGACAAATATATATACCTGGCGTCCTTTCGCACCATACATTTCCAAACAATGATAGACTTCTTCCGGCGTATAAAAAAAAGCCATGTCCAGTCGGCGGTTCCCATTAATGCACTCTTTCAGGTATTGAGAGGCCTCTGGCAATATAAGCCCAATGATGACCAGCAAAATAATGGCCAGGAAAAATATATTTTTCCAGTTGGATACACTATCGATAGCCTCTTTGAATTTCATGTTGATATTTACGTTAAGGAATGGATCAAAAATGCCACCTTTGTGGGAGCAATAGATTAAAAAGAATTTCAAAAAGTGTAAAAAAGTATTAAATTCTATTGTGGAGGCAGCACTGGTCAAGACTTTGGTTAGGTATTGGTTGATCTTTTTTTACCTTACTTTAAAACAACCCGAATCATGGAAAAACAACCTCAAGTGTTAATGGTCGATGACGAACGTCAGTTCAGTGCCATGACCCAGGAGTACCTGGAAGCAAAAGGGTTTGAAGTGATATTGAAACACAGTGGAGACGAGGGGCTGGCCGCCTTTAAAAAAGGTGAGTTTGATATTTGTATTTTGGATGTAAAAATGCCCATGAAGGATGGTTTTACCTTAGCGGCAGAAATAAGAGAACTGGATGATGCGACCCCAATAATTTTTCTGACCGGCCAAACTGAAAAAGAAGACCGCATCAAAGGGCTAACCATTGGGGCAGACGATTATGTGACCAAACCTTTTAGCGTCGAAGAATTATTTTTACGAATAAAGAATATTTTAAAAAGGTCGTCAGGTTCTCAGAATAAAATAAAAAAACAGCAAGCAGCTTTTAACATCGGAAAATATCATTTAAATGCCAATACCAGAGAACTGACAATGAATGATAATACCTTAAAACTAACGGCCATCGAAACAAAACTATTACAGATGTTTTGTGAAAATGAAGAAGGAATGGTTGAGCGGAACCTGGCCTTAAAACGAATATGGGGCGATGAAGATTACCTGCGGGGGCGCAGCCTGAATGTATATGTGAGTAAATTAAGACAATATTTAAAAGAAGATAAAAATATCGAAATTATGAATGTGCATGGAGTGGGATACCGAATGGTTGTTCGATGAACTTGACTGGTTTTTAAAACGGTAAAATTTAGGAGGTAATGTCAAATTAAGCCCTTGGACAAAAATAAGGGGCGCTAAAGATGACACTTTTCTTTTGAAAAGTGTTTGATTTCCAAGCCTCAAGACTCATTTTCAAGCAAAGAAAAAGTGTCATTTTTTTTGACCACCTGCTTACCTCCTAAATTATTTTCACTTTATCACTTCCCTCCAGCGCAAGAAAACAGGTTCATATCAAATACTGGGAAACCGACTCTGATTTATTTTCAATATAACTTTTATCAGCAAAGCAAGTTGGATTAAGCACAAAATAAAAAGCATTACATTTTCGATTTAATGATGTTTAAAAATAAATTTGCATTTTCCTCTTCTGCTTCCACATATAAAATGTCATTTCTGTTGGCGAATTTTTTCCCTAAATTAATTAACTGCGATTCGCTCCGGTAAAAAAGTTTCCAGTCAAATAATTCCATATAGTGCCGACTCATGGTTTTGGGTGAGAAATTGCCAATAATGATTCTACCCCCTGGGTTTAAGTACTCAAAAAACCGGCTCATGAGTTTGATAAATACTCCATCGTCAAAATAATCGAACAGGCCGGAAGACCAGATAACATCATAGTTTTTTTCGGGCAAAAACTTAAAAACATTTTTATGGATATAATGGAGGCTACCGGCATATTTGGCCGTCCTTTTTTTGGAAAAGGCAATGGCGTTTTCGTCCAGTTCTACACAATCTATGTGTACGACCTTGGCAAGGTGTTCGTTGTTGGAAAGGAAATTAAAAATAATTCGACTGGGCCCGGATGCAAGGTTTAAAATATTAATTTTCCTTTTTCCTTTAGTGACCCGGTTTAAGTCGTTTAACGTGTCGGTAAGGGACTGTTGAAAATATTTTACTCTGTTCCGAACAGCTCTGGCAGCCTGGTGATTTTGCCAGTAAATGTCCCATTTGGCGCACCGTTCATCGGTAGATAGATACCAATCATAAATCCGTTCTATAATCTCGTAATCGCCTGCGTAGCCGTGCGGTTTGGTGTAGGCAAATCCTTGCATGGTCTCCTTGGAAAAAGCGACTCCGAAATAACTCCTGATTTGATTCAGGTAGTCGGTTGGGATGGATTCTTCCTTAATGGACTGACCTATTATTTGCAGAGTGTAATCCAGTTTTTGGTAATCATATATTTCCGGTCCGTTTTTGTCAACTAAATATTTAATATAATTAATGGACTCTTGTAGTTGAGGAGATAAATTATTCATTTTATTAGTGATTTTATTTTTTAATGATTGCCCTACAAAGGTGAGAACTGGTGGGAAGGGAAATATTCAATAGTAATTTAAAAAGTATAAAAAAATGTAAAACCAAAGCGCTATGTAAATAGGTGGGGCCAAGGCTTCTTTATTTGACCTGTATTTTTTTTGATCAGATTTTCTGTGTTATTTTCAGCTTGCTTTATAAGTAATACGAATCAAGGGTGAAATAGAATACCTGATAAAAAGAAGGGATTGCCGCGAGAGCCGACGTTATGAACGTCGAAATAACCATCCATCATTAATTCAAGCAGCAAGTTCGACGTTCATAACGTCGGCTCGCATTGGATCATCCCTATTTTTTGGCTTATTTTTTCCAAAAACTGCAAAAGCTGCCTGCCGGGTCGGTATTGCGCAGTGAAGGTGTTTACGATAATACGACCGACAATCACGACAACCCCAACGATCCGCCCATTACTGTTTACCGTGGCCTGCGTACCATCGATGAGATGTTTCTCTGCTATTTTATTTATGCAACTTATCAGGAGGGTGATGAGGATATTGTGCAGGACAGTAGGCTATTGGTAAATGCGGTGGAAGGTTTGGTTCCAGCCGCTCCAATGCTATAAGTGTCCCCGAATCCGGTGGTGGACGAATTGAATGTGGAAGGAGAGCTGGAAAAGCCTGAACAATTGCGTTTTCGGATTGTGAACTTGCAGGGGGAGGTGGTGATGAGTTGGGAGATGAGCGGGTCGATGTAGAAAGGCTCGTGCCCGGCATCTATTATTTAGATTGGACGGGAAGGGATGGGCTGAAAGAAGCGGTGGGTTTTGTGAAAAAATAAAAGGGTGCGTTGAAATATCATGAATCATTTTTTCTGAATGACCTGATTGATCTTCCCAAACAGCTCTTCACTATTGATCGGCTTTGTTACCACATCGTTCATGCCGACGGCGCGGCAGTGGTCCAGTTGTTCGGGGATGGCGTTGGCGGTGAGGCCGATGATGGGGACGGAGTTGATGGCCGGATCGGGCATGTTGCGGATGGCGCGGGTGGCTTCATAGCCGTCCATAACGGGCATTTTAACGTCCATTAAAATAAGGTCAAACGACTGTTGGTGAATTTTTTCCAAAGCGATTTTTCCATTGTCGGCGACTACTATGGTGACATTGTCAATATGTTTTTTTAATAATTCGACGGCCAGCATTTGATTGAATAAAGTGTCCTCTACGATCAATATTTTTAGTCCGTCCAAAACGATGGGGGCAGGCTGGTCAGCGGGCTGTGCAACCGGCGACAATTCTTTTTCAAAGACTAAATTAAAAGACAGCTCGGTTCCTTTTCCCAGTTTGCTTTTGATGTTCAACTGCCCGCCCTGCTGTTCGACCAGTTGCCTTGAGATGGAAAGGCCAAGGCCGGTGCCGCCGTACATCGAGTAGGTTTCATCGGCAGCTTGTTGGAAACTTTCAAAAATCACTTCCAATTTGTCTTCAGCAATACCGATCCCCGTGTCGGTCACTTTAAATTGTAATTCGATCTCTTTTTCAGCCTCTTTTATTTTCTGAACGGTTACGGCCACTTTTCCGTTTTCGGTGAACTTGATGGCATTACCGGTCAGGTTCAACAATATTTGCTGGAGCCGGATGGGGTCGCCCATTAATTGCAGTGGGATCCCACTTTCTATCTGAGTCGAAAAATCCAGTTTTTTTTCGTTGGCCTTGAATATCAAGGTATGGTATAATTGCTGCAAACTGACATCCAGCTCAAACGGTTTTTTAAAGAAGCTGAATTTCCCCGATTCTATTTTGGCGTGGTCGAGCAGGTCATTAATAATCGATAACAGGTTTTCGGACGACTGCCGGATGGCGCCAATGTATTCGTTTTGTTTTTTATCCAAACCCGTATCGCCCATTAATTTGCTGAGGCCAACTATGGCGTTCATCGGCGTGCGGATTTCGTGACTGATATTGGCGAGAAACCGTGATTTATACGCTGCCGACTGTTCGGCCACCTCTTTTTGTTGTTTTAATAAAACCTGGTGTTGCCGGTTTTGGTAAACCAGGTACCCAATAAATAAAGCCGTCAGGGCCATCAGGCTTTTAAACCAATTCGTCTGCCACAGCGCAGGCATGATAATCAACTTGGCAGCCATTTTTTCATCGCTCCAAACGCCGTCTGCATTGGCAGCTTTTATTTTAAAAAAATATTCACCCGGATCTAAATTGGTGTAGGTGGCCTCTCTCTTTTTTCCGACGTATTGCCAGTCCTCATTGAATCCTTCCAGCTGGTAGGCGTATTGATTATTGGCGGGCGCATTAAACTGCAGGCCGGCAAACTCGAAGGTGAACACATTTTCATCAGGGCCCAGTCGGATTTCATCAACGTACTCCGGGGATTTATTTAAATCATACGGTTGGTTCAACACTTTAAAACCGGTCAGCAAGGGAGTAGGTGGCTGCGGGTCATCCTTGATTTCTTCCGGGTAAAACGCAAAAAATCCATTGACCCCTCCAAAGTATAATTGGCCTTTTTGATTGATGTAACTGGCCCCCACGTTGGCTTCTTTGTTAGGGGTGCTCGACATGTCAAATGATTCAAATTCATGGCTGACAGGGTCGAATTTGAGAATGTACTCCCAGGCCGAAATCCAGAACTTGTTTTGTTGGTCTATTTGGATTGTAGCTGTGCCGATGTTGATATTTTCGTCTTCGGGGGCGTACTTGATAAACTGTTCTGTGGCCATATCCAGTTTGGTGATTCCGGAACCTGTACACAACCAGAGCGTACCTGCCGGGTATTCTATAATGTTCTGGACACGGCCGGTGGGAATATCAAGGGCCTTGTTTTCATTGTAATAGTGCGTCATTTCCCCGGTCAGGGGATTGTATTTTTTCAGCCCTTTGATGCTACCGATCCACAAATTTCCATCGGAGCCAAAAAGGACATCTCGTGTTTCGGGTATCTGCAGTTTCTCTTCGGCCAGGTGCAGATGAACCTGTGGAACATCACGGTCGATTTGAAATACGCCATTGGTCGTAGCGGCCCATATATAGCCTTCTTTTTCATGTATTTCAAAAACGGTTGCCTCATCTATTGCCGGGTCTAGTTGGATTCTTTCCACCCTTCCCGATCGTGGGTAAAAAAAATGGAGGCCACCGGCACCGACCCATATTTTTCCTTTGGAATCTCTTAAAAAAGCATGCACCCGGTTGCGGCGGATACTCTTCGGGTTATCTGGCTGATGGAAATAATGACGGCCTTGTTCGCCCAGTTTTTTCGAATGGAAAAAACCTTCGAATGACCCGACCAATATGCCTATTTCATCATCTTCATAAAAGGAGTAAACATAGTTTTTGGCATTGTCGATTCCCGGTTCGTTTTGGTATAGTTGAAATTTGGAAGCATAAGGGCTTATCTTGTTGATGCCGTTGTAAGTGCCGACCCAGATGTTGCCAAAGCGGTCCTCCTCCAGGCCGAATACCTGGTTGTTGATCAGGCTGTTCAAATCGGAAGAAGAATACATGAAATGATCTGACTCCTGGTTTTCAAAATCCCACGTGGCCAGGCCACGGTCGTCAAAGCCGATCCACAAAACGCCCTGCCGGTCTTCGACCAGTGAGAGGATTTCCTCACTCTCCAATTCGGCCCGCCATTTTATTTTTTTTATTTCCGACGATTGGGGTTCCATTTCATACAGGCCGGTTTTACACCCCATCCAGATGTTCCCTGACTTACTTTTTTCTAAAGCGGCAATGGAAATGTTTGAATGAAAATCAACTTGTTGGTAGTTTTTATTGGCGGCATCGATTTTAAACAATCCCTTGGAAGAGCCCGCCCAGAGGTTTTTTTGTTCATCGGCCAGCAAAGAATAAATAGTAATCGGTTCCGCCAGGGGTTGGCCATTCACCACCGCCTCGCAGGGGATAAATTTTTGTGTCTGCCGGTCAAATAAATTGAGCCCGATAGAAGTGCCTATCCAAAGGTTGCCCGTCTCGTCCTCCAAAAAATCCAGAAACTCTACCGGGATTAAAATACTGTCGCGGTAAAGCGGATAAATTATCCTCTGTGCTTCTTCGGTTTCCGGATCAAAGAGGATCAGGCCGTTTCGGGTGCCGACCCACATATTGCCTCTCTTGTCTTCATAGACTTTTATCGTGGAAAGTGAACGCTGAGCTGTTTTTTGGTGGATGAGGTTTTTATAATTCTTAAATTGATAACCATCGTACTTTGCCAGCCCGCCATACGTAGCAAACCACATGAATCCATGGTTGCCTTCCACCAGGCCATAAACATGTCCCTGTTTCAACCCCTGGTCCAGGCTGATGCGATCGAAATGCATATAAGGAACCTGCGCCTCCACCAACAATGGAAAGAGAACAATCAATAAAGGCAATATTTTCAAAAAATATTTCAAGTCTAAATTTTCCAAAAACCAAATTGAGCGAAGCGAAATCCCGCACCGCAGGCCGGGAAACCAAAAACCAATATTACTGCACAAAATATGAAATAACCATCCGAACCCGTTTCCTTTTACACTTTTTTATCCTTTTTGAAAATCTGTTAATACTCACGTTGGTGATATCGGCTGAACTTGCAGACGAATTTATTTTTAACTAAAAAATTAAAAAAACATGTCAACCATCCGCACCGATCATATCGTTCAAAATGGAAAAAATGAAAGGAGTCATACGCCATCATCTGTGGCCCAGCACCGTGATCTGATTTCAGAACTGCACAATGGCCACCGCGATTGGTTTTTGGATGCCGGGGCGGAACTGGAGTTGAAAGCAGGCAATGTTGTCATTCAGGAAGGCTCAACGGTCGAGGCGTTTTATTTTCTGATCGAAGGGCTGTTAAAAGTACACCAGGCCGACCAGCCCGATAAAAACATTGCCATGATTGCTCCCGGTCAGTTGATCGGCGAAATGTCCTTCATCGAGCAGGTGCCTGCCTCGGTTTCGGTATCGGTAGTGGAACGGGCCATGCTGCTGGAAATTCCTTTTTCCAAAGTCGCCAAAAAAATGGAGGAAGATATGGCGTTTCGGGCCACCTTCCAAA
Organism: Bacteroidota bacterium; assembly: GCA_039819485.1. Classification (GTDB taxonomy): domain Bacteria; phylum Bacteroidota; class Bacteroidia; order Chitinophagales; family Saprospiraceae; genus UBA6168. The sequence continues at coordinate 36,999 of JBCBRY010000025.1, read as the reverse complement.
AAGCATTGCTGGGGGTGTTGTCCAGCCGCCTGCGGGCCACTTCCGGAAAGCTGAAATCCTATCTGGAGAGCGATACTATTTTTGATAAACAGGAAAATGCCTCGTTGCTGGATGCGGTGGATCAATTCAAAAAAAGTATGTTCAAAGCCAACGAACATGAAATCAAAAAAGAAGAGGAAGCTTTCCAACAGAATGCTTTTCAGGTAATGGCGACCCTGTCCAACCTGGTCGATAAGATGGACGAAACCATTGGTGATTTTGCCAGCGGAAAGGCGCACGAAAAGGACGCAGTGGGCTATAAGATCCAGCAAGAACTGGCGCCATACGTCTTGATGTCCAACATGTTGAAGCGGTCCTACATCAAGCCCCGTGGATATGCGGGCGACTATCTGACCATTGCCCAGATGTATGACAACAAGCCGATCGGCAACGGGAAAACAGGCGAACTCCTCGACCGGATCACTTTGCAAAACGATGCCTGCATGGCCGTGAAAAACCGTCGTGGATTACTGGCTAAAGAAATATTTAAGTCCGTCAATAACAACGAGGGGGCAGCTACCCATATCACGTCCTTTGCCTGCGGGCCTGCCCAGGAATTGTTCGATGTGTACGGGCATATCAAGAATCCGGAAGTGCTTAATTCCCATTTGATTGATATTGACCTGAAAGCACTGGCTTTTGTTACGGACAAACTGGAAAAGCAGCCGACGAAATTGAAAATGAACCTCCACCACGCCAACTTGATTTATTTGGCACTGGGCCGCCGGCAACTGAACCTGCCACCCCAGGACCTGGTGTACAGCATTGGCCTGATCGATTATTTCAACGACCAACTGGTTGTCAAATTGATTAATTATGCACATAAATTATTGAAGCCGGGTGGCCGCCTCATTCTTGGTAATTTCCATTCCAAAAATAAATTAAAGGCCTTTATGGATTATGTGCTGGATTGGCGCCTGATCCACCGGACAGAAGCGGACATGGACCGTTTGTTTGAAGCGTCCGATTTTGGAAAACCTTGTACCGATATTCAATTTGAAAAAACAGGGATTAATATGTTTGTTACCTGTGTGAAATAAGGGATATGAAAAAGCCACATTATTATTTAATGCGGCTTTTTCATTTTAAACAATTTTAACAAATAAAATTGTCCTGTACAGCTCTCTGCGGCCTCTGCGTGTTTTTTATCAGCGACTTTCGCAAAGCTCGCAGTGAAATTCATTGAACAAGTTTATTAGTCAATAGAGCCGACTGTTATTATTTTATTTTTTTACAAAACGGTCTTTTAAAATGAATTCACCCATTTCATTTTTTATTTGAATAAAATAAATACCGCTGGACAAATCAATTAAATTGATTTTATTTTCTGTATTTAATTTGTTATTTAAAATCATTTTTCCATTGGTATCATAAATTAAAATAGAGAATTGTTCTTCCGTTTTTTCTAAATAACTAAAGGACAAATAATCGGTAACGGGGTTCGGGAAAATATTTATTTCATCGGTTCGGTCAAATTCCGTAAAAACAATTTTTGAATATTCAAATTTTCCATCAAAGTCAACTTGTTTTAGCCGGTAATAATTCATGCCTGTATGCGGGCGGGTGTCGATGTATTCGTAGTTGTTTTTTTCATAAGAATGGCCATTGCCGTTTACCCGGCCGATATATTGCCAGTTGTTGGCATCGGAGGAACGCTCTATTTCGAAGTGGGAATTATTGACTTCGGAGAAGGTCTGCCATAAAAGGCCGACTTGCCTATTTCTTTTTTCTGCCTTGAAAGAGTTCATTGCTACTGGTAAAGCAGAAGCATTTACTTCAAAGGTGGCTATAAAATTAGCGCCTCCATTGTTCTCAAAAACATTGAATGTACCGCTCGGAGGGAATGTTCCATCTCCTTCATAATATATTTCGACATTGTATGTGCCTGCGCTCGAAATGTTTGTTGTAAGGTCTATGTCCGTATTGCTTTGCCATTCGTCATCGCCCGCATTGCCACCTCCAACTCCGAAATACGGTAGCTCCAATGTACTGTAAGCCCCTGGGGTATCTCCAGATTTGTACACTCGGTAATAAAGCCTCGTAGCGACGATATCATCATTGCTGTTCTCAAAGGTTTTTGCCCCCGTCAAGTCGATGATCAAGGCATCAGACGGATCGGTCAGTGTGCCCAGGTTGGAGCCATCGAAACTGATTCCGCCGGTATAGTTGCCATGAAATGTAATTACTCCGTTCAGGTCAGTATTGATATAATATTCAAAAAAACCGGCGGCAGCGAATAGGTTACTAAAAGATAATGTTAGAAACAGGGCCAAAGATGTAAAGTATTTATTTTTCATAATTAAAGTTTTTATTGGTAATAATGTCAGCACGGGGTGCTCATAATTTAATTGGGTCGTTTAAAATTTGATGATCCTCTCGGTCCAGTAAGGTTTGTTTGAATTAATTAACTGTAAAATATATATGCCGTCCGAAAGTGGAGCCATATTTATTTCAACTGTATTTTCTCCCTTTACTACAGGTATATCTTTTTCCAAAACAGTTCGTCCTATCATATCCGAAATGGTCAGCTTGGAAGAACCTTCTGCGGTTGAGTTAAAATATATGTCGCAATGACCATTTGTGGGGTTTGGCAGGATTGAGGGAGTTATAAAAGAGGTATTTAAAGTTGCACTTCGCACTGGCGAATAAGCAAAACTCCCATCGAGGTCCAGCATTTTTAAACGGTAATAATAACGAACACCAACCTCGAGCTGTATGTCAGTAAAATCGTAATTATTTGCTGAATCAATATTTCCATTTCCGTTTATCCATGCTATTTTTTTAAATGAAATACCGTCGGTGGAGCGCTGAAGCTCATAGCCAGAGAAATTCACTTCCCGGGTAGAAGTCCAGTCCAACCGGATGCTATTATTTAAGTCAGAAACGTTGAAATAAATTAACTCAAGCGGTAGTGCAAGATTGGAAACACAACATGGACTGTAACTGCTGAACTCGTTCTGACCAGTTCCGGCATTATTGACCGCAGGGTCGCCAAATCCGAAGGTAACAAGACAAGGGTCGCCCGAAGCGACCAATTCAAAGTCTAAAGTGGAAGGGGCGCCTGCGGGGTCGAATGAAATGGTCAGCATGTCCACCACATCGTTTAGGTCAAAAGGGCAATTCAAAGCACCGTCTGAATCTTGTAGGATTACATACCTGTCACCACTGCAAATACCCACCTCAATGAAGGTCCAATTGAAACAGGAGTTGCTGGTCAGTGAGGCAAAGAATGTAGAAGCGGCCGGGGCCGTTTCGGCATATCGAAGGGTCACCAATTGGCTGTTCCAGTCGTCGTTGCTGCCGCTGTTGTAATCAGCGTCAAAAGTGTACTCCATGCTAAGCTGGTGTGGCAGTGAACCCGGGTCGACTTCTTCCAGTCCGATCCGGACCTGGCCAAGAACGGCAAGGGGTAACAATAAAGGCAATATTTTCAGAATGTAATTTATCATGTTATGGCAACTGTTCGGTTATCACGTAGAAGGCAAATGAAAGCGGGTTGTTTGGGTGATTCAGGACATTGCTCGAAACCGGGTTGACATCGGTATCGGCCCCGGAGTAAACTGTTTTTCCATCCATATTGACATCGGATAAGCTGTACCCGGATAAAGGCAGGAAAGGAAAATTGAGCGGATTGCCCGGGTTGTTTAAAACGTCGAATGAAATTGGGTTGATGTCAGTATCGGCCCCGGAGTAAACTACTTTGTTATCTTCGTTGGTATTGCCGCTCCAAAGGCCCATCACGCTACTTCCCAAGTCTTTCTGCGCGTTAGTTCCCCAGTTGGTGTTTGTATTGTCAGTAAAATCATGTTCGATGATCGTATTGCCCAAAGTTATTGCCGAAGCGGTCATTGCTCCCAAGTGGTTTCGATGCCTGATGGCGATGTAATATTCATCCGTCACCATGCCATTAAAAAAAACAGGTGAAACACCGTCCGTTCCGACAATGTCTCCATCTCTCTGCAACAGTGCGCTGTGCGTTTCCAAGATAGTGGCAGGGGTGTCTTTGTCCCGCAATTCCAGTTTTACCCAATCCACAATTGCGTCATTGCCGGTTTCGGCCAACACCTCGGCAGCTACGGTATCCGTTCCCCCGTAAGGAGTCATGGTAGGGATAACCCCACTTGTTCGGAGGTCGTCTGCCATCAGGCCGGTGCCCGAATCGTAAGGGCCTTGCAAGAATACTTTTGGCCGAAGCGATAAGCCTCCCCTGTTGATAAAAGTGCCTGTGAAGCAGGTGTCTATGGATGGCATGGTGTCCACCTGGTGAGGAATGATCACGGTGCTGGTACAGGCGGGTACCAGACCCTCTTCCCAGTTGCGGCAGTCGTCCCAGTCGTCGGTATCGGCATTGCCCGTCCAGATGGAAACCGTCGTAGCAGTGGGAAAAGAAGAAGTAGTGACATTTGCCGGGGCAGCGTAAGTCATTTTTACATAACACTTCTGGCCGGCGTAAGTATTGTTGAGGTTCCTCACTTTGATCGTCACCCATTTGATGGCTGATTGGGTAAATGAGCCCGTCATGACTGAAGCGCTGCTGGTATCAGCATGAAGCAGGTTGCCGTCGAGGTCATAGAAATCAACGATCAGGCTATTGGCCGGTGTGGTGAGGATGACTTCGTAGGTGATGGCAGAATCTTTGGCGACAAATATTTTACCGACCACGCGGTCTTTATAAGAGTTGTCAGGTACTCGTCCTCCCTGGCCGAGCGACTCACAATGGCTGTCGCCAAGGTCGTCTTCCATTTCCCATTCTTGCGTGGTTGGGATGGCTGCGTTGACGTAGCTGTTCAGGTTCTGGCCGATGGGTGCCCATATGGAGTAGCCATGATAATGTGCCCCGTGGTCGGCATAGCTGGCCGAGTACGTAAAATCAGGATAGCCGACTGCCCGGGTTTTGATGTTGACCCGGTTGGAAGTGCCGCCGCCGGCTGGGCCCAGGACTTCCACGGTATCTGCAAAACCTCCGGAATAATCAACCAGTCTGGTCCCCAGCCCAAAATCAGTGTCCACCCAAACGTCCTGATCGGTGTCCCAGCTATCGGTAACGCCGATGATGGCTTTCTCCTTTCTGGCAATGACCAGGATGTCGTCATTGTTAGCGTCATTGGTCAGGTTGTTGTAAAACGTGGCAATATTGCTCGGTACGGCATAGTCTCCTTCCTTGAAATTCAAAGCTCCATGTGCCAGCATGATGTTGGCTATATCTTGGTTGGCCGGCAGGTCGGTCGTATTGGTCGGTTGATGTGAAAACCGTTTACTGGTATTGGCAATGTTAAAAAGGTCTTCAAAAAAGATTTGCGGGTTGCCGTCCATGGCGCAGGCCACCGCATAAGCAGCTGCCATACGGGGCTCTCTGATATCTACATGCGGCGACAGTTCATCGCCTGTATTCCAGCCAGTAATATTGCCGACCGAATCAGTTTGTGGTCGGTAGGTGTCGTGGTTGTTGACAAATGGGACTGTACGGTGAATGCGAACGTTGTTAATGTCAATATATCTAATGTTTTGCTGAGCGCCCGGTAAATTTCCCATATCAAAAGCGCCGTTGCCGTAAATCATATCGTACAAGCTGCTGTTGCTGGAAAATGCCCGGAGACTGAAGTCAAAGGTACCAGAACGTTCATCCACGGCGGTGACCCAGGCATCCAGTGCTGCCGCGTCGCCTACCCATTCACCGACGGCAAACATTTCATCACCGCCGTTTGCCCAACCTGCTTCTTGTTGCATATTGTATAAAAAATCTTCGGATACAAAAGAGGGAAAATGTTTTACCGCATCTACCCGCACACCATCAAACCCGGTTTGTTTTTTATACCAAACAAGCCACTCGCGGGTATGCTTGCGCATGTAACCATTATTGGTGCCGATGCCTCCGTTTCCGTAAGGGGAATAAGTACTCTGGTCAGGGTTATAAGCAGCGTTGCTGCTTGTTCCCCAGGCGCCGTCCCAGTAACAGACATCGGGACCGAAACCCTGCCAGCAGATCGGATCAGAGTTGGGGTCGCAAAGGCCCTGGTTGCAGCCGTGGTCAGGGTTGGGGTGATAGTTTTGGTGGTTTTTGGGAAAACGACCCTCCCGGGCTAAATACTCCGTCTCCGACTGATCTGTGGCAGGGGTCTTATAGCAGGCGTACCGGAAGTTTTTCCAGGTGTCGGTACAAGCAGCGGAAGGTGCTGCGGGGTCCTGGCCGCCGCCGCCTGTATCGCTGCCAGCCCCGATGACGTGGTTCGGAACGATGTCCTGGATGACTTCTATCCCATTGGCGTGGAGGACTGCGATCATGCGCAAAAGTTCGTCTTTGGTGCCGACCCTGGTGGTAGCGTCGTTTTTCTGCATTTTGTCGCCCAGGTCGTAATGGTCATAAGGAGCGTAACCGACTCCCTTGGAGCCAAAGTCCTGATTTTTAATGGTAGGTGGAATCCAAACGGCATCAACCCCCATGTCTCTTAATCGGGGGGCGATCTCGGTCAAATAGTTGGCCCAGCCATTGGGGAAGTTATTGTTCCAGTAATCCCACCAGAAACCTTGTACAACGGTTTTTTTCTCATAGGAAGTTTGGGCGTTGAGAAAAGCAGGGAGTACAAATACCAAGGTAGCCAGGCATAGGTTTTTCAGGGCATTTTTATGTTTGTAAAATGCCCGTGCAGTGTCGGTTTCCCTTTTTCTGTAAAAGGAGTTGGAAGTGCGGGAGAACCGCAACCTGGGTGGATACTGCTTGCTCATAATTGATTTAGTTCTGTGCCTAACTTGGTTGTAAGAAGTGTAGATTGTTTTGGTAAGATGAGGTATTTCAATGATTGATTCCAGTCGGCATTTTTGAAACTTTGAGTCAGCTCGAAATGATCATCACAAATGTAATGTGTTTAAAGAAAAACCAAAGAAAATTTTGTACAAATACCCGCATGTGGGCATTTGTTGTAAAATACTGAATGTCAGGCGAATATAACTTAATGTTTATTAGCAGTAATTATTTTTGGTCACGATGGGCACAGAAAGATTTCATCATGAATGAGGGCGGCGGTAAAAGCAAGGACATTGTTATTTGTAAAGAAGTGTAATGTTGATGGAATAGAAATTTTGATTCACTACATTTGATTTTTGTAACAAATTCGACCATCACATGAAGAACCTGACCAGCTGCCTGCTCCTCCTGTTTTTATTTTGTAACTGCAAAACTACCAGCCAGCACGGTACCTGGTGCCAGTCACAATGCAACGCAGCTGGCGATGAAAAGGCCAATACAGAGCTGGTTGAAAAAATAAGGGAAAACATCGATCCCAATGACGAAAACTTTGGTAAAGAAGCATTGACTTTCCCTTTGCGGGTCAGCATCGTGACGGATCGGATAGAACCCATTTACGTCGATAAAAAATTGATTGAAAAAACGGTGGATATTCTGAACGAAGGGTTTGCCAATACTTTTGTCAATTTCGATTTGGCGGTAATTGACACGATCTTTTCACCACTGCTGATTTCCGATTTATCGAAAGACGGTTACCGGCCTTACCGGCTGTTTTCTCAGGAGCATGACCGGCCGGACATCATCACCCTGTTTTTGTTTGATTATGATAAAGACCTGTGCCGGCAGGAGGGCAGTTCCATCAGTTGTTCCCGGTCCGGCGGATTTTCCTATGTGCTGTCCCGCAGCGCCAACAACGTGGTGATGAGCAAATTTGAGCTGGCCGACCATAAGGTGGTCGTGCACGAGTTTGGGCATTTTTTCGGGCTTTATCATACGTTCGAAGAGTTTCAGTTCGGGAAAGAAAAACCTGACGGTTCCAATTGTGACGTGGCGGGCGACCGTTTCTGTGATACACCTGCCGATCCGGGAAATATTTATGAAGTACACGTAAATTATTCCATGTGCGAAATGCTCGGCAATAAAGATCCGGAAACGGGCGTGGAATACAAGCCAATGCTCAATAATTATATGGCTTATTACCGGCCTTGTTATCTGCGGAAATATGAATTCACGCCCATGCAACTGGCATTTATTTATACATCATCGAGATCGGAAATAAGGAGGAAGTTTGCAAGGGAATAATATGGCCGTTAGCTATAACGGCATTATTTTATCTTCATTAAATTTCAACAACCAATAACCCAACAACTCATAACTCCTTCCTAAGCCATATTCTATATTCACTAATATTTTCTTTTTCTTCTATTTTAAAAATATTAAAACCGTTTTTTAAAGAAAAGGCGAGCATGGCTTTATGCCGGTTTCTGGTTTTAAAAGTAATGGAGTTATAATTGTTTTTTTTAGCCCATTTTTCCTGTTCTGCTGCTAATTGTTGGGCAATGCCCAATCTTCGAAATTTTGGTAAAACCCCTCCGAGCCACGAATAAAAATAGGTGTCTCGCTCATACCCTAATTTAAATCCGGCCGGAGTCTCACCAATGAATGCAATTAAATTTAAATGTGGGACTTTATGGATTCTTTTATTTATTTCCGTAAAATTATAAGGATCAGAAAATTCGGGTAGTTGCTGCATTATTTTTACAACAGTCTCTATTTTTCCGTTTATTATTTTTATTTTATTTTCCATTAAAAGAAGTATGGACACTTAATACCCCAGTTGAATTAAAGGGGGACAATCTGCGTTGCCCTTATTTAAAAAACGACTTTGGTAAGATCGTTTTCAGAAAATCAATGATCTCCTGGCTACGGGCATCCGGTTTTCCTTTTATGTTTAAATAATAACTGGTCAGGGTTGAAAACTGCTCGTTGAATTCGTTTTGTAAGTCATTAAAATCCTTTAATGAAAAATGAATTTTTATTTTTGGAATCATGATCTGAAATAACTCCTCCTTCTCATTATAGCTGACAGTAAAATCAATATTCTTTTGCAGTTCGATTTTTTTCTCCTCTAAAGTTAAATGATTGATGTGTCCGTCGAGCGCTTCTAATTTTTGGGTAAATAAGTTGTTTTCCTGTAAGTCGCTTACCCGCAGTTTAATTGCAGATTTATTAATATCCACAGGAATAATTGTCCGGTAAAACCCTATCTGCTTGTGGGGCTTTTCCTGGGTTTCTTCTTTTGGTAGAATCATTCCAATGACCTGCCCTGAAATTCTTTTTATGGATTTTTTAGGTTTAAAGTTTTTATCGGTGATCGTGATTTTAAAATCACTGTTGTTGTTGATGGAGTTGATTAAAGGCTCAAAAATGCTTTTTCTTTCTGCTTCATTATATCTTTCCAAAATTGTTTCTACGTCATTTCGGGAGCCATAATTTATATTTACTACGTCGGCCATAAAATGCCGGGTCAGTTTTTTGCGCCATTTCTGAATGTCTTTGAAGTCGATTTCCGTACGGCCCATCATCGTGTCGGCGGCCACACCAAAACTAAAGCTCTGATAGTCCAAAGCGACCACGCGCAGTTTCGTAAATTCAATTAATTTGTTTTGTACTTTTCGAATGCGATTATTGTCAGCACCCAGTTGTGTATAAAAATTATTTCTCAGCTCTATTTTAATGTAGTTAGTATAAGCCGTTGTCAGGTTCTTTAAAAACTGCCAGATGTCATTTAATTCCAATGTTTTTTGAAACATGACATTTTCCGAGCTTAATTTAAAATAAATAGCATCTTTCTTTAAAATGTCAAAATAATCTGTGATGCCCAGGGTGACCGCTTCTAAGTTTACGTCATAAATTTCGGAGATAATTCCCGCTGTCTCCTGTAAAACCTGATCAAAGTCTTCTGCCTTTTTTCTGCGGGGCACGGGCAATTGAAAGTTTTTAGGAAATCCTAATTCCGCAGGCGGTGCATAGAATAAATATTTGTCTCCTACTCTGTTGAGCTGCCACTTTTTATCTTCTAAATAGTCGGTTATTTTTTCAGTTGTCATTTTATAAAATTGGGCAATTGTTGGTTGTTAATTATTGGTCTTGATTAACTGAAGCGTTCAGTTTAATGGAGCTGCTAAATTTAGATATAAATCTGGTCGAATATTTTTTCAAATGCTTTTGCATCGATAATCTGGTCGTCGGGAACCTCGATGGTCACGTTTTTGGTGCCACCTGACGATTTTGATTTTTTACCAGGCAAAAACCAATACCCGGTACAGATCATGGACATGGCTTCTTTGGAAAAAATAACAGTGCCTTCTTTGGCCGCCGGCCAGGTACAGATAAAAAGGGCCGTGGGCCGCTGGCGGGTGGCCGTTTCAATTATTTCGTTATAGAGGCTTGGCTCTACACTGAACTTTGTCTTTCCCTTTGCCTGCCTGACTTGGTTTTCTGGATAAGACAGGATGGAGGCCCTTATTTCCCGGTTGGAAAAAACAAAGGCCCGTTTACCTTTCGGCAATTTCCGTTCAACTTTTTCCCTGATTCTGATAAAAGCGGGGTCAGTTGGGTCGGAGATGGTTTGGTGACCCTGCAAAGTCGCCAGGACTTCAATGTATTTTTGTGAAAGTAAGGCTCGGTTGTTTTCGTTTTCCATGTATCTTTTTACAATCTGAAGGGTTGGGTGAGTATTTCGGTCGGGGGCGCAAATAACCGCAATTTGTGGCAAATGTCAAAGAACGCCGGCAAGGTTCTAAACCTTGCCGGCGTTAAACCTTTCCTAAGTTTTTTCATCAACAATTGCCCTGATCTTTTCTTCCAGCAGGTCTGTTTGTTCGGCAATTGTTTTGGCTTTTTTCAGGAATATAGCCGCCAGTTCCTTGTCTTTCAGATCCTTCACGTTGATTTTTACATTCATCCATGCTCCATGCACTGCGGCCCGGGCGCACAGGGCGCCGACTCCGGCATCGGAAACGGAATTGGGGTTGCCATCCTTCGCCATCGCTTCTGTCAATTCAAAAATCCGGAACGCAACTTCCATGGTTCTTAAAGGCGTTTCAATGGCATAGCGGGTGGCGTCCTGAATGGCTTTTGAACGGGCTGCCTTTTCCTCCGGTGTTCCTTTGGGTAAACGGAAGGAGGCCATGATCTGGTTAAATGCGTTGGTGTCCTCATCGACGAGGCGGAGCAGCTCATCTTTCAGTTGCTGTCCTTTTTCTGCCCAGTCGGAAAACTCGTCGAGGCGGTCACCCCAGCCCCTTTTACCAGCCGACAAATTAGCTACCATTACGCCAAGTGAGGCACCCAGTGCGCCGACATAAGCTGAAATGGAACCGCCACCGGGAGCAGGGCTGTCACTGGCCGTTTCATTGGCAAAACGGCGCAAATCCATGTGGACAAGTGGCGTGGCTGTCGCATCTTTCAACTGGTATTCGATGATCTTTTTCTTAGGGTCGAAAGGGCCGAGTTCGTCCATGCCCATCGACTTTACTGCGATATGGATCAATTCTTCTTCTGATACTCCCCGGCTCCAGTTCTGCTTTTTCAAAAAATAACGCCCGGCATCGAGCATCACTTTCAAAGGTACGAGGCCGACCACTTCCGAACCCGTAACCCGCATGCCCCGCCGTTCGGCACTTTTGCAACACTCTTCAAATGCAACATGGACGGGAGTTGTGCTGATGTTGGTCAAATTCATCGACACTTGTGCGATGCCGTATTCCTCGATGTACCAGCCGATTCCTTTGACGGACCTGCAGGTACCCGGCTCTCTTACAGGGCTGCCATTTTCATCACGGACGACTTCTCCGGTAATCGGGTTTCCCGTGCGTTTGACCCGTCCTTTTTCCCGTACGTCAAATGCGACTGAGTTGGCCCGCCGGGTACTGGTCGTATTTAAATTGACGTTGTAAGCGACCAAGAAATCCCTGGCTCCGATGGCAGTCGCACCTGCCTGTGCGTTGAATTTGGCAGGGCCGTAGTCTGGCTTCCATTCCGGCTTGACCAGTTTTTCGGGCAAGCCTTCGTATTCGCCGGCCCGGACGGTAGCGAGGTTTTGCCGTTTCGGTGAAGTGGCCGCAGATTCATACATGTAAAAAGGAATGTCCAATTCGCTGCCGGCACGTTCGCCAAGTTGGTGTGCCCAGTCGGCAGTTTCTTCCATCGTGATATTGGCAATCGGAATCAATGGGCAAACGTCGGTGGCCCCCATGCGCGGGTGTTCGCCTTTATGCTTGCTCATGTCGATGACCTCCGATGCTTTTTTTATGGCTAAAAAAGCAGCTTCAATCACCGGGGCAGGTTCGCCGACAAAAGTGACCACTGTTCGGTTGGTCGCTTTGCCGGGATCGACGTCGAGTAGCTTGACGCCGTCCACACTTTCGATCTGATCAGTAATTTGTTGGATGATGCTCATGTCCCGCCCTTCGGAAAAATTGGGGACGCATTCGATGAGTTGTTTTTTCATAAATGGTTAGGAATGGCTGAATGGTTTTTATTCCGATTCGGCCGATGATTTTATTTGATAAAAAAAGCCTCTGTTTAAGCTCTGTTTTTTTTCTCTTTCTAATCGGTCTGTGTAAATTATTTTTTAATCACAGAGATTAGACAGAGTTGAAAACAGAGTCGAAACAGAGAATATTAATTGCTTATTTTATTTCCAATCCAATTTCTGCACTCACCGTCTGCGGCGCTTCCCGGTTCCCTCCAAAATAAAAATTAATCAGGCTACAAAAGTTTTTATTGTGAGTAAATGCCATTTCATGATTAACAGAATTGTTTTCTGTTTTTATATTCCATTTATATTTTTTTTCCACGTAATCGACATTTAATTTAATGTCAATTAATTCTCCTCTTTTAGCCGTAATTAATGTGGGGAACATATCCCGGCTTTTGGAAATATGGTAATAAGGCGATAATTCAATTTCATCATTTTCTAGGTTGTATCGCCAGCCGATCATGGCGGCATCTTTTCGGGTATTCAATAAAGAATAAAAAACGCCGCATAATTTATTCCAGTCGTTTTGATCCCTGCTAACGCTGCCGTCTGCTTCCCTAATAATATAGTTGGCGTTATCATTAAAAACAATTTGCCAATGCAACTCCTGCGGCTTGTTCAATAATTTGAATTTGCGGGGGAATGAAAAATGACTTCCTTTTTCGACAGTAAAAGTGGTCCTGTTTTTCACCTTCACTGTATCTCCGAAAAAGGGTCTTCCCCCAAGCCAAAATCCGAGAGGTTCATACCGGCTTTTACATTGGTCAAAAAATCCAGTGGTTTTCCGAAAAAGGTATGCTGCGTTGAGATTTCCGCGCCGGTGGAAAGTGTTTGCCAGCCGTCCCAGCTGTTTTCGATGCCGCCCAGCGGAATTATTTTCACCCACATTTTCCAGGCATTTGGCCTGCCGTTTTCATCCAATATCCAAACGTAAGAGTCACCGGGGGTGACGCCGCCAGAAGTGTATTGCACTTTTAATCCTTCGCGGCCATCTTCTAATTTGACGATACTTCTTTCCGTGCCGGGATCAAATGCTTTGACCATCGGATTAAGCCAGTAACTATCATTACAGAAAAAGCTCCATGCGGTCTGGATTAATTCGTTCCGGTCGCCGTTTCTTATTTCGACGCCCTGCTGCCAGGCTTTTCCGTCCACTTTTTTGGTGTTTAATAAAACCTCATTTTGTTTCCAGTTTACTTTGACCAAATTTCGCTCTTTGTCCCAAAAATAGTCATGGTTGCCATTGGCAAAGGTCCACTGAATATAGCGGGTCGAATCCCAGGCGGTTTTATTGACGGCGGCCATCATTTTTTCTGCCATTTGATCAGCTGCCGGCCCCTTCTCTCCGACGGGCTCGCTTTCATTATTTACCAACCATAAAACAAATAAGCCAACAACAATAATGAGGATTAAAAAGCCGAGTACTTTCAGTATTTTTTTCATGTATTTTTTTTCGAAATTAGAAATTGTAAAAATGGAAAACCTATGAGACAGAGAGAGATAACATTTTTTCAAAAAATGTCATCTCTAATTCGAATGCAATTAAAAATTAAAAATGCCCCCCGCACCCAATTGGTGATCCGTCCGGCATGTCAAAAGTTTTAGCTGGTTGGTAGTCTTCCGGCCGCTGACGGAATTGGCTGATTTCATTTAGCATGTAGACCAAATGTGCCCGGCGTTCGTCGACTTTCTCACTATCCATTTCACGGACAAAATCCTGCGTCAGGCGGTCCAGTTCATAAAAAGCCAATGCACTGACCTGTTTGTTGGCATTTTTATCCGCCGCCAAACGGATGAGGTGTTTGATGACCAATTTTTCTATCATCCAGGCAACTTCTTCTTTGTAAACAGTTTCCCTTTCATTGAAAAATGCACGGGTCAGCAACTGGCCAAAAATGAAATTGACGGACATTTCCCGGTCAGGGTCTTCTGCTTTTTGCGTCAGCACCCTGGCCAGCCGTTGCGGATTCAACAGAAAAGACAGGGTATTGTCGGCAGAACTTTCAGCTGCGGCCATGGGGTCGAAGATCAAACCCGTGTAACTCTTAAAAGTTTCCCGGTCGCGCCGATAGCCTTCAGGCTGGGGAGGAATGATGTCGCGGATGTGTTTGGGGATTACGAGGTAACGGGTGTCCAGTGTTTCGAGCAGGGCCAGCAAGGCGTCTTTTTGGAGGTCGTCGCTGACGGGGGTTGGTTTCCAGTCATTGTTTCGAGTTTGGAACCCTTTTACGACATAATTATAATTTACCCCGCCAATCATTTTGGAAACGCCCTCCACCTGAAAGCGGTGGGATAAGTAGAGCGGCACTAAAATGCGCTCCAGGTCAGCCAGCGGCGCACCGTTCACAATCGTATTTAAGCCAAAACTTTCGAAGGCCTTGGCCCGCACTTTAGCCATGCGGCGAATTTCCTCGGTCGGCGATTTTCCGTTGTCCCATAAGTGGGAATATGGGTGGGCGCCACCCGGCGGGCGGGAATCGGCGTCGGAAATGAAAAGCAGCCCCATTTCCTGGTTTTCTTTCAGGATATTTTCCAGTGCTGCTTTTTCATTTGTTCCTTCGGGGAAATCAGCATAGCCATAAATGACCATTCGTTTGTCCCATTCCCCGATTTTATCATCGTAAGCTCTGGAAAAATCAATGTTGCCATTTTCATCCAGCGTGATATATGGGTGCGGATAATCCATGACGGAAGCCCGGTCATTGACGCTGGCGGCAAAATTGTGGGTAAAGCCCAACGTATGGCCGACCTCATGGGCCGACAATTGCCGCAGGCGGGCCAGTGCCATCTGCAGCAGGCGCGGGTCGGGAGAGTCGCCATTTTCATAGGCAGCGATCAGCCCCTGGGCGATCAAAAAATCCTGCC
The DNA here is from genome assembly GCA_039819485.1 of Bacteroidota bacterium. GTDB lineage: Bacteria > Bacteroidota > Bacteroidia > Chitinophagales > Saprospiraceae > UBA6168. The sequence goes on along the minus strand of JBCBRY010000025.1, from coordinate 21,808 downwards.
GCACCCGCAAAGAGCCCAGGGTCACTTTCCCTTTGATGATTTCACCGGTACGGGGATCGTTCACACCCCCACCATACGACCAGCCCCTTGTGGAGCGGTGTACCCATTGGATCAGGTTATAACGGATATCCATCGGATCGGCATCGGCGGGGAGTTCTTTTACCTGGAAAGCATTGCGGTAACCGGCGGCTTCGAAGGCCTGGTTCCACCAACTGGCCCCTTCCATGAGGGCCGATTTGATCGGTTCGGGCGCACCCCGGTCGAGGTAGTAAATGATCGGTTCGACGGCTTCGCTGATGGCTGCGTCGGGATCTTTCTTTTTCAATCGGTGACGGGTGATAAAACGCTTGACGATCGGTTGGTCGATCGGAGTGGCATAATCGAAATAACTGGTGCTGATGAACCCGCTGCGGGGGTCGTAATGACGTGGTTCATAGTCATCATCGGGCAGTTCGACGAAGGAGTGGTGCATGCGCACGGAGACCACATCCGGCGTCGGGGTGACAGATCGAATCCACTGCCCCTTGGCCTCTCCGACAAAGGTGATGGTCGCTTCGAGTTCGGTGTTTTTTGGAAAACTTTTGCACCTCGGGAGGTAGATGGCCGAGCGGCTTTCTTCCAATTTATAAGTGCCCTGTTTTCTTTGCTGGAGTCGTTTTTTCACGCCGTGTGCATCCTGTAATAAAAAACGGGTGGCATCTACGAGCACGGTATTTTTATTTTCTGCGGCCACTTCAAAACCCCAAAGGACGGATTGGGCAAAGGCTTCCTCTACTGCCAGCCGCTCGTCGGCATTTTCACTGACAGCGCGGTATTTATAATTGACGTGGGTCATCAGGACCTTATTGCCACTGCGCGAGAATTTGACGATCCGCTCCCGGCCCAGCTGCCCGCGGTCAAGGCCGATGTCGTTGGAGCCAACGCCTGCCTGCAAGGAATTGATGTATAAAAACTCCTGGTCAAACTGGTCGATTTCCAGCCATATTTTACCCCGCTTTTCATCCCAATAGAAATTAAAATAACCGGAGTGGGCTTGCATGCTTTTGGTTTTTGATGAAATGGGGTCGGAGGTATTGGTGGTCGGAGTGGGTGTTGGCGGGGGAGTCGGAGAGGTGGTATTCTGAGAGGTCGTGCAGCTAAAAAGAATCAGTAGTGAAAATAGCAGTATTCGCATGGTGGTTGATTTTCCACAAAAAAACGGAAATTATGCTGTTCGTCAGGCATGAAAGCTTCATTTCTTATTTCTTCTCCTTCCAGACCAACTGCCCTTCGGCGTCCACATAAGCCCATTGCCCTTGAAAGTTTACCCAGGCGAGGCCGTTGCGGTAAGGCCGGACTTCTTCAAACAGGGGTTTGATATGTGTGCGTCCCTGGGTGTCGATGAAGCCCCACCGATCACCTGTTTTTACCTGGGCAAACCCTTCTGAAAAAACACCGGCATCGGCGAATTGTGGTTCAATGACCGAGTCGCCTTTTTTGTTGATATACCCGAATTGGCCGCTCTTTTCCACCAATGCCATTTCACCAGAAAAATCACCTGCAAAATCGAATTGGGGTTCAATGGCCACGTTGCCTTTTTGGTCGACAAAACCATACTGGTCATTTTTGACGGCGATGGTCATGCCCTCAAAGAATTCGCCGCTGGTGTAGCCTTCGGTAAAGTCAAATTGTGGGTTCAGGAGCATTTTGCCCTTCTTGTTGATCAAACCCCATTTACCCTGTCGCACGACGACGGCCACGTTTTCCTGAAAGGGCAAACAGTGATCAAAAAGTGGCGGGATGATATATTGGCCTGTCGCATCGATGTAACCAAAAACCTCCCCATCCATTACGGCAGCCAGCCCGCTGTTAAATTCTCCCGCTCCGTCGAACTGGGGTTCGATCACATATTCCCCTTCGTAATTGATGAACCCAAAAGCACCGTTGGCAACGGGTGCCAATCCTTCAGAAAAATAACCGGCCTCATTGAATTGGAAGGGAATGGCCATGCGGCCCCGTTCATCGATGAATCCCCATTTCTGTACCAGTTGCACTTTGGCCAGGTGTTCTTCAAATAGCCCGATGTCGTTGTAAAATTTGCGGATGAGCAGGCGGCCGTGTTCGTCGAGCGGGACGAGCTTGTCCATGAAGCGAACCCGGGAAAAACCATTGTAAAAATCTTCGGCTTCTACATATTGGGGTTCGATGACCACCTCTCCGGAGGCATCGATGAACCCGTATTTGTGGTTCTCCCTTATTTTAAACAATGGTTTGCTCATGCTGTCTGCTGGAATGGGTTGGGAGGGCGAAGATAGGGAATTGGCGGGAATGGGCAGTCAGGCACCAGCATCATTTTATCCACAGCTTATATGGCTTAATTATAATGAATCACAAACTTATACGAAGGCTCGGCATAGCGGTAAGACCGTTCTAAAATGTTGCCGCAATGGCTGTCCCTAAGTTGATAAATAAGTACACTTATTGTCCAACAAGCAAAGTAGTTTGAAATTTACTCAAACAACTTCAAAAAAAAAGCCCTTGCCATATAGCAAGGGCTGAAACCTATTGTCCTCTATAAACGCTCTTTGGCTTAAATTAATCAGTCAGGATCATTTTCAAGGTAGAGGAAGCCTTTCCGTCGATCATCAGGCTGTAGAGATACATGCCGCTTTGCAGTTCATTGGCATCAATGGTGACTGTACCGTTGCCGTGGCCAGCAATGTCGAATTTTTTAAGCTGTTTGCCCTGGAGATCATAAACGACCAACGAAGCAGTTTGGACGGCTTCAGGCAAGTAGTAACGGATAGTAGTGACTGAATTGAACGGGTTGGGCGCATTCTGGTCTAGCCTGACTTCATCCCAGTAGGCAGGTGTAGAGCTACTGGAATTATCAGATGAAGTAGAGCCAAGGTTGCCGCATCCATTGTTGCAAATAGACTGGACAGCTGTTCTGAGTTCGGCGATTTCATTTCTGAGCTGCTCTGTTTCAGTGGCTTGCTGTTCCATTTGGACCGTCTGGGCTTCGATTATTTCCTGCTGCTCTTTTATGGCTTCTGTGAGTACGGGAATTACACCCAGGTAATTGACCTGATAGTATCCATTGGCTCCTTTTTTAACTAATTCGGGGGCAGCTTCTTTTAACTCCTGTGCCAGGAATCCAATTGTTTGGCCTTCGTCAAAATTAAACTTGGAAAATTCATCGCGCTTGTACTCATAGCGGTAGCCGTTCATCGCTTTGACGGTTTCAATGGCGCTCGACAATTTATTGATGTTCTTTTTGAAACGTTTGTCAGAAGAGTACCAAAAACCGTTGGCCCAAATAGAACCGGCCACCGCCAGCATGGCAGGATTGCCAAGCGGAGAAGTACCGACAGAACTTGGGAGTACACCGATTCCAACGGCTCCGCCATTGACGACCATCTCGTTCGGGTTGGTTTGGTCAAAAAAGATACCGTTGCAAAACTCCATGTTTCCGACATGGACGATGTCAAAACAGCTCATGTCCAGTGGTTGTGTAGCAGTATGGTTGCCGAGGTCGTCTCCGACACCGCCGCCGCCACATGCGCCGGAGAGGATTAAATTGCCGTTGGCATCGGCACATACATTGCCACCGCCGACCAGGGAGTTGGCTCTGATGACGCCGTCAACATGGAGCCTTTCCTGTGGATTGGAGAGTCCGACACCTACATTGCTGGCATCTGCAAATAGCGTCAGGTTTCCACCAAAGCCTACCATCATGGATTGGGGGATGAAGTTGTTTTGACCTTCTCCAATAGTGATGGTATAAGGGCCGCCCTGTTGGTTGTGCCCCCCCAGGGAGACGCTCCCATGTCCGCCAAAAATCTGGTTTTCCTCTCCGAGCGCTACCGACCATTCACTGCCTTCGATGAAATTCTGGCCACCGAGGCCAACACTACCGGTATTGGCATCCATTAAATTGGCATTTCCCAGGAGGTAGGAAGAATGGCTATTGTATATTTGGTTGTCTGCTCCGAGGCCTCCGCTAACGACACTAGTTGAAACTACGTTGCCGTGGCCAGAGCGAAAGTCGTTGCCTTCAAACCAGACATCGAGTCCAAATACCTGTAAATCGGAGGTTGGGTTTCCGAATCCAATACCAACATTGCCAAATGTGTAAATACTTTGATTGATGTTTGTGGGTGGGGTGGGAAGGCTTGGCGCTTCGTACCAGTCGTCGTCCTGAGCGGAAAGCGAGAAACAAAAGACTAACGAGAGCAACATCAAAGTGAAAAAGCGAATAGGGTTGGTGTTTGTAATCGGATTCTTTTTCATGGTTGTTTTTGTTTAAAATTTAAGCCTACTCTTTTAAAGGGCTTTTCAGCATCCGCCCGCAAGTTTGTGCACAGTTTGCGATATAAAGATGCTTTTAAACAAACGGCTGGTCAATTACCTTTTGTGTGCCGAATCTTTGGGTATTAATGGGGTTGGCGAAGCGGGAAAAAATGCTGAAAACAGCTTTGTTCAGTAAAATAAATAGCCATGTATAAGTAGTTTGTTATTTGATGATTACCTAAAAAATGTGGAATCTCAAAAACAGAAATTTTTAAAAATATTCAATGAAGCTGTTGAAAAATTTCACTCGCCATCTTTTAATGGCTTTAATGAAAAAAACCTTCTCCATACCGGAGAAGGTCAGTGAGAATTGAGAAAACACAGTCGTTGGTTTTGGTCAGGGCAAGAAAGGATTCATGATTGTATCAATGCTTCAGTAGTTGGCCAGTTTGAATTTGGTCTCCGATTTTGAGCAGGTAATAATAGACGCCTTTTTTCAGAGAGCTCCCATCAAACGAGACTTCGATATTTTGGGGTTCAATGTATTCGCGGTCAATCAACACCGCCATTTCTTCCCCGTTAACATCCAAGATGGAAAGGCTTACCTGCGAGGGTTGCGTAACGTTGACAGTAGCTTTGACCACATTGTTAAAAGGGTTGGGGAAAAACACTTTTTGGAGGCCGGGCTCTTCAGGTTGCCCATGAGGTTCGCAGGAATTCAATTGCAGGGCAAAGTCATTGGCCTTGCAAAACGATACCCAGCCGTGCGTATTGACACAGGAGCAATGATAAAATGAAAACAAGCCGTTAACGGGCATCAGGTCTTTTACGATAAATGGACATTCACCGCAGTCGAGTTGACCTTGTGGCTGTTGAGGCAGGTTTAAGCCCATTACGACATCGACTGTGGCAATGATTGAAAACCGTCCAATGAAGGCGCTACCTGAGCCACTTTCACATAGGGTAGTGACTTGATAATCCAAGATATCTCCAGCCTGTAATGGAATCGACAACTCAACAAAAACGTGGATACCAGGAGTGACCTCCTCGAAATAGACAGTACCATTGACAAATACCTCGACCAGGTATTCGGCCGCTCCGCCAACCTCCTCCCAGTGCAGATCGAAATTTTCGACGGAGACATTTTCTGGCCAGGCCATTATAACGGCAGGGCATTCAGCCTTTGGTTGAACAGAATCCCCCGCATGATGGACCGGCTTCCAGCCCATGATGGAGAGAATGGCCAAGGCACTTGTGAAAAACAATACATTTATTAATTTCATGATAAGTTTAATTGTGATGCTTTCATGGTCTGCCTAAACTTTAACCCAGTTTGAAAAAGTATCTTTTTACGTACGGCTGTTTCAGAAACAGACTTAAATAATTTCCTGTGTGAATTTTGCCTGTATCAGAACAAAATGCTGTCTTTTTCAATTGTTGAATATAGAGCTTAAGCAGGCATTGGTTTGACAAGGTATACCCTGGATAATTCTGTAATTAGGGTCTTGGATAGGTTTTCTTGAGAAATCAGCTAACGATCACAAAAGGAGCTTTTATCTGGGTAAGCTTGCATAATGGTAAATGACAAATTTAATTGCCAGATGGACGTTGTTCAATTACTTTTTTTTAAATAAATCCTTTGCTGAATTGTCCCTTTAAGTAAAATTATTAACAAAACTTGTTGACATTCAACATTATAGAAGTTGTGGCTGCTCATTAAAATTGCCTAAAAATCGGATACCATGAATAACAGCAAACTGATCAGGCTGATTCAACATTTTTCAAAAACAGAACTGAATCAATTAAAAACATTTATTAACTCACCTTTTTTTAACAAGAACAAAAATGTCCAGAAATTAATGGCCTTCATCGAGTCGTATGCCCCCTGTTACAATGACCAACTATTTACTTATGAAAATGCATTTGCTTTTATTTTTAAAGGACAGGCCTTCCGGAAAGAGACTGTTATTAAATTGTTCTCAAAACTTTTGATCCTCACGGAACAATTTATTATCCACTCCCGATTGAAAGAAAACGACCTGATGGGCAAAATTGAACTACTGAAATATTACAACCAAAAAAATTTTACAGGCTATTTTCAAAGCACCTTGAAAAAGACCCGCCAGATGCAATCAGCCCTGCCCATTAAAAATGACGATTATATTTATCGACAATTATTGATTGAGCACGAGTATGCTTTTTTTTTAAGCCTCAACTCTGATGATGGAACCGGTGATGTCAACTTGCAAGCAACCAACAACAGCCTGGATAAATTTTATATACAGAGAAAACTGAGGTATTTCTGTTTTATGAAAAACAGGGAACGGTCAGTCAACCATCCGTTTGTCTATACCTTCGAAAAAGAATTAGAGGGTTTTTTGCAGAATAGTTCGTTGAGGAATGAACCGTCTGTGGTTATCTGGTGGGACGCCTACCTGTTGTTGTGCAACCCAAACTCGCTGGACCATTACAAAAAATTAAAATTAAACCTTGATAAATATGCATCAGAAATAAGCTTGGCAGATAAACGGACTCTTTATACCTATCTGGAAAATACGGCCAAATTCGTGTTTAAGGATTTTTTCGAAGAATTATATACACTTTATAAACTTCAGATAGAGCAACAAATAATTTACAAAAATAATTACCTGGTTCCGGTTGTGTTTAAAAATATTGTGACGGTAGCTCTGCGGCTGAAAGAATTTGGCTGGGCGTCGGATTTTATCAAAACACACCGGAACAAGATCTTTCCAGAGCACAAAGAAAAAGACGATATTTATTTTCTTTGCCTGGCAATGTTACATTTTGAACAAGGGGCTTTCGAAACTGCTCTGGACGTATTGAATCAAACCAAAATGACCAACCTGTATATCAAACTGGAAGAAAGAAGGCTTCGGTTAAAAATATATTATGAAATGGATTTTCAAATGCTATTTGAAGACAGCATTAATAGTTTTCGGAAATTTTTATCAGAGCATCGGTCAGAAATTGTAAAATACTATTTGGAGGCCAACCGTAATTTTATTAACATCATAAATTATCTTTCAAAGACAACCCGGTATGACGATCGACGGAAAATAAAACTATCCAATATGATAACAGAGACTGTGGTTCTGCCAGAGGAAATATGGATAAGGGAAAAAATAAAATCTATATTTGGTTGACTTGATCAATACAGCACTGTGACCCATGAGGACTTACCCACAGTGTTGGTATAAAGAATCTTTTCGGTAACAGCTGTATTTTATTGCTTATTTACAGTGCATATAAAAACCCTCCATTTCCCGATGAAAATTCACCAGCGTATTTTCAGATGTGAATTTAGACTGTAGGATATTCGTGTGGATGGTGAATATTTTTTCGATGGTATTTAATGGAATTTCAGATTTCAAGGATAACTGCTTTTTAAAGGCATCGTTTATTTCACGGGTCGGAAGCTTATAATGTTCCCTGATAAATCCAAGGAATAAATTCATTTTTTCCAAAGCCAGCTGTCGGTGATTATTTTGGATAAAATATAAACGGCCGATGGTGTTAATAAATTCGAGGGAAGTATTTTCGTTTTTTTCCAAAACAGGAATAATTCGCTGACGGCGTTTGGCCCTGAAAATTAAATATAATACAGCCATGCCCAATAAAATATACCAGCCCCATGCAAGTGGTGGCTGCGATAAAATATATTTTAAAGGACTTTTGTTGAAACTTCGGTTGCGGCCTGAAAATTCAAAACTACGCGTAGTGGCGTCCCAAAGGACAGGGCTCTTGTTCAAATGCGATAATGCTTTTTCTGCATATTGACGGCCATCTTTTTTTATGATATGGAAATTGGTAAAAGCAAGTGGTGTGGTGTGTAAGTAAAAGTGGCCATCGCCGTATTTTGCCTTGGCAAAATTCACAAGGGTGTCGTTGATGGTTCCGAGCGTCGTAAATTCCGTTTGGTATTCACAGAACAGCTCAGGGGGCAAATAGTCCCAGCTATAATATTCATCTATGGTACGATGCCTGAAATTATATTGGTACCCATTTTCTGTTTTAAAAGCCTTGTGGTCAAAATTTAAAGTGGCCAGTGTATCTTCAAAATAATAATCAGGGAAATAATCGTAATACGTGGAGTCCCGTTCATAAGTCAGGTCAATACAATCGCGCTGACTGATGGAGTCCAATAATTCAAAAGCTATATCCTGGGAAATAATAATGGCGTCGTTTCCTCTTTTTACAAAATCCAGCATGGCGTGGATGCGAATTGAATCGAGCCACAAAGCAGGGCCGAGATAAAAATAACTACCTTCTGTTTTTTTATCCAGCAAATATTGATGCAGGCTGTCCCTGATTATTTGCAGGTTTTTTTCCGGTAAATATTCTTTCATCAGTGCATGCACGATAGAAGTGCCGTAAGGGCTTTCCTTCTTCGGGTTGTAATGTTCCCACCAACTGTATCGCTTGCTTCCATTACCAAACATAAAGTACATCAAAATCAACAGGCCGATGGCCACGATGGCAACGATGATTATGTTTTTATTATTGGACAATTTTTTATGATTTATAAATTGTTAACTGCCTGCTGCTAAATGTTAACTTTCGTCGGCAGTATTTTTAAAAACAATTTTTCTACTTTATGAAAGTCGACTTGGGTCAATTCCATTTTTCCGTACCAGATCCTTTCGAATACCAGCGTGATTTTCTGGAATTTATCAAAAATGGGAGTGCCCGTCAATTCCCTTAAGTATTCGCCGTTGGTTTTATCTTTTTTCCATTTTATTTTATTATTCATGGAAAGGTCTTTTAGAACGGCTAGGTAGTAAAGCCGGACGGCCAACGGATAATCCCCTGCTTCAATGGCTTGTTTTATGGGGTCTTCCAGTTCCGTATCTTCCAGGTTCTCTTCTATTTTTTTCAGGTCAATGACTGTGGCCGGTTTTAGCTTTTTATCACTCCGTGAAAAAAGATTGTCGTTGGTCAGTGCTTTAATTAATAAAAATATCAGCAGTGCAATCCCCAATAAAATGACGATAAATTTCAGGACCGCTCCAAGCCCCTCAAAATTGGCCGGAGGAGCTTCTTCTTTTTCTTTTTTTCGTTCATATTCCTCTTCTGTAAAATCGACGCCCTTGGTGAGTTCAGAATATTTTTCATCGGGGAAGGAGCGTTGTTCCACGCTGCCCTGTAAATAATTTTCCTGGGTATTTTGTGCGGAAATATTGGTGCCCGCAATTAGCACGGAAGAAAAGAATATGATGAAAAAAATACGGGGCATATAATTTATAAAAAAAGATTTTCCATGGTGGTTAAACCTGAAAACTCTCGGTCAGAGATATAGCGGCATCTACATGTCCGCCGGCGTTGACCTGTTCCAGCTGCACAGGCAATATTTTATTGATTAGCTTTTCGTCAAGCGGCATTTCTATTTTTACATAATTGTCGGTGAAGCCGGACATGGTATTTTTTATTTTGCTTTTTTCAAAAAGTACAGGCCTGGTTTCACCAATAAATTGCTCATAAAAAAAACGGCGCTTTTTCTGGGATAAAATGGTCAGCATTTCGTTGCGGCGACGGCGCTCCGCCATTGGTACCACATCGGGCATTTCAGCTGCCAGGGTATTGGCCCGTTCGGAATAAGTGAAAACGTGGAGATAGGAAATGTCCAATTCATTTAAGAATTGATAAGTTTCCAAAAAGTCGTCCTTCGTCTCTCCGGGAAAGCCAACAATTACATCGACGCCGATACAACAATGGGGCATTAATTTTTTTATGTGCGCCACCCGGTCGGCATATAATTCCCTTTTGTAGCGACGGCGCATCATTTTCAATTGCTTGTTGTTGCCGCTCTGCAAGGGCATGTGGAAGTGCGGTACAAACCTTTTGCTCTGTGCCACGAATTCGATGATCTCATTGGTGCATAAATTCGGCTCAATAGAAGAAATGCGAAACCGTTCAATGCCTTCCACTTCGTCCAGCTCTTTTATCAAATCAATAAAGAGTGCTTCTTTTTTGGGGCGCACGCCCTCGATCACCTCTGTGCCATTGCCAAAGTCGCCAATATTTACGCCCGTTAACACAATTTCCCTGACGCCCATTTCGGCAATTTTACGGGCATTTTCGACGACACTTTCCACTGTGTCGCTGCGGCTTTTGCCACGGGCCAGCGGGATGGTGCAAAAAGCACATTTATAATCGCAGCCATCCTGTACTTTTAAAAAGGAACGGGTGCGGTCACCGAAGCTGAATGCATGTTTGAAAACATTCGCTTCTCTTACCTCGCCAGCCTGCACCATGCCTTTGCCGGGGGCTTTTTCAAGGTGTTCAACGAACTCCAGGATGCGGAACTTTTCGGCGGCTCCCAACACTAAATCTACACCGGGAATTTCCGAAATTTCCTGTGGTTTCAATTGCGCATAACAGCCTATGACGACCACCTTTGCTTCGGGTGATTTCCGCAACGCCCGCCGTACAATTTGCCGGCATTTTTTGTCCGCAAAATCTGTCACCGAACACGTATTGATGACACATATATCGGCCCCTTCGTCGAACTTCACTTCCTGATAGCCCGCGTCCTCGAACAACCTGCCGATGCTGGAGGTCTCCGAATAGTTCAGCTTACAGCCAAGGGTATAAAAGGATACTGTTTTTGGTGTCATTGAAAAGCAAGTAAAATTGAACTTGTGAAATCTCGGTTTCTTAAGAATCGAAAAGTAAAAAGGCAAAAGTCGTCGTTTGGTTCACAAACTTTTGCCTTTCCTTATTTCGCCACAAATATACGGCTATTTCACAAGAACCCGTCTAGTGGCACAGGTGCCGCTGGGGAGCTGCCATTTTACAAAATAAACACCGGGGGTAACTGCGCAGCGAGTTGAGTGAAGGGCTTTTCAGAATAGGGGGGGCGATGTGGTGAAGATCTGCATCACGCAGAGGGCGCAAAGCACGGCATATGATCCTCTGCGTGCTTTGCGCTTTCTGCGTGCATATTAAAATCAATTAACCACTATTTTTTTCGTCACAAACTGTCCGTCGTTCAGCGTCCATTTAATAAAATAAATACCGGCAATTAATTTATTTTTTAAATCAACATTTAATTGCTCCGTATTGACAGGTATTTTTTCTGAATAAATATTTTTTCCAGAGAAATCGTAAATAAAAATCTGCGAAGCAGAATTGTTATTTCCAAAAAATAAATCAAACGAGCCGTTGTTTGGATTAGGGAAAATATTTAATGGTAATTCCTCATTTAATTTTTCGGCAGCATCCGATAAAGTGTCATCAAAATCCAGATCGGTTCCAACCACCACATCTGATGTGGCGCCTAGTTGAAAAAAGTTGCCATCGGCATCCACGCCACGGGCATTGCAGACCTCGAAAGCAAAAGTTTGCATACCGTTCGGATTGCCGGTAGCCACATCTTCATTCAAGATTAAATTGAAGACGGCCAATCTTCCTTGAACATTCGTAACGGGTTGTCCGTCTTTTCTGGAAAAGGCAATGTCCATTCGGCCCGCTTCCTCGTCGTGTACGCCAATGGTCATGACTTCGTCTTCTGTTCCAAAAAAGGAATTGCCTTCGAGGTCGACGATTGCATCAGGAAACGGTTCCCAGGCCGCAGCATCGTATTTTACCGTAAAAGCAACGCCGTAAATTTCATCCACAGGTGTGTCCGTTGTGCCGAGGAAAATATCGCCTTTGACCCTTCTCTGCAAAAAATTGTCATTGGCGGAGACCTCTTCCTTGTTCAGCTTAATGATGATTTCGCCTTCGGCAAATGGCGCCGCTATATCAGAGGCCGTATAACCAGGCCGCTCTTCGCCGTAGTTATTTTGCAAAATGTAATAGTCCAGTTCATCGACCGCTCCATCTCCATTGCAGTCCTGGTGTTTTGGATCGGGGAAAGCCGCTGGTGGTGTGCCCCAGTTGTCGGCATTGTGTGCCATCCATAAAGTACTGGCAGGGTCACGTTCGTTCCCGGTAGCGGCTTTGCCCATCGACACGCCGATGTACAGGAGGTCATCGTTTTTGGCAATGCCATCATTGCCGGCATCGCCGGGCCACACACAATCTGTTTCACAAAAAGCTGCCTGCATGCATTCATTTGAAAAGCCGTTGTCGTAAAATGCCTGCACGTTTGGTATTTCAGACAATGCCACATCAACGTTTTCGAGATGGTCGGCACCAGGCTGCCGGTGGAAGGAATAAGCGATGTCCAAGGTGAACTGACCGCCCGGAGGCAAGTCGGAAGGAGCCACTGAGGAAACGGTTCTCCGGTCGGCAAAGGGCAGGTTGGCGGACATCATCGTCCAGCCAAACGGGTCGTTCGGGTTGTCAGGAAAAGCATGGTTGACAGGAACGCCAGATGGGTTGTAGCCATTGCCACCTGTAGTCAACGGAGTTCCGTCCAGCCAGATGCTGTTCATGAAATTATAAAATTCAATCGCTTGATTTGGGTCGGTCGTTCCTGGTGGGACATTGCCAAAGCCTCCGTTGTTGAAGTACATCAGGTTGGCCAGTTTATGGTTGAGGAAAGTAGCAGCCTGAACGGGTGGGTTTTCACCATAAGTGCCTATCCCTGTGCATAAAGCATCACCATCTATATTTTCACTATTATAAAAATATTGGGTATTCAGTGTTGTGTCGCAACCAAAAAAATCATCGGTGTAACAGCCCAGATCCATGTCGGTAAAATAGCCCATCCGGAAGTCGAATAAATTTTCCTGCGATTTATTGATGACCTTGTGGCGGACAAAAAGTGAATGGTTGAGTACGTCGTTGTCCGAGCAATTGAAAGCATAGACCATTAACTGAACCTCTACGCCAAGTGGGAATCCTGCTGATTCGCCGTGGATGTCCGCCACATCGTTAAAGACACACCAGGTCATTTCATCCGGAATGGCATCAGGCAAAGTCTCATCAAGGACGGGATGATCCCCTTTCATGGGGTCATATAATCCATCGTTATCGTTGTCGAAAAAAGGCGCTAAGTCCTGATCGGGCAATGTAAAACCAAGTATTGGTTCGATAAAAGGATTGCCGCGCGCCGGCCAGGTTTGAACATCGTAAGGGAGTGGCTGGTCAATCATGCCGTTGTCGGCAAAATCATTTTTGACCATCAGGATATCGCCGCGGGTGATCTTCCAAACGCGTTGGAAGTCAGTACAGTCAAAAATGCTGTTGAAAGGCTCCCCCGTATTGTCATTCAAAGGGCCCGGAAAATAGTCCGTTTGACCGTTGGCGTTGCCGTACATCTGGGCCGCTACTTTCAGGTTGTTTGCGGCGTCCAGGCCAGTCAACCAAAGACCATTGACAAAAATGGAGGATACTTCCTGAAATGGTCCGGCCGTGTAAGGCACCAAAAATTGCCCATCACTACGGTTCCAGAAAAGGTCACCTCCAATGGTGGAAGCGGCCCTGATCTGGTTGGCATTGATATAATGTAGTGCGTCGTTGCTGCACTGGGAATAATTTTTACCAAAAAAGAAAAAGGAGAAAAGGATAATAAAGAAGATAGTCTTAGTTAGCTTCATAATTGAACATTTAAAAGATTAGAGAAGATTAAAATTAGTTTTATAGCTGCGCCAATATACTGATGTTAAAATATATGCACAACATGGCTATTCAGCAATAAATATTTTTGAAAGCCACATTGCGAATTAAATGCTAAATAAAATGAAGTTGTAGTTCAACCAAAATATTCTTCGTCCCGTTTTCCAGTCATTCATTTATTTATCACAATTATTTCAAAAAAAATAATCATGCAGAAAATTTCCATTATTGGCTCGGGAATGGTCGGCCAGGCCCTGGCCAAAGGTTTTTTAAAATATGGCTATCCCACGATCATCGCTTCTCGTAGCGAAGCAAAACGAAATGAACTAAAAACAGCCATCGGCGGCGACATTCAGACGGCCCATGTTGAGGAAGCTGCCAAAGAGGGAGATATCATTGTTCTGGCCGTAAAAGGAACTGCCGCAGAAGCTGCTGTCGATGCTTGCGGCGCAGGCAACTTAGATGGCAAGGTCGTCATGGATGCTACCAACCCCATTGCAGACGAAGCTCCCGAAAATGGAGTGCTCCGCTATTTTACAGACATCAATCACTCCCTGATGGAAAAGTTACAAGCCAAAGCACCCGCCGCAAAATTTGTAAAGGCATTCAGCTGTGTCGGAAATGCTTACATGGTCGACCCCGATCTGCCGGGCGGCAAACCGACCATGTTTATTTGCGGAAATGATGATGATGCTAAAACGGCAGTAAAAAATATTCTCGATCAATTTGGCTGGGAGTCGGAAGACATGGGGGCCGTGGAAGCAGCCCGTGCCATCGAGCCGTTGGCGATGCTGTGGTGCATTCCGGGTTTTCGGGAAAACCGTTGGACGCATGCGTTTAAATTGTTAAAGGCTTGATCTTTCGGTTCTTGGTTTTGAATCGGTGTTTTTTACACAATATGCACCGATTTAAAACCAACTCATTTTTATTAAATCTTCCTCAAATTTATCGTTCCATTCGTACAGCCGGTATTCGGTCAATTTTCTTTCGTTGGTCAATGTAATTCTGAATTCTAAGGGCATTGGTATCAACTGTGTTTCCAGTTTGTAGCGAAGTACATATAAGAGTCCGTCTTTTGAGGCCAGCATCCCCGCCAGTTGGGATTTGTCTATGGTGCCTACATTTTCTTGCAATTGCTGACAGGTGCTGTTAAAATTACTGTACCGGATGAGCTGGTACATTTTGGGGGTTATTTCTGTTTCTTCCAGCGCCATCCTGTCAGCGACCATACAAGAATCAATAATTAATTGGTACACCCGTTCTCCGCGTTCTTTCACCCTCCTGTTTTTATCGGATGCCTGCCAATCTATTTTTTTATATTTTGAGTAAGGCTTTTTTTCTGATTGGTTCTCACCACAGGAAAATAATATAAAAGTAGCGACGATCAATGGAGCGCAAATTAGATATTTCATTATGCCGTATTTATTTTTAAAATGTAAAATTATATTAATTCCAACTCTTTTACGGCCGGTCGGCCGATCACTGTTTTATTTCCATCGATACATTTTTGCCTGAATAATTTTCCTGAAATATTTTTTCTTTTTTGACCCAGCGTTGTTGCCGTCCTAAAACGGTAACAACGCTAAATATAAGGTTTACTCTAACCAGTATTTTTGGTCCAGCCATTTTTCAATTGAATTCTGATGTGCTTTTTTAAATTGTTCAAAACCCCCAAACCAATCTTTTAAAAATCCCACATCACATATGGGCCTGCCCGCAGCGGTGTTACCGTTTGCAACGGTAACACCGCTTGCTCCGCTTGCTTTCAGGTAATTTGATATTTCAAAATAAGAGCTATGCGGCCAACTTTTGAAATCGTCACAAAATTTGTGATGAATAGGATTGCGGTGGATGTAACAGATCAGCCATTCAAAGTATGTATCGTTATTTACCAACACTCTTTTGAACGGTAAAGAAAATAGTTTTCCTTGCCGGTTATATTTATTATTAATTGCAAATGCATATCCGCCGAAGAAGTTGGCAAACTGCCTTGATAGCTTTTCCGAAATTAATTTGTCGTAGTCAAATTCTTCAGCATTGGAAATATTGTGTTTGTTTTTTATCCCATTCGGTGGAACGGGAAAATATTTTGACTTGAAATTATAGAGGTCGCTATAATTTTTAAATTTCACTAAAATATGAAAATGGTTGGGCAACAGGCAATAGGCATACGTATCGACAATTGGGGAAATAAATTCATGATATTTCCGTAAAAAATATTTGTAGTTTTTTTCTTCTATAAAAATATTTTCACGGTTATTTCCTTGGTTGAAGATATGGTAGGTAAGGCCACTGAAAAGTGGAGGCCCCGGAGCGTCTTTCATCATGTTTGTTTTTGAAAATAGCGTTTGAAAACGGAGGTAAGATAGAGAATAGAATCAATTACTTAAGTGCTTGGACAAAAATAAAGAGCGCTAAAAATGACACTTTTATTTGGGCAAATGTTTGATTTCCAAGTCTTAAAAATCTTTTTCAGACAAAGGAAAAGTGTCATTTTTTTTGACCACCTGCTTTATAGAATGGATATTTTGGATACCGAGCGGCGTTACCGTTTGTAAACGGTAACGCCGCTGGACGGCGCCGATGCTTAGGGCTTCGACGGTACATTTACCCCACCTTATACTCCACCCCCATGCCCTCCAGCGCCGTCACAAAATCATTGTCCACATTTACTTTTTTCGTCGTTGAGACAAACGGCATACTGATGCGGTTGGTCAAGTCAAGCAGGGTGATGTGCAGTTTGTGTTTGCCTTTGTATTGCTTGCAGAGGTTGTCGAGCTGGTCGACCATTTGGAGGGTGAGGTGCTCGACGGGTAATTTTATCGTAATCGAATTGGCGATTTTCTGCCCTGCATTTTCCAATAGGGTCACTTCTTTTACTTTTAACTGAAATTCATCTTCCTTGCCCCAGCGGGCTTCGTAATTGCCAGTGATAAAAACGCAGTTGCCCTGCTCAAAGAAGCCCTTGAATTTCATATAATCATCGCTAAAAAGTGGGAACTCAAGCGAGCCGTTAAAATCCTGAATGGTGAAGAGGCCCCAGCCCGTTCCTTTTTTGCTGATGCGGTGGGAGGCCAGCATGACGATACCGGCAATTTTGACTTGCTGCCCTCTTTTTTTGTCCAGGTCTTCCAATGAGCAGGACGTAAAGTTTTCCACTTCCATTTTATACTCATCCAACGGGTGGCCGGTGACGTAGACGCCGGTGACTTCTTTTTCCCGTTCCAGCATTTCGATGAGAGGCCACGGCTCGGAGTTCGGCGGTTTGGGATCTTCGATATTGAAGGCGCTGATGTCGCCAAAAAGGGAACTGGCGGCGCTGGCCACCTGGGCCTGGTAGTCGTGGCCAAACCGGACGATGTGCTCGATGAAGCTGTCGTATTTGCCGGAAGGCGTAAAATATTGCTTGCGGTGAATGTCCTCGAAGCAGTCGAATCCGCCGCCATAGGCGAGGCTTTCCATGACCTTTTTGTTGGCGGCTTTGGAGTTGAGGCGTTTCACCAAATCAAAGATACTTTCGAACTGCCCCTTTTTGCGTTCTTCCAAAATTTCGGAGACAGGCCCCTCGCCAACGCCTTTCAAGGCAGACAAGCCAAAACGGATTTGCCCTTTGTCATTCACCGTGAAATCAGAAACCGATTCGTTGATGTCGGGCCCCAACACCTCCAGCCCCATGCGTTTGCACTCGCGCAGGAATTTGGTCACATCGGCGATGTTGTTCATGTTGTTGGAAAGGACCGAGGCCATGAAGCAAGCAGGATAATTGGCTTTCAGAAAGGCCGTATGGAAGGCGACGTAGGCATAGCAGGTGGAGTGCGATTTGTTGAAGGCATAGGAGGCAAAGGCTTCCCAGTCCTTCCATATTTTTTCACACTTGTCCCGCGGGTGGCCATTGGCTTCACAACCTTCCAGAAATTTCGGGAACATTTTGTCCAGAACTGCTTTCTTCTTTTTGCCCATTGCTTTCCGCAGCACATCGGCCTCACCTTTGGTGAAATTGGCAAGTTTCTGCGACAGCAGCATCACCTGCTCCTGGTAAACGGTAATGCCGTAGGTTTCTTTCAGGTACTCTTCCATGGCCGGCAGATCATAGGTGATCTCCTCCCGCCCGTGTTTCCGGTTGATGAAGTTTGGAATATAGGCCAGTGGTCCTGGCCGGTACAAGGCGTTCATCGCAATGAGGTCGGCAAACTGGTTGGGTTTGAGTTCCTTCATGTACTTCTGCATGCCGTCGCTCTCGTACTGGAACACGCCGACAGTGCCGCCTTGCTGGAACAGTTCGTAGGTTTTCGGATCGTCGAGAGGGATGTCGTCGGGGATGACCTCCACACCGTGTACTTCTTTTACAATGCGGCAGGCATCTTTGATGATGGTCAATGTTTTGAGGCCGAGGAAATCCATCTTCAGCAGACCGGCGTCTTCCGCAACGTTGTTGTCAAATTGGCTGACGAGCATTTCGCTATCCTTGGCTACTGATACAGGGACAAATTTGGTGATGTCGTCAGGCGTAATGATGACGCCACAGGCGTGGATACCCGTGTTTCGCACTGAGCCTTCCAGCTTTTTGGCGGTACGGATCATTTCGCCAATTTGGTCTTCGCCTTCGGCTAAATCCCTGAACAGGCGTGCCCGTTCCACATCTTCGGAATTGAGTTTGGCCTTCAATTTTGGGTGAACACCGCCATCGGCCAAAACGTGCGCCAGTGAGGCTCCCAACTGCAACGGAAAAGATTTCGCAACCCGATCCACTTCCGGTAGCGGCACGTCCATCACCCGGCCGACGTCCCGTAAAGAAGATTTGGCCGCCATGGTGCCGTAAGTGATAATCTGGGCGACTTGATTTCGGCCATATTTGTCGATTACATAATCGATTACTTTGTCCCTTCCGCGGTCATCAAAATCAATATCGATATCGGGCATGCTCACCCGCTCCGGATTCAGGAAGCGCTCAAAAAGCAGGTCGTACTTGATGGGGTCCACGTTGGTGATCCCGACGCAATAGGCAACCGCAGAACCTGCCGCCGAACCACGTCCAGGCCCAACGGACACATCCATCTGCCGGGCCACTCGGGTGAAGTCCTGAACGATCAGGAAGTACCCTGGATAGCCCGATTTGCGAATGACGTCCAGCTCAAAATCCAACCGCTCTTTGATGGCTGGAGTGATGGTGCCGTATCTTTTTTTCGCTCCCTCATAGGTTAGGTGGCGAAGGAATTCGTCCTGCGTTTTGAATTCCTTTGGCATTGGGTAGGCAGGGAGCAGTACGTCACGGGCCAGTTCCAAAGGTTCTATTTTATCCAACACTTCCATCGTTGTGTCCAGTGCTTCCGGTACGTCGTGAAAGAGTTTGGCCATTTCGGCCTGTGTTTTAAAATAGAAATCGCTGGAGGGAAATTTGAACCGCTGCTCCTCTTCCAGCAAGCTGCCGGTATTGATGCAGAGCAAAATGTCGTGCGGGGCATAATCTTCTTCTTCCACATAGTGGCTGTCGTTGGTACAAATGACCTTGACGTTGTATTTTTTGGCGAAGCCGAGCAACACCTGGTTCACGTCTTCCTGGCTCATGCCCGTATCGTCGATCTTTTCCAGTCCCCGGTGCCGCTGCAATTCGATGTAATAATCGTCGCCAAAAATATTGAGCCACCATTTGAGCTGTTCTTCCGCCTTTTCAATATTACCGGTCAAAATGGTCTGTGGGACTTCCGCCCCGATGCAGCAAGAAGTAGCGATGAGCCCTTCGTGGTATTTTTCGATGAGCTCTTTGTCGATGCGGGGAAACTTGCTGTAAAGTCCTTCAATAAAGCCCAGCGAACACAGTTTGGAGAGGTTCTCATAACCTGTCCGGTTTTTGGCCAGCATGAGCTGGTGGTAGCGTTTGTCCCGTTCGTTGTTGGCCCGCAGGAACTTCTTTTTATGCCGGTCTTCCACCAGGTAAAATTCACAGCCGACCATTGGTTTGAGCCCTCGCTTATTAGCCTCGTTTACGAACTGGAATGCACCGTACATGTTCCCGTGATCTGTCAGGGCGACGCCTTTCTGGCCATCGGCAACGGCTTTGTCCATCATCTTGGCAATGTTGGCAGCGCCGTCGAGCAATGAGTACTGAGTGTGGCAATGAAGGTGGCAGTAGTTTGGCATAAATTAATGGTAAATGGTCAATGTTTAATGGTGAACGAAAGAGCGTTTTCTTAAAAACAGTCAGCATCTTCCAGAGAAGGAGCCAGGGCGTTGTGGTCTCCCGCTCCATCGTGCTGCGTGCCGAACTGGCAATTGGGGATATTTTCTTCGAGGATGAAATCCACGTCCGTTTTACAGCGATAAACACATACATTTCCGGTCACCGTTTCGGTTACCCCGTCTGAACTTTCGATGGTGAACTCGTAATCATAACGGCCATTCGTGGCTTCATCTTCGGAAGGGAACCAGTGGCCTGTAAACAAATCAGGGGGAAAATTGTAAAATTCATAAATGGCATCTTTGTTCCCGTCGGTTATTTTAAAAACCTTGATTTGTGTAATGTCTTCGTCTGTGAAAACGGTAAAAAAATCGTTGATCCCGTCACCGTTTGGTGTAAAAATATTGGGAATAAAGATATTCCCTTGCCCGATCGAAATATCCACTCCGGGCGCCTCACAACAGTTTTCGTAAATGTTCAAGGGTTCCTCGTCGTTGCTCATGTCATCGTCTTTGCACGACCAAGCGAGCGTGAGCAAAAGGGTTAACTGCATTAGAGTTTTCAGTGTTTTCATGAAAAAAATTATCTGAAAAAATTAGCGTGGTTTGATAAGCGAAGTTAAAACAATTTGTAGTGGGGTGTAAGTTGAGTAGGAAGTAAAGTTTTCCACAAGTGGATGGAGAGGACTACTGGCCGTACCATTTCCGGACGACCTCGAGGGCGGGCTTGCCCTGAGGGGAATAAGTGGTGTTGATGTCGTTTTTGAGCGTGTGGAACCATTGCCACAAAAAGCCACCGGCTACCCATTTTTGATGCCAAAATGCCTGAAAGAATGCTTCGTATAGATTGAACTGGGCATCGTTGTTCATTTCGTCTTTGCCAAAATCGTGCAGCCAGGGCCTTCTTCCGGCATACTCAATATTGCGGTAGCCAAATTCGGTGATGATGATTTGGCGTTTATTCTTTTTGCTGAATTTTTTTAACCTTCTTAAAATGGGTTTCCAGTTTTTTACTGTTTTTTTTACGGAAGGGATGGCTGAGGAATTGATGGGGAAATAAGTATCGAGGCCGATAAAATCCAGCTCGTTCCAAAAGGTGATTTTATCGTACTCGTCCCAATTGGCGGAATACGTTAAAGGCCCGTCATAAATAGCTCTGGTTTTTTTAATTAATTGTCGCCAAAAATCGGGGCGCTTGACCGCGGACTGTCGCATTTCATTTCCAATGCAAAATAATTCTACGTTTAAAGAGTCGGCTACTCTGGCTAAATTTAAAATATAAGCTTCGTAGCTGGCTTCCCATATTTTCCAGTCGCTTTCATTTTTTGCTTCAAAATCACCTCGCCATTCCACTCCTCTTGTTTTGTCAATGTTTAATTTATTACTGTTCTTTTTCTTAAAGGAAAAATTTATTTTTCTGGTATTCGGGCTGAGTTTGCTTAAAACAATTTGGGGCTTCAGCATTATTTTAAAACCTGCATTTTTTGCGGATTTAATTACCTCGATATTAGCGTCGATAGTTTCTCCCCACCAGTCGTTTTTATCGTCTGGCCTTAATTTTAAAGTGGTTCTTTCCAATGTTGCTTCCGGTACAATAGCTACCCAATTGGCGTTCGAATTTTTTATTTCATTAATTTTATTATCAACGAGCGGAGGGATTCTTGGTGCCCGAAAACTCATGCCGTTTATTTTATTTTCGAGATTAAAATAAGGCGGTTGAGCAAATAATAAAATGGGAGAAAAAAATAAAAAAATTAAATGACATAACCGTTCATCTCGTAGACACGACACTCCGCTCTTAAGAAATATCTTGACAGATTCTCCAAGAAAATCAAAG